>NZ_CP101750.1:8255000-8555000 GCF_026810505.1 Streptomyces sp. Je 1-369
AGGAGGTCGAGCGAAGCCCGGAGTGGGTCCGTCTGCGACCGCTGGAATCGGAGCGGCCCGGCCTCAGCTTCCAGCTGGAACCCGACCACACGCCCCCTACGTGGCCGCAACGCCCCGGTACGCAGCAGATGCAGGCACACCTCGACGTACAGGTCGACGACCTGGAGGCGGAGACCGAGCGTGCCTGCGCGCTGGGGGCGACGCCGGAGGAGCACCAGCCGCTGAAGGACGTACGGATCCTCCGTGACCCGCACGGACATCTGGTCTGTCTCTTCCTCCCGGGCGCCTGAACGCGGCCCGGCCCAGGTTGACCTTGACCCTACGTCAGGGGAGTTGCTCAGCCGATCAGCGCCTCGGTGATCTGGCGGTAGGTCTGCGCGGCGACCCTGGGGCTGACGGCGGCGTACGTGGTGTAGGCGTTCAGGCCGGTGGCCAGCGCCCAGCCGCGGCCGCGGGCCCACGTGGCGTCGTCGACGCCGAGCGCGGTGCGGAAGGCGGCCCGGCTTCTCGCGGACATCAGGGTGTAGGCGATGGTCAGGTCGCAGGCCGGGTCGCCGATGCCGAGGCCGCCGAAGTCGATGACCGCGCTCAGGCGGCCGTCGACGGTCAGCAGGTTGCCGGTGTGGAAGTCGCCGTGGAACCAGACCGGCGGGCGGCCCCATGCGGGTGCGTCGAGCGCCGCGTCCCACAGCTCGGTCATGGCCGCTGCGTCGAACACGCCGTCGAGCTCCGCGATGGCGGCCCGTGTCGCGCGGTCCCGTTCGGCCAGCGGTTCACCGGCCAAGTGCTCGGCCCCCAGGCCCCTGTCCGCCAGGGCCCGGTCGCCCAGCTCCCCGCCGACCAGGCCCCCGTGGGCCAAGTCCCTGTCGGCGCCCGCGATGCCTGCGGCCCCCGCCACCGGAACGTCCTCCGGTACGAACGCCTGCAAGGCGGTGAGGAACTGTGCCAGTTGGACGGCGGCCCCGGGCGAGTCGCCCAGGGACTCCGTGGTCGCCACCTCGCCGTCCAGCCAACGGGAGACGGCCCACGGCCACGGATAGCCGAAGTCCGGCTCGCCCACCGCGACCGGGACCGGGATCGCCAACGGCAGGTGCGGTGCGAGCCGGGGGAGCCAGGCGGACTCCTTCGCGGCCTGCCCGATGGCCCCGTCATGGCGGGGCAGCCGGACCGCAAGGTCGTCCCCCAGACGGTAGATCACGTGGTCCGAGCCCGCCGGTTCGAGCAGTTCGAGAGGCAGTGCGGACCACCGCGGGAACTGCGTGTCGACCAGACGTCTGGCCAGTGTGGCGTCGATCGCAGGGCGGAGGCCCGCGGTTCGTCCGGTCGTCAAAAACAACTCCTGTGCCGGGCCCGCTCGTCACGGCGGGCAGTCGGAGCCATCCCAGCCCCTCACAGGCACGCCTGTCGATCCGTTTTCCCTGCTACCGACTGCGCCTTCAGAGACGTGTCGCGGTCCGGACGAGACCGGCGACGGCCTCACCACTGGCGGTGCACCGTCGCCTTGCTTCCGGTCACCAGGGTGGCCGGGGGCACGTCGTCGGCGACGACCGCGCCCGCGGCGACGACCGCGTCACGGCCGATGCTGACGCCTGGAAGGATCGTCGCACCGGCGCCGATCCACACGTTCTCCGCCACGTCGATGGGCCCGCCGGTCAGCCGGCTCCGACGCTCCTCGGGGTCGACCGGGTGGCCGACGGTGATGAACGTGACCTTGGGTGCGATCATCACGCGCTCGGCGATCCGGATACCGGCGTAATCCAGGAACGTGCAGTTCTGGTTGATGAACACGCGCTCGGCGAGGTCCAGGTTGAGGCCGTGGTCCGTGTAGAAGGGCGGGTAGATCGTGACTTTCGGGGGCAGCGGCTTGCCCAGGATCTGTTCGAACAGGGCTGCCTTGCCCTCCTCGTCCTCGAAGGGCAGGACGTTCAGGCGGGACGTGAGTTCGGTGGCCCGGAGGACCCGTTCGGACATGGCCTTGAACTCGGGGCTGTGGATGCGCATGAGCCGGTCGCCGGGCATGGCAGGGTCCCTTCTTCTCGTGTTCCGAGGCCGTCCCATAATCTCTTGCATGAACACTGCAGGGACGGTGGGGACTCCGGGGGCTGCGGGTCGACGTCGGATCGGGGAGGCGAGGGTGTTCCGTAAGGGCACGCGGTTGCTGGCGGGCACCATGTTCGCGGTCTTCATGATGCTCGTAGGCCCCAGCGCTCCAAGCGGTGCCCTCTTCGTCAGGTCGCTGCCCGTCGACGCCGTCGGCGAGGTCGTACCGAACCGGGTCATGACGTGGAACATCTGCAATCCCTGCGACGTGAGCAACATCGACCGTGCGGCGGACATCGCCACGTACGCGCCCCAGGTCATCGGATTGCAGGAAGCGTGCGTGCGGGACGTCGAGAGGATCCGGAACCACCTGCGGAGCTTCTACGGGCTGGAGTACCGCGTCAAGTACGGGACGGTCCTCCAGGACTGGGGCCGCTGCGGCGGAGTGCCGTGGAATCCGGGAGGCTTCGGGCAGGCGGTCCTCTCGGCCGCACCCATGAAGGACCCGGTCACCGTGGAGTATCCGGACGGCGGATCCGAGGACCGCGGATACATGGCGGTCACCACTACCGTGGGCGGCCGGTCCGTCCGGGTCTTCAACACGCACCTCGCCCAGCGGCAGCAGGAATCGGTCCGGGCGGCGCAGGCCGGCGTACTGGCCGCGGCAGTCGCCCGGCACGACCGCGCGATCGTTCTCGGCGACTTCAACGCGGTGCCGGACGCCCCCGAACTCAGCCGCATCTGGGAGCTGGCCGAGGACACGGACTCCGAGTGTCACCCCGTGCCCACGGGTCCCTGCGAGCCGACGACCGACTGGCACAGCAAGTTCGACTACGTCTTCCTACGTGGCTTCGCCGCGCGCGAGCACCGCGTACAGCCCACGCCGTACTCGGACCACCACATGCTGCACACCGACGTGGAGCCGGAGTAGGCCGCTCACGGCGACCGCCGACCTCATCCGACCCCAGTCATCCTCAGTCGACCTCAGTCGTCCTCGTCCACATCGTTCTTGGATGCCCGGCGCCCCCTCGTGACCGCGAGGACGCTGCCGGCGACGGCGATCACCGCGATGGCCAGGGCGATGCTGAACCCGCCCCGCGTGTCCCAGTACACGTCCTCCAGGCTGATCAACAGCGCCGCCTCGTCGACGACGAGGGCGAGGCCGACCCCGTAGGCAAGCCCCATCCAGGCGCGCGCCCTGGCGGAGCGTTCGGCAAGGCCCGCCGCGCCCACCCCCGCGAGCAGCAGGATTCCCCACACGTAGTGATGGATGTGCACCCCGCCGGCCTGCATGTCACCGACCCCGGCGGCGTCGATGTGGATGAGCCAGGTGAGCAGCCGCATTCCGCCGAAGGTCAGGGCGAACCCCCACCAGGCGAGGACGAAACCTCGGCGCTTCGGGGAGATGCCGGGCAGCAGGCGCAGCCAGGGCGAGGGGTGGGACGTCATCCGGGCTCTCCCGCCATGAAGTTCTCGATCAGCGCGGCGAGGGCATCCGGCGCGCCGAAGTGGGCCGCGTGGGCGGCGTCCGGGAGATCCCGCGCGTACCCGTCGGCGACGAGATCCGCCACGCGTCGCGTCCACGCGTCGGAGGCGATGGTGTCACCCGCTCCACGTACGACGAGGGTGGGCGCGCGGACCCGGGACAGGTTCGCCTCGAATGCGGCGGCCGCGTCCCGCAGCGAGTGGCGGAAGGAGGCAGCGCAGCGCAGGGGGCCGGTGACCAGGTAGTCGAACCCGGCCAGCGCGAGCAGGCTCAGGGGCTCCCTGGGGGCGTCGGCGACGAGCCGCCCGAACTGACGCAGCCCGGAGAGGCCGGGGTCGAGCGCGGGGCCGACCAGCACCAGGTGGCTCACCAGGTGGGGGTGGCGGGCGGCCAGGGCCGCGACCACCTGGCAGCCGACCGAGTTGGCCACCAGGACAGTGGGCCCCGTCGAGAACGCACGGCCCAGGCCGCGCGCCAGGCCGTGCGCCAGGGCATCCGCGAGCTGTCCGACATCGGGCGCACGGCGTACGGCGGACCGAGAGCGCCCGTTGCCCGGCAGATCCGGCACGAGAACGCTCGTGCCGCCCGCGGCCAACCGACGCGCGAGCGGCACGAAGTAGCGGCCCGAGAGCCCGAGTCCGTGGACGAGCACGAAGGACGGGCGGGCCTCGCGCGGTGGAGGCCCGTACCTGCGGGCGAAGAAGCGGACATCAGTCATGTGATCCACGTGCCCACGATCGCTTCTCGTACCGCCCAAAAGGTATGACACGCCTGAAACGCATAAAGCGGCGGCGAGCCGACGCGCGTCTCAAGGGTTGCGGGTGTCTCAGGCGTTGCGGGTGTCTCAGGCGTTGACGTCGAACGGCACACCGGCCGGCAGCGCCGCGGCCAGGTGACCGGGGAAGCTCGCGTCCTTGAGGCCGAAGGTGGCGCTGCCGAAGTCGTGGGCGCTCAGTCGGTCCCGTAGGCCCGCCGGATAGCCGTTCCAGCCGATGAGCGCGGGGAACTGCCAGTTGCCGCGGTGGTTCTCGGGCGGCTCGTCGCCCGCGGTCGCGGCGCGGAAGCAGTGGGTGCCGATGCCGTCCTTGTGGTAGACGACCTTCGGGTGGGTGCCGTCCCAGCGGATCTGGTCGCGCGGGTGGATGCGGAACTTGCCGTGGGCGGACGTGGCGACGTACTCGGCTCGCCCGTCCTTCACCCACACCACGACGTGCTCCCAGTCGTGCCGGTGGCCGCCGAGGCCGCTGCCGGCCACGGCCTGGTCCTTCTCGAAGTAGAGGCCGTACATGACGGCGCACCAGCCGTTGTCGCACTTGGTGCGGGAGTATCCGTTGGTGTTGGCGAGGTCGCTCGCGTCGCGGCACTGCCCGTTGACGGCGCCGCTCGGCTTGAGTCCGCCGTTCACCGTTCCGTCGGGGCCGATGGCGGGCGTCGGGTAGCAGCCGTCGCCGTCGTAGTCGTAGGCGGGCTGGAACGTCTGCTCGGTGCCGTCGGCGTTCGCGGGCAGGGCCTGCGGCGGCGCGGCGACGGCCGATCCCGCGAAGGCCACGACCAGGGTGAGGGCACCGCCGACGGACAGGGACGCACGGCGGACCACTCTGCGCGACTTCGACTTCGACTTCGGCTCTGGCTCTGGCTTCGACTCCGGCTTCACAGAATTCTCCTCGGGCACTTCGGGACGGGGATGGGCAGCTGGGGCAGCCTTGTCATGCCCGCAACATCTCGGAGTCACGCGTACGAGGAGTTACGCGTATGCGTAGGGGAGTTGACGGGCGGGCGTGGTCGTCGAGAGCCTCACCCGGGGACACTTCGGCGTTTGAGGGGGGAATCAGGTGGTCTACGCGCAACCGATGGCGCGAGCGGTCGTGGAACCGGCCGTGCGTGAGCTGATGCGGCAGTGTGTCGACGGCCGTGAGCGTTCCACGACGGTCACTCTCGGCGGAGACGGATTCGACATGCACGCGCACGTCCGCGTGGGTCCGGTGGCTCAGGGCCGGGTCGAGGTCTCGCTCGCCTGCTGGGTCGCCAACAAGGACACGGCGCGGTACTTCGGCGACAACCCGCCGAGTCGCGACGAGGCCCTTCTGCCTCCGGAAGGCACGGCCACCCCGGACGAGCCGCTCACCGCCCGGGTGATCGGCCACCTCGCCACCCGTCTGGAGGCCCTCGACGCCCCTCGCCCGGACCGTGACGGCCACCTCACCGTCACCGTCCCTTTCGCGGCTCCACTCAGGGGTCAGCAGTGAGGGGGTAGGTCACGCGTTCGAATTCCGTCGCCTCCACAGGATGCGGATCCGGCATCGCGCCCTGAATCTGGATGGGAAGGGGAGGGACGGGAAGAGTCGAGAGGCAGGTACAGCCCATGTCGGTCATGGACAAGCTCAAGCAGATGCTCAAGGGGCACGAGGACAAGGCCGGGCAGGGAATCGACAAGGCAGGCGACTTCGTCGACGACAGGACCCAGGGCAAGTACTCCAGCCAGGTCGACACCGCCCAGGACAAGCTCAAGGACCAGTTCGGCTCGGACCGGTCCCAGCAGGACCCGCCGCAGAGCTAGGCGGGCGGCGCATTCGAGCAAGGCGCGGGCCCCCGCCCCTCCGTAGGACAGGGAGGGGCGGGGGCCCGCTGCGCAGGACCTCGCGCCGCATGCGCTTCGACGGATGGATCGCGGGGCTCGGCACCGGTGCCGGAGTGCGCCTGGTCGTCGGATACTGGCCCGTGTCCCCGCTGGGACCCTTCGCCGACGTCATGGTGGAGCGCGCCGACGGCCACCGCGTGCTCCTCGCGCCGTCGCAACAGGTCGCGGAGTTCGTCTCCGCCACGTACCGCTTCGACGAGATCGTCATGTGTCCCGTGGCCGTCGAGGCTGGGCAGGGGCAGGGGCAGGGGCAGGGGCAGGGGCAGGGGCAGGGGCAGGGGCATAGGCAGGGGCAGTGGACCGTGACCGCGGGGCCGCTGCGGCTCGCTTTCCAACCCGGCCGGTCCACCGCGCTCGGCCGCCTGCTGCGCCTGGTCCCGGGCCGCCTGGCGAGCAGCCCCGGCTGGGCCGCCCTGTGCGACGTGCCGGCCCGCCTGCTGATGCCGGGCGTACGGACGCGCGGCAGCGCGGGCAGGGGGCGCAGAGAGTGGTACGCGGCCAGGGACCTGCGCACCATCACGTCGGCGCGCGCGTCGTGGGACGGGCGGGATCTGGGGGCACTCACCGCGGTGGAGCCCCCGGTCCGCTTCGGCTTCGGGTCCGTGCCCCGTCGGCCGTCCCTGACCCGCGTCGTCACCACGGTGGAAATCGTTACTACGGCAGAATTCGGCACCCCGCGGTAGAACTCGGCGCCGCGGCGGCAGTCGTCACCACCCATGGAACCCGCGGAACCCGCGGAACCCGCGACACCGAGCCCCACCCGACAGTCCGATTCACGACTTGTGCCCGCCACGCTCCCTCTGCCGCAGTTTGGCCTGAGTCCCCGGACGGAATGTGCTCGTACGAGCCGCCGGGGCGTCCGGCGCCGCAAGTCCCGCCCGGGAGGCCGTGGTCATGAACGTACGAGTCGGGGAGACCGGCCGAGGCGGTCGCACGGTCGTCCTGGGCGCGGGCATGGCCGGGATGCTGGCGGCCGCCGTCCTGGCGGGCCGGATGGACGAGGTGGTGCTCGTCGACCGGGACCGCATGCCGGAGACGGCAGGACCGCGCCGCGGGCTGCCGCAGGCCCGCCACGCGCACATGGTGATGTCGGGCGGCGCGAGCGTCATCGACGCCCTGCTGCCCGGCACCGTCGACGCCTGGGTGGCCGCGGGGGCGCGGAAGCTGGGAGTGACGGACGGCATCGTCGTGCTCGGGCCCCAGGGCTGGTTCCCGCGCAGGCCCGGCAGCAAGTTCCTCGTCTCCTGCACCCGGGACCTCCTCGACGCGGTGGTGCGCGCACGCGTCCTGGGTCTGCCGCAAGTGGCACTGCGGGAAGGCGCCGAGGCCGTGGAGCTCCTCGGCGACCTGCGCCGGGTCACCGGAGTGGCCGTGCGGGACATCGACAGCGGCACCGTGGAGAATCTGGAGGCGGACCTCGTCGTCGACGCCTCGGGCCGCGGCTCGCAGGCCTCCCGGCACCTCGCCAGGCTCGGAGTGCCCGCCGTCCAGGAAGAGGTCGTGGACGCCGGGCAGGTCTACGCCACCCGGCTGTTCCGCGCGCCGCCCGGCACGCAGGACTTCCCGCTCGTCAGCCTCCAGGCCGACCCGCGCGCCGGAACACCCGGCCGGGGCGCCACCCTGCTGCCCGTCGAGGGCGGCCGCTGGCTGGTCACCATCGCCGGCACCCGCGGCGGCGAACCCACCAGGGGCGCCGTCGACTTCGAGCCGTTCGCCCGCAGCCTGCGCGACCCTCTCGTGGCCGACCTGATCTCACGCGCCGAGCCACTGACCGACGTCCACCTCACCCGCAGCACCGTCAACCGACGCCGCCGCTTCGACCGGCTGCCCGCAGCGCCGGACGGGTTCGTCGCCCTGGGCGACGCGGTCGCCACCTTCAACCCCGTCTACGGCCAGGGCCTGTCGGTGGCCGCCCACAGCGCCGCCGCTCTGGACCGGGCCCTCGGCGAGCGCCCTGCCCGCCGCGAGGGATTCGCCCGGCACGTCCAGCGGTCCGTGGCCCGTGCGACGGGCGGCCCCTGGGACCTGGCCACCGGCGAGGACCTCAACTACCCCGACACCACGGGACCTCAACTCCCGGCCGCCGCACGCCTGTTGCGCGGATACACCCAGCGGATGATGCGCACCGCCACCGGTAACACGGCGGTCCTGCGCGCACTCACCGACCTCATGACCCTCTCCGCGCCCCTGACCTGCCTGGCCAGGCCGCAGGTGCTGCTCGGCGTCGCCCGGGGGCCGGGACGGGACGCCCAGACGGGGCCGTCCATCACACCCGAGGAGCTCGCGGTGTGCGGACTGAGCAGTACGCGACGCTGAGCGCGACCCCCCCCCAGCCATCCCAGCCGTCCCAGTCGTCTCAGCCATCTCAGCCGTCTCAGCCGTCCCGGCGTGACCACGCGCGCCCTCACACGTTCTCCATGTCTTCGAGACTTGACCGAGAACACGGATCTATTGACGTGACTCGTTCAGGAAATTTATGGTCCCTGGACCCTCGCAAGGCGAACCAGAGTGACGGAGAACAATGACGTACTCCCTCGGTGCGCGGCCGCGCGCCGCCCGACTGACCGCGGTGCTGCTGGCCGGAACCCTCGTCGCCTCGGTGCCGTCGGTCGCCGCGAAGGCGGCCCCGGACGGCGACACCACCCCCGCCGCGCACTGCCGCACGGGTGACGGCTGGACCCTCGGCACCACGACCCGGGCCGACGCGAAGGACACCCACCACGCCTTCGTCGGCAACGGCTACCTGGGGCAACGCGTACCGCCCAATGGTGCCGGATACACCGAAAGCGAGGCCAAGACGGGCTGGCCGCTCTTCACCCCGCGCTACGACGGCTCCTTCGTGTCCGGCCTCTACGCACACAACAAGAAGACCGCCGAGGACCGTCAGGCCGTCGCCGCCCTGCCCAACTGGACCGCCCTCACGGTCAGCACGGGCGGAGAGCACGGCGATACCTTCAACTCTTCTACGCCGTCCGGCCGCATCTCCGACTACCGCCAGTCGCTCCTCCTGCACTGCGGTGTCGTCCGTACGTCGCTGACCTGGACGGCCGCCGACGGCCGCCGCACCGACCTCGTCTACGAGGTGCTCGCCGACCGCACCAACCCGCACGTCGGTGCCGTGCGGATGAAGATGACGCCGCACTGGAGCGGCAGGGCCACCGTCACCGACATGCTGGACGGCCGCGGCGCCCGCCGCATCCAGCAGACCGGCGGCGGCGACCGGATTGGCGGACACCGTGACGGCTCCCGGACCGCGCCGAGCATGGACGTCGCCTTCCGCACGGACGGCACGAAGGTCGACGGCGCCGTCGCCTCCACGCTGCGCGCGGGCCACGGAGCGCACGGAGCCATGGCCCAACAGGCCGCGCGTGCCCAGGACCTGACGGCACGCCAGGGCTTCGCCCTGCCGGTCCGGCGCGGACAGTCGTACGACTTCACCAAGTACGTCGGCATCGATACGGGTCTGACCTCCCGTGCACCGCGCCGGGACGCCACCGCCACCTCGCAACGGGCCGCCGACCGCGGCTGGAAGACCATGCTGCGGTCGCACACCGCCGCGTGGGCCGAACTGTGGCGCGCCGACATCGAGGTGCGCGGGCAGCGCGAGATGCAGTCATGGGTGCGGTCAGCGCAGTACGGGCTGCTCGCCAACACCCGCGAAGGCGCCTCCAACAGCATCGCTCCCGCGGGCCTGACCAGCGACAATTATGCGGGTCTCGTCTTCTGGGACGCCGAGACCTGGATGTACCCGGGTCTGCTCGCCACTCGGCCCGAGCTCGCCAAGTCCGTGGTCGACTACCGCTACCGCACCCGCGCGGGCGCCCGCGAGAACGCCAGGAAGCTCGGCTACGAAGGGCTCTTCTACCCCTGGAACAGCGGTAGTTCGGGCAACCTCGGCAAGGAGTGCCACAGCGTCGATCCGCCGCACTGCCGCACCCAGATCCACCTCCAGTCCGACATCTCCCTCGCCACCTGGCAGTACTACCTGGCCACCAAGGACACGGACTGGCTGCGCGAGCGCGGTTACCCGGTCATGAAGGGCATCGCCGAGTTCTGGGCGGGCCGCGTCAGCCGCAACAAGGACGGCAGCTACTCGATCAAGGACACGGCCGGGCCCGACGAGTACAGCAACGGCGTCGACGACGCGGTCTTCACCAACGCGGGGGCCGTCACCGCCCTGCGCCACGCCACCCGCGCCGCCGAACTGGCCGGGGAGCGGGCACCCGCCAAGTGGAAGACCATCGCCGACCGCATCCGCATCCCGTACGACGAGGGACGCAAGGTCTTCCAGCAGTACGACGGTTACAAGGGCAGCACCATCAAGCAGGCCGACACGGTCCTCCTGATGTACCCGCTGGAGTGGAAGATGCCCGAGGGCGCGGCGGCCGCCACCCTCGACTACTACGCGCAGCGCACCGACCCGGACGGACCGGCCATGACGGACTCGGTGCACGCCATCGACGCCGCCGGGATCGGTGAGCCGGGCTGCTCCACGTACACCTACCTGGAGCGCTCCATCAAGCCGTTCGTCCGCGGCCCCTTCGCGCAGTTCTCGGAGGCCCGCGGCGACAAGGCGGGCGCCGAGGACCCCCTGTCGGGCTCGCCCGCGCACGACTTCCTCACCGGCAAGGGCGGCTTCCTGCAGACCTTCACCAACGGTCTGACCGGCATGCGGATGCGGGAGAGCAGCCTCCACCTCGACCCGATGCTGCCTCCGCAGCTCGACCCCGGCGTCACCCTGCGCGGCCTTTCCTGGCAGGGGCGCACGTACGACATCGAGATCGGCGCCCGCCGCACGACCGTGCGCCTCACCGACGGCGCGCCCATGACACTCGACACCCCGCAGGGCAAGCGGACGCTCGACAAGGGAGCCCCCGTCGTCCTGGAGACCCGCCGCCCCGACCTGACCCCCACGACCAACTTGGCCCGCTGCACCACCGCCAAGGCCTCCTCCGAGCAGCCCGGCATGTACGCGGGCGCCGCCCTCGACGGCAACTCGGCCACGGCCTGGGTCCCCGACGGCGCGAACGGCCGCCTCACGACGGACCTCACCAAGCCGGTGCGCGTCAAGAAGGTCACCCCCACCTGGAGCGACACCGAGCCGACCGCCCACAGCGTCGAGCTCTCCCTCGACGGGCGGAACTGGCACCGGATGGACGCGGACGACCCGCGGCTCGCGCGGTACGTGCGGGTGACGGTGCGCGGTGAGGAGGGGGCGAAGAAGCACCCGGGAGTCGCGGAACTGACGGTTGATTAGCTACCGAGTCAGATAGTTCTGTGGCGGCTCAGCTCCAGAACCCGACCAGGGCGGCGGCGAGTTCGTCGGGGGCCTCCTCGGCCATGTGGTGGCCGGATGCGACGGGGCCCCCGACCGGCGGGCCGGCCGCCCAGTCACGCCAGACGCCCAGCACGTCGCCGTAGAGATCCACCATGTCGTCGCGGGTGGCCCACAGCACCTGCAGAGGACACTCGATGCGCCGACCGGTCCGCCGGTCGGCGTCGTCGTGCTCCCGGTCGACGCCGAGGCCCGCCCGGTAGTCCTCGCACATGGCGTGCACGGTGGCCGGGTCGTGGATGGCGCGCCGGTAGTCCTCGTACGCGTCGGCACCCATCTGCTCGGGGCCGGCCCTGTACCAGGCGTCGGGGTCGGCGTCGATGACGCGTTCGGCGCACTTGTCGGTCTGGCCGAGGAAGAACCAGTGCCACCATCGCGCGGCGAACGTCGCGTCGCAGCGCCGCAGTGCCTCGCCGATGGGGACGGCGTCGAGGACGCTCAGGGCGGACACGGACTCCGGGTGGTCCAGGGTGAGGCGCGACGCCACGTACGCGCCCCGGTCGTGCCCCACCACGGCGAACCGTTCGTGCCCGAGTCCGCGCATCACCGCGAGGCAGTCACGTGCCATGGCGCGCTTGGAGTACGGACTGTGCCGCTCGTCGGTCGGCGGCTTCTCGGAGCCGCCGTAGCCCCGCAGGTCCGGGCAGACGACCGTATAGCCGGCCGTGACCAGCAGCGGGGCGACTCGATGCCACGTCACGTGGGTACGAGGGTGACCGTGCAGGAGCAGCACCGCGGGCCCGGCCCCTCCGTGCCGGACCCGCAGTCGCACGCCGTCGCCCTCGCACCACGTCAGCTCGAAGTCGTCGAACACATGGCCTCCTGTGCCTCAACCGGTGTCCCGGTCACCGTAGGGGGCGGACGGGTACCCGCCGGGAAGGAGTAGAAAGGACACATGGCCGAACCCGGGAAGTGTCGTGAGGACGTGGACGACGTCGAGGCGGTGACCCGAGCGGTCCTGACGGCGTCGAGGCTGCTCATCGCCGTGTCGGCGCGATCCCTGGCGCAGGTCGAGGAACGAGTGACGCTCCCTCAGTTCCGCATGCTCGTCGTCCTGTCGACGCGGGGCGCCACGAAACTGGTCACGCTCGCCGAGCATCTGCAGGTGGCGCCGTCGACCGCCATGCGGATGGTGGACCGGCTCATCGCGATGGGGCTGGCCGACCGGCAGGTGAACCCTCACGACCGGCGTGAGACGTCGCTCCAGGTCACCGAGGAGGGGCGGCGGACCGTCGAGACCGTCACCGCCCGGCGCCGGGAAGAGGTCACGGCCATCGTCGAACGGCTCGCTCCCGAGCAACGCGGGGCGCTGGTGGCGGCGTTGACCGCGTTCAACGAAGCAGGCGGTGAACCGCAGGTGGCGGACGCGGACGGCCGGACGCCACAGCCGCTCGGCTGGGCCGAGGCGACGGCCGGCCGCGGGGCCTGATCAGCGCCGGTGGCCCAGCGGACAGAGCGTCGTGCCCTCGTCGCCCGTCTCCTCGCGGCGCCAGTGCCGGGCGCAGTAGGGGACGTCGCACCGCGCGCAGAAACCCGCGTCCCCCTTGAGGCCTGCCGTGTGGACGCGGCCGAAGGTGCGCGGATAGCGGAAGGCTCTTCGGCAGCGGTCCGCGTCGTCGTCCGAAACGTTCTCACCCGCGCCGTTCGTGTATGCCTCGCTCTCCACGGTGAACCACCAGAGCGAGTGGTCTCTGGACGCGGCGTAGGCGGCCCGGCCCATCGCGTCCCAGCGCGGCATGCTCACGGGATGCGCGCCGGGAGGGGTGAACTCGAGGTGCGCGATATGTGCCTTGCACACGGCGCAGGCCACGTACAGGACGAACATGAGCGAGGGGACTTGTCTCATGAGGCGGGGCCTTGGGGGAGGCGCGGAGTACAGCTCGGGTGGACGCATCCTTGCACGGTGCAACGCGACGCAGAGCGCGAAGCGGCATGAGTGAGCGTTACGAGCCACAGGTGTGTACGGGTGTGTGCCGCGGCTCCGGTTCGAACCGCAGCGCCGCACACACCCGTCAGGACGTGCTCATCACACCCGTACGGGCGTGCTCGTCACACGCGTCAGGACGTGCTCGTCCCGATTTCCTCGCGGACCGTCCTGGCCGCCGCGACCAGGTTCTCCAGCGAGGAGCGGGTCTCCGGCCAACCACGCGTCTTCAGACCGCAGTCGGGGTTGACCCAGAGCCGTTCGGCGGGGATCGCTTCGAGTCCCTCGCGCAGCAGGGCGGCGGCCTCCTCGGCGCCGGGGACGCGCGGCGAGTGGATGTCGTACACGCCGGGGCCCGCCTCGCGCGGATAGCCGTGGGCGGCGAGCTCGCGGGCGACCTGCATGTGGGAGCGGGCGGCCTCCAGGCTGATGACGTCGGCGTCGAGGTCGTCGATGGCCTGGACGATGTCGCCGAACTCCGCGTAGCACATGTGGGTGTGGATCTGGGTGTCCGGCCGTACCCCGCTCGTGGTGAGGCGGAAGGACTCGGTGGCCCAGGCCAGATAGGCGGGGTGGTCGGCGGCGCGCAGGGGCAGCGTCTCGCGCAGGGCGGGCTCGTCGACCTGGATGACCGAAGTGCCCGCCGCCTCCAGGTCGTCGACCTCGTCGCGCAAGGCGAGGGCGACCTGGCGTGCGGTGTCGCCGAGCGGCTGGTCGTCACGGACGAAGGACCAGGCGAGCATGGTGACCGGGCCGGTGAGCATGCCCTTGACGGGACGGCCGGTCAGGGACTGCGCGTACGTCGTCCAGCGCACCGTCATCGGTTCGGGGCGGGAGATGTCACCGGCGAGGATCGGCGGGCGCACATAGCGGGTGCCGTACGACTGGACCCAGCCGTGCTGCGTGGCGAGGTAGCCGGTGAGCTGCTCGGCGAAGTACTGCACCATGTCGTTGCGCTCGGGCTCGCCGTGCACCAGGACGTCGATGCCCGTCTTCTCCTGGAACGAGATCACCTCCTGGATCTCGGCCTTGATGCGCTCCTCGTACCCGGCGCCGTCGATCCGCCCGGCCCGCAGGTCGGCGCGGGCCGTGCGCAGTTCACCGGTCTGCGGGAACGACCCGATGGTCGTCGTCGGCAGCAGCGGCAGGCCGAGCGCGGTGCGCTGGGCGGCGGCCCGCTCCGCATACGGCTGGGAGCGCCGTGCGTCGGCGTCCGTGACGGCGCCGGTGCGGGCGCGGACGGCCGGGTCGCGGGTGATGGGGGAGCCCGCCCGGGAGGCCAGGTCGGCGCGGTTCGCGGCGAGTTGGGTGGAGATCGTGTGGGTGCCGCGGGCCAGGCCGCGGGCGAGCGTCACGATCTCGCCCGTCTTCTGGCGGGCGAAGGCCAGCCAGCGCAGGATCTGTGGCTCGATGTCCCGTTCGAGGCCCGTGTCGATGGGGACGTGGAGGAGGGAGCAGGACGCGGCCACGTCGACCCGCTCGGCGAGGCCGAGCAGGGTGCCGAGGATGGCCAGGGACTTCTCCATATCGTTGACCCAGATGTTGCGGCCGTTGACGACACCGGCGACCAGACGCTTGCCGGGCAGTCCGCCCACGGAGGCCAGCGCTTCGAGGTTGGCGGCGGCCGCCCCGGTGAAGTCGAGGGCGAGACCCTCGACCGGAGCCTTGGCGAGTACGGGGAGTGCGTCGCCGAGCCGGTCGAAGTACGACGCGACGAGCAGCTTGGGCCGGTCGGTGAGGGCGCCGAGGTCACGGTAGGCGCGCTCGGCCGCGTTGAGGTCGGCGGCCGTGCGGTCCTGGACGAGGGCGGGCTCGTCCAGCTGGATCCATTCGGCGCCCGCCGCGCGCAGGTCGGCGAGGACCTCCGCGTACACGGGAAGCAGCCGGTCGAGGAGTGTCAGCGGGTCGAAGTCGGCGGCGACCCCGGGCGCGGGCTTGGCCAGCAGGAGGTACGTGACCGGCCCGACGAGCACGGGCCGCGCCGTCAGCCCCAGCGCACGGGCCTCCTTGAACTCGGCCACCTGCTTGGACGAGTCGGCGGTGAACACCGTGCCCGGACCCAACTCCGGTACCAGATAGTGATAGTTGGTGTCGAACCACTTCGTCATCTCGAGCGGCGCCACGTCCTGCGTGCCGCGCGCCATGGCGAAGTAGCCGTCGAGGGCGTCCGCGTCGGCCGCGGCGCGGTGCCGCTCCGGGATCGCGCCCACCATGACGGTGGTGTCCAGGACGTGGTCGTAGTACGAGAAGTCGCCGGTGGGGACTTCGCCCATGCCGGCGTCGGCGAGCTCGCGCCAGTTGGCGCGGCGGAGGTCGGCGGCGGCGGCGCGGAGGGCGTCGGCGGTGACGCGGCCCTTCCAGTAGCCCTCGACGGCCTTCTTCAGTTCACGGTTCGGGCCCTGGCGGGGGTAGCCGTACACGGTGGCCCGTGCTGCCGCGGCTGCGGTCCTGGTGGTCACGGAGATCTCCTTCGCGAGATGAATCCCTGAGATCCCGGCGACGGGACGAGAGCGCGAAGGGGTGACGCACCGGACGGCCCGGGTACGCGCGTCGGGCGCGGCCGTCCGTCAGATGTGTTCGCCGACCCGCCCACGAGGTCACCGGGATATCCGCGCACGAATGGTTCGGGCACGGACAGCGGGCAGGTCTTCGGACTCGCGGGCACGTCCTCCGGGGAGGACACCTACTGGCCGTCGCTTCCCAGGACCGTTCGTCGGTCCCAGTGCATGTGACGGCGGTCGTTCCCGCTCACCGCTGCGGGGCAGTCCCGGATTCCCACCGGGTTCCCTCTTGCGACGCTCCCGTCTGGCGGACGGGGCGAACCAGCTGCACTGATCACCTTACGGCGCCGTCCGCCGACGAGCCGGGCCGTGCCCGGCAATCGCAAGGTGAGGTGGAACACGTGCGCGATGTGCTTCGCACACGGGGCGGGCGGGAAGGCGGCACACTCCGCTGCCTCCCGCCCGTCCGCGCGGACGACCGCCCGCCCCCTCGGCGGGCGGCCGCCTCCGGGCCCCTCAGCCCAGGTCATCGGGTCGGTCGGGTGCGCTCACGCAGCAGGAAGTCCGTGCGGTGCCCGAAGGTCTTGATGAGGCTGAACAGGTAGTCCCAGCGACCGGCGTTGAGCCCCGAACTGTGCTCGCGGAGCTCGAAGAGGATCTCCTCCATCTGCACGGCGGCCGTGATCGTCTCGATGAGGACGGTGGCACGGACCGTTCCGCGGGGGATGCCCAAAAGCTCCTGCGCGGCGACGAAGACGTTGTTCCACAGGCGTGCCTCGTAGCGGTTCTCCAGCTTGGGCAGGTAGAAGTACGGGCCGTGACCCGCGTCGATCTGGCGCCGCGCGCAGTGGAAGAAGTACAGGCCGAAGTCGACGAGGGAGGCGGGCACGGGCTCGCCGTCGTACTCCAGGTGCTCCTCGGACAGGTGCCAGCCGCGCGGGCGGACCACGATCGTGGCGAGCCGGTCGCGGTCGGCGAGCCGGTACTCCTTGCCCTCGGGAGCGGTGAAGTCGATGCGCCGCTCGATGGCGTCCAGCAGGTTCAGCTGCCCGCCGATCACGTTGTCCCAGGTCGGAGAGGTGGCGTCCTCGAAGTCGGCCATCCACACCCGCGCCCCCGAGTTGAGCGCGTTGACCGTCATACGGCGGTCCGGCGGACCTGTGATCTCCACGCGGCGGTCGGTGAGGCCGGGGGCCGGAGGGGCGACGTGCCAGGTCGGGTCGTCGCGCACGGCGGAGGTGACGAGGGGGAAGTCGAGCGGCGTGCCCGCCGCGAGCCGCAGGGCCTGGCGGCGCCGTTCCTTCAGCAGCTCATCGCGCCGCTCGCCGAAGAGGGCGGCCAGTCGGCCGACGAAGTCCAGGGCGGCCGGGGTGAGGATCTCGTCGTGGCGGTGTCCGGGCGGGGAGGGTGGGGCGAGGACGCGGATGGGGCGGGTGAGGGTGTTGGCGGGCATGGGGGTCTCCTGGGGCGGGAGGGAGAGCGGAGGGGGTGAGCGGAGGAGGGGAGGCGGGGCGCGGGGGACGGCGGGTCGGCCGACCTCACGCCCCGCGTCGGCACGGGGTGTTGCCCTCGGCGGAGACCTAGTGGAACTGCTCCGCCTCCGTGGAGCCCGCCAGCGCGGTCGTGGAGGAGGCGGGGTTGACCGCGGTCGACACGAGGTCGAAGTAGCCGGTACCGACCTCGCGCTGGTGCCTGACCGCGGTGAAACCGTGTTCCTGCGCCGCGAACTCCCGCTCCTGGAGGTCGACGTACGCGGTCATGCCGTGGTCCGCGTAGCCGCGTGCCAGGTCGAACATGCCGTGGTTGAGGGAGTGGAAACCGGCCAGGGTGATGAACTGGAACTTGTAGCCCAACGCGCCCAGCTCGCGCTGGAACTTGGCGATCTCGTCGTCGTCGAGGGCGGCCTTCCAGTTGAAGGACGGCGAGCAGTTGTAGGCCAGCATCTGGTCCGGGTGCTCGGCGTGGATCGCCTCGGCGAACTCGCGGGCCTGCGCCAGGTCCGGCGTGCTGGTCTCCACCCAGATGAGATCGGCGTACGGGGCGTAGGCGAGGCCGCGCGCGATCACCGGGGCCATGCCGTTCCTGACCCGGTAGAAGCCCTCCGCCGTCCGCTCGCCCGTCACGAACTCCGCGTCGCGCTCGTCGACGTCGCTGGTGAGGAGGTTGGCGGCGAGCGCGTCCGTGCGGGCCACGATCAGGGTCGGCACGTCGGCGATGTCCGCGGCGAGCCGGGCCGCGTTGAGGGTACGGATGTGCTGGCCGGTCGGCACGAGCACCTTGCCGCCGAGATGACCGCACTTCTTCTCGGAGGCGAGCTGGTCCTCATAGTGGATGCCCGCCGCACCCGCCGCGATCATGGCTTTGGTCAGCTCGAAGGCGTTGAGCGGGCCGCCGAAGCCCGCCTCCGCGTCGGCGACGACCGGCGCGAGCCAGTCCGTCACGTCCCCGTCGCCCTCGCTCGTGGCGATCTGGTCGGCGCGCAGCAGCGCGTTGTTGATGCGACGCACCACCTGGGGAACGGAGTTGGCGGGGTACAGGCTCTGGTCCGGGTAGGTGTGACCGGCCTGGTTGGCGTCGGCCGCGACCTGCCAGCCGGACAGGTAGACGGCCTGGAGACCGGCCTTGACCTGCTGCACCGCCTGTCCACCGGTCAGCGCGCCCAGCGCGTGGACGTAGTCCAGGTCGTGCAGCTGCCGCCACAGCCGCTCCGCGCCGCGGCGCGCCAGGGTGTGCTCCTCGCGGACGCTGCCGGCGAGCCGGACGACGTCGTCGGCGCTGTACGTGCGGTCGATGCCCTGCCACCGGGGGTCGGTGGCCCAGCGCCGTGCGAGCTCTTCGGCCGCGTGCTTCCTCGCGTCTGCCATTGCTGTCACCGTCTCCTTGACGTCCGGGTGTCGTCTGCCAATGCCCCGTCGCCGCGCGGGCTGTGCTGGCACGGGGTGTCACTGGTCTGACTGGATGCACTGCGTGTTGCGGCCGCACTGCAGACGATGGCACTGGCACGCAGTGCCATCAATCGTGGACGCGTGCCAACTTCTGCGAATCTTCGGGCGGGGAACTGCCAAGGTTGCGAAGGGTTCGCGGCAGGGCGGTTCCCGTACGCTGACGCCCACCCGTCACCGTGCTGGAGCATGCGCGCGGGGCACGATGGAGCACGGAGGAGCACACGGTGAGCAAGACGTACGCGGGCGCGCGACTGCGGCGGCTGCGCGAGGAGCGCCGGATGAGCCAGGCCGAGCTCGCCCGCACCCTGGCCATCTCGCCGAGCTACCTCAACCAGATGGAGCACGACTCCCGCCCCCTCACCGTGCCCGTTCTGCTCCGGCTGACCGAGACCTTCGGCGTGGACCCGGGCTTCTTCTCCGAGCGGGACACGACCCGGCTCGTGGCGGACCTGAGGGAGGCGCTGGTCGGCGAGATCACCGAAGCCCGTGTCTCCCCTTCCGACCTCGCCGAGCTCGCCTCGCGCATGCCCGCGGTCGCGCAGGTCCTGCTGGACCTCGGCCGCCGCGGCCAGCTCCTGTCCGAACGCCTCGCGGAAGCCGCGGACGGCCGCGACGGCGCGGCCCCCGACCTGCCCCGCTCACCCCACGACGAGATCCGCGACTTCTTCTACCGCCGCAGGAACTACCTCCACGACACCGACATCGCCGCCGAGCATCTCGCCGAGGAGCTGGGCATCCGGCCCGGCGAGGTCACGCGCGCCCTGACCGCACGGCTCACCGACGCCCACGGCGTACGCCTGACCGCCGGGGCCGGGGCCGGGGCCGGGGCCGGTGACCGCCTGACCGCCGGGCCCAGCGACCGCCCGACCGCCGGGACCGGCGACCGCCTGCACCACTACGACGAAACGACCCGCACCCTCCACCTCTCCAGCCGTCTGCGCCCCGGCCAGCGCGCCTTCCGCATGGCCACCCAGCTCGCGCTCCTCGAACACGGCGACGTACTCGACCGCCAGGCCGCCGACGACTTCACGCCCGGCACGCCGACCCACGCCCTCGCCCGCATCGGCATCGCCCACTACTTCGCCGCCGCACTCGTCCTGCCGTACCGCGCCTTCCACGCGGCGGCCGAAGAGGTCCGGTACGACATCGAACGGCTCACCGACCGCTACGGCCTCGGCTACGAAACCGTCTGCCACCGGCTCAGCACCCTCCAACGCCCGCGCCTGCGGGGCGTGCCCTTCTCCTTCGTCCGGGTAGACCGGGCGGGCAACCTCTCCAAGCGCCAGTCCGCCACGGGCTTCCACTTCTCACGCACCGGTGGCACCTGCCCGCTCTGGAACGTGTACGAGGCCTTCGCCGCGCCCGGCCGCATCCACGTACAGATCGCCGAAATGCCCGACGGGCAGCGCTACTTGTGGACCGCCCGCGCCATCACCCGGCACCGCGGCGGCTGGGGCGAACCGGGCAAGACCTTCGCCATCGGCCTCGGCTGCGAGATCCGCCACGCCCACCGCCTCGTCTACTCCGACGGACTCGACCTCTCCACTGCGGCGGCCGCCACCCCCATTGGGATGGGCTGCCGCGTCTGCGAACGCCTCGACTGCCCCCAACGAGCCGCACCGCCGCTGGGCCGCCCCCTGCGCATCGACCAGAACAGCAGCACGTTCGTGCCCTACCCGGTGACCGACGCCCCGAATTGAGCGGCGAGCCGCGCCGTGGCGCGGCAAGCTACGGAAGTATGACCGACGATCGCCGCGACGACGCGCCGCCTCTGGAGCAGGCCGACCGCGCCGACCCGCTCGACAGGATGGAACGGAACCTGGCCGAGCACGCCTGCCACCTCCACCGGGGCCTGCCGGGGGCGACCGTCGTGGCGACCGACGACCTCGTGATCGCCGACAGCGGCCTCGACGACGACACGTTCAACGTCGTCGCCCTGGCCCGCTTCACCGCCGAGACCGCCCCGGCGCGCGTCGCCGTCACCGCACGGGCGCTGGTCGCGACGGGTCGCCCCTTCTCCTGGTGGGTCGGTCCCGCATCGGCACCGCCGGATCTGTCGGCCCGCCTGACGGCCGCCGGACTGCCCGCTTCGGAACGGGAGACGGCGATGTGGGCGCACCTGGACGAGCTCCCGCCGCTGCCTTCCGTGCCGCGCCTGGGCATCCGGCCCGTGACGACACCCCGGCAACTCGCCGACTACGCCACGGTCCTCGCCGCGAACTGGACCCCGCCCGCCGAGACGGTACGCCGCTTCTACGCCCGCGCCGCCCCACAGGCACTCGCCCCGGACTGCTCGGCCCGCCACCTCGTCGGCTACGTGGCGGACGAAGCGGTCTGCTCCGCCGAGGTGTTCGCGTACGCGGGCGTCGCCGGGATCTACAACATCAGCACCCTGACCGCGCACCGAGGACGCGGCTACGGCGGCGCGATCACCCTCGCCGCGCTCCACACCGCCCGCCGCCTGGGCCACTCCCTGGCCGTTCTCCAGGCGTCGGCCGAGGGCGAGCCCGTCTACCGCCGTCTCGGCTTCCGCTCCTGCGGCCGGTTCACCGAACACGCCCTGCTGCGCGCAGAGTCGCGGATCAACGCCTCCGGTTGAGCGTGTCGACCGCGCCCAGCGCATCGCCGATCGTCGCGAAGTCGACGGCGACGAAATTGACCGGCCTGCCGCGCTCCTTCTCGCAGCGACGCACCCGTTCCAGGATGAAGTCGCGTTTGTTGACGACGGCGGCGTCGAGACGGCTGCCGCCCATGTCGGTGATGAAGTGGTTCAGCAGGAACAGCCGCTTGCCGGTGCCGCCGCGGTGCGGGACGCAGTTCATCTGGTCCGGTGCGGTGTACGCGAACGGGGTCTCCATGCCGTACCGGTAGAAGTTGCGGTACCAGGGCGCGGGACCGTCGGCCTCTTCGGCGAAGACCACGAGGCGGCGCCCTTTGTCGATCATTTCGCCCAGGGTGGGCCAGGGGCGGTCGGGGTCGGAGTCCGGTGTGAACAGCAGCCGGTCCAGCCCCGCCTCGTGGAACGCGTCCCGCGTCTGTTCGCCGTCGATGGCGTCCTGGACGATCAGGGTGACCAGTTCACCGGGGTGCTCGTCGAGCCAGGTGCCGATCGTGCGCAGCGTCTCCACCAGGGGGATCGCCCCGGCCCTGCACACCGCGTGGCAGAGCCACATGCCGGGGCGCGGCGGGTTGGCGCGCTCCGCCAGGCGGGTGATCTGCTGCTTCATGTCGGGCGGGAAGTCCGCTTCCCGAAGCCGTTCGGACACCTCCTCGGGGGTCTCCCACGTCTGGGTGTCGATCAGGAGGCCGCGGGCTCCGGCGTCCAACTGCGCGACG
This sequence comes from Streptomyces sp. Je 1-369, assembly GCF_026810505.1. Classification (NCBI taxonomy): domain Bacteria; kingdom Bacillati; phylum Actinomycetota; class Actinomycetes; order Kitasatosporales; family Streptomycetaceae; genus Streptomyces; species Streptomyces sp. Je 1-369. Next base: position 8,277,206 of record NZ_CP101750.1, read on the forward strand.
ATGTCCGGGTCCTGGAGCGGGCCGATGAACCGGTCGGCGGTCGTCGACATCGCGTTGTGCGTGGCCAGGAAGGCGGCCTGGTCGTACGGCCTGTCGCAGAGCGACTCCGAGCCCAGGCACAGCTCGCGGGCGTCCTTGCCCGCCGCGAGAGGAGCCAGCACCGCGCCCACCATCGCGACGGCCACGAGGACGCCGCCCGCCGTACCGAGGACCGCGCTCCGCCGCCGTCCCGTCAGCCGCGCCCCGCGCCGCGCCACCACCTTCTCGTACGCCCACGGCGCCCCGGCCAGAGCCAGCCCCGCGAGCAGCGGGAGCGCCGACGTGATCAGCCCCACCGAGACGAGGGCGTCGGCGGCACCGTGCTGGACGTCGTCGAGTAGCTTGCCGACCGAGGGCGGCCAGCTCGAAGGCGGACGGGCCATCAGCTCCCCGACCCGCCACCGCGCCACCGCGAGGACCACCACCGACAGCGCACCTCCCACAGCCGGCGCCGTGCCCACGCGGCGCACCCGCACCGCCCAGGACGCGGAGCCGGTGAAGGCCAGCACGCAGCCCGACGCGAGAGCGAGCACGCCCGCGATGCCCTGGACCCACCCCAGCGCCAGCCTGGTGAAGTACCGGGCCTGCTCGGCCGCTCCCAGGTCGACACCCGCGGCCTTCAGGTCCGGTACGGCGTTCCAGCGGCCGTCGTCCGTGAGCGTCGACAGGTCGGCGGCGGCGCCGGGCACCCGGTCGCCGAGCGCGTACGGTCCCACGGCGGCCAGCGCCGACGCCACGTCTCCGGTGCCGAGCGACGCCTCCACCTCGGGGCGCAGGGCTGCCCGCCGGTCCTCGGGGACGGCGCCCATGAGCCACTCCGCCGCCTGCCGTGCGGCGGTCGGCGCCAGGCGCAGCTCGGGGAGGTTGTCGGGCCGGTGGCCACGGGAGATGTCGTCCAGAGCGGCCGTCAGCTCCCGCGTGAACGCGGCGAAGTCGGGCGATGCGCGGCCCTGCGTGGAGGCGACCAGGTCACCGAGGTAGATCTCGGCGAAGCTGCCGATGTTCGTCAGGACGGGCCGCAGATCGACGGAGAGGCGCAGGCGCGGCTCCTGCCCGCGCAGGTACGCCACGGCGTGACCGATCTGCTCGTCCACCAGGGTGCGCAGGGTGGCGGGCGGCAGCACGTTCTTCAGGTTCGCCGTCACCTGTGCCTCGGGCACCGGCAGGCGGCCGAGGAGCTCACGGGTGACGCGTGCCGTCGCGGGGTCGACGAGCACTTCGTCGTACAGCCGCTCGTACGCGCCCTGCTCGTCCAGCACGGCCTGGTAGAAGACACGGTTCAGGACGGTCGCGCGGGCGCATCCGGCGAGGACGAGGACGACGGTGGACAGGGCCAGCACGCCCCAGGCCACGGGCCGCAGCCAGGACGCCGGCCGCCGCCACCGCTGCCGCGGGGGCGTCGCCGCGGTAGCGCCCGTGCTCCCCGCGTCGCTGCCACTCACGAAACGATCATCCTCCGGCCCGCGGCGCGGCGCCACACCGGCCCCTCGGCACCGGCCCCTCGGCACCGGACCTCTCAGTTGAAGAGGGTGATCCCCCACAGCCGCAGGTCCCTGCGTTCGCGCGTGCGGGCGTACGCGTTGAGCGCGAACCGCCGATCGCCGTGAGCGGCAGCAGCAGGTCGAACAGCCAGGGACTGAGCGGATACAGCGGTACGAGGGCGAGCGGGACGGCCCAGGCGAACCCGCAGCACACGGACCGCACGGGCCAGCCGCTCCGGTTCGCCCGCGGTCCAGCGGAGCAGCCCGGGCGTGCCGAGCGCGACACCTGCGGCGAGCCACGCGGGGAGGTAGAGCGCTCCGACGGTGCGCAACAGGTAGTCGCTGGTGGAGAGGTGGAACACGGTGTCGCGCAGCCCGAGCGCCTTGGTCTCGCCGTCCGTGCTCGCCCAGCCGAAGTAGAAGAGGACGGCGGTGAGCCCACGCCGGTACCCGGTCGCCACCTGAACCGAAGCGAACAGCCGTGTCGGCACCCCCGTTTCGCCTGCTCCCATGATGCTGCGGAGGGGCGAAGTCCGGGATCTCTTCGGGCAACTGGGCCCGCGCGGCTCAGCGTTGTGCTGGGCGCCAGTACAGCGCGGGGTCGGGGTGGTCGACGAAGCCGAGGTCCCGGTACAGCGGCTCGCCGTCCGCGGAGGCGTACAGGTCGACGCGGGAGACGTCCTGCGTACGGAACCAGTCGAGCAGCTCCCGCATGATGGCCCGGCTGTGCCCGCGCCGCCGGTACGCGGGGTCCGTGACCACGCCGATCACGTGGCCGACCCGGCCGGAGACGCTGTGCGGGCCGGGGAACCACTGCTCGACGGTGCCGATTCCGCAGGCCGCGAGCCCGTGCGCGCCGTCCACGACGAGGATGCGCGTGGCGTCGGACGTCAGCTGTTCCCTCAGCACCGAGGCGAGGTTGTGGCGCCAGTCGTCCTCGACCGACGCGGGCTTGAAGTACTCCCCGTCGCGGGTCGCGAAGAGCAGCGACCGCAGGCGTACGAGTTCGGGAACGTCCGCCGCCACGGCCCGGCGCACGTGGGTAACGCCTCGGCTGGGCACGGTGAGTTGTTGTCCGTCGGTCCGGTTCATGCCCATCACCGTCCAGTAAGGGTCTTGTACACCACAACCCTTACCGTGCGAGTGACGAGGAGAGCGATTCCCTGTTGAGCGCGGGCGACGGACCGGGATAGGAAGGCGCCATGACGACTCTCGGCGTGGTCTTCCGCCCCCAACTTCCCCCCGAGCGCCTGCGCGCCATGGTGCGCACCGCCGACGACGCGGGACTCGACGAGCTGTGGCTCTGGGAGGACTGCTTCCTGGAGAGCGGCATCGCCGCCGCGTCCGCCGCCCTCGCCTGGTCCGAGCGGCTGCGCGTGGGGGTGGGACTCCTGCCCGTGCCGCTGCGGAACGTCGCCCTCGCCACCATGGAGGCGGCCACGCTGCACCGCCTCTTCCCCGACCGCGCCATGCTCGGCGTCGGACACGGCGTACAGGACTGGATGGGGCAGGTGGGCGCACGGGCCGAGTCGCCGGTCACTCTCCTGCGCGAACACCTCGACGCGATGCGGGCGCTGCTGGCGGGCGAACGCGTGACGACCCACGGGCGGTACGTCCACCTCGACGGCGTGGCGCTCGACTGGCCGCCCGCGTCCGCCCCCGCGGTGTACGCGGGCGCGCGGGGTCCGCGCTCGCTGCGGCTCACAGGGGAGGCGGCGGACGGCACCATCCTGGACGCGAGCGTGACACCGGACGACGTACGCCGGGCACGCCAACTCATCGACGAGGGGCGGAAGTCGGCCGGGCGTGAGGGCGCCCACCCCGTGGTCGTCTACCTGCTCGCCGCGACCGGACCGGACGCGGAGACCCGGCTGCGCGCCGAGCTCCGCGGCGAGGGGCGGGACGGGATCGAGGGCCTCGGAGTCGCCGGGGACGCGGAGGCCGTCGCGGAGGCCGTCCGGCGACTCGCCGACGCGGGGGCCGACACGGTCGTCCTGCAACCCACCGCCGACGAACCGGACCCGGAGGGGTACATCCGCTTCGTCACGGACAAGGTGGCTCCGCTGATGTCCTGACCAACCATCGCCGACGCGCCGATCGCGGATCGCCCGGCCCATCGGCACACCCTATGCTCCCGCACATGGGACATAGGAATGCCGATGCTGTCACCGTCACAGCCGCCGATGCCGACGATCGGGACAGAACAGCGCCCGGTGAATCAGGCACCGCGAGCAGCCCCGCCTCGCTCGACCTGAACCAACTCCGCACCTTCCTCGCCGTCTACCGCTCCGGGTCCTTCACCGCGGCCGCCCGCCTCCTGGGCCTGTCGCAGCCCACGGTGACCGCGCAGATCCGGTCCCTGGAGCGCAGGCTCGACCGGGAGCTCTTCGAGCGGCTCCCGCGCGGCGCGGCGCCCGCGCCCTTCGCGGACGAGCTGGCGGCCCGCATCGTCGAGCCGCTGGACGCGCTCGCCGAGGTCGCGGGCCACGGTGGCGACAGCGCGGCCGAGCCGGTGCACGTGGCGGGTCCGGCGGAGCTCCTCTCCCACTGTGTCCTGCCGCGCATCGCTCCGCTGGTGGAGAGGGGAGTGGTGCTGCGCGTCGCGACCGGCCTGACGGACGACCTCCTGGAGGAGATGCGCGCGGGCCGGCACGACCTTCTCATCGCCACGGCCCGTCCCCGAGCCCGGGCGCTGGCTTCCGTGCCACTCGCCGACGAGGAGTTCGTCCTGGTCACCTCGGCGGTCTGGGCGGCGCGGACCGGCGGGGCGGCGCGGCTCGCCGTGGACGGCCCCGCGGTGCTGCATGGCGTCCCCCTGGTGGCGTACGCCGAAGACCTGCCCATCGTCCGCCGCTACTGGCGCCACGTCTTCGGCAAGCGCCTGGTCTGCAAGCCCGCCGTCACCATGCCGGACCTGCGCGCGGTCAAGGCGGCCGTCGTGGGCGGCGCGGGCTTCAGCGTGCTGCCCCGCTACCTGTGCCTCGACGAACTGTCGTCCGGCGCACTGGTCCTGCTCAACGACCCGGACGACCCGCCCATCAACACCGGCTACCTCGTCCAGCGCCCCGGCTCCTCGGACAACCCGCACGTAGCCCTGGTAAGAGACCACCTTCTGGAGTCCGCGCGCGGCTGGTAGCCGGGGGGACCGGGGTTGCGGCCGGAATCAGTCCTCGGCGTCCCGCAGCTGCAACCCGTTCTCCCAGATCGTGTTGAGCGTCGTGACGAGCCGCTCGTACGGGATGCGCTGCCCGAGCACGAACACCATGTACGCCATGCGGCTCACCATCACGGACAGGGCGTGCGCGGTGACCAGCGGATCCAGGGCGGTGTCGGCCCGGCCGTTCTCCTGGAGGGTGCGGATGAGCTTGGCGTTGCGCCGGGCGAACGCGTTGCCACGCTCGATGCGCAACGCCATGAACTGCTCGTCGACCTGGGCGACTTGCTCGAACAGCGCCATGAGGCGGGCGTTCTTCTTGTACGCCCGCAGATACTCGCGGTTCGACGCGTCGATGAGCTTGCGGGGGTCGGTGATGCCGGTGCGCTCGCGCAGGTGCGGATGGAGCATCTCCTCCTGCACCTGCTCGACCAGCGCCTGGAAGATCTCTTCCTTGCTGTTGAAATACGTGTAGAACGACCCGGAGGCGACGTGGGCCGCCTTGGAGATGTCCGTGATGCGGGCGTCCAGGTACCCGTCGCGCTCGAACACCTCGCGCGCGGCGGCGATCAGCGCGTTGCGCGTCCTGACGCCACGGGCGCTGCGGGGTGTGATCGGTTGCTTCTGGCCGCCGTCTGCGGCCGGGGCCTGGGCAGCCACTGCGATCCATTCACTCTCGGTCGAACCACTGTCGGTCGAACCTGTACGTATCGGTGGCAGCGGATGCTATCAGCCGACCTGGGAGAGGAAGTCGAGGAGAGCAGCGTTCACCTCGTCGGGCCGCTGCTGCTGGATCCAGTGGCCGCCGCCTTCGAGCACGATGTGGCCGCGCTGATCGGTCAGCATGTGGTCGAGGTCCTTCGCCGGCATGAACTGGCCGACGGGGTCCTTGGAGCCGGTGAGGAACAGTGAGGGCTGGGTGACGCGGCGGTCGGCCAGGTGCTCGGTGAGCTCCCAGTTGCGGTCGAGGTTGCGGTAGTAGTTGAGCCCGCCGGTGAACCCGGTGCGCTCGAACGTCTCGACGTAGTAGGCGAGTTCCGCCTCGTCGAGCCACGGCGGGGGCGACGACGGCTCGTCGTGCTGCTCGGCCCAACGGGCGGAGTAGATCTCCTTCGCCACGAGCGTCCTGCGCACGTTGCGGCCGAGGGCCGCGTCCGCCGCGCCGGGCTCCTGGAACCACACCATGTAGAAGTCCTCGCCGAGCCGCTTGCGCAGGATCGGGATCGGGGGAGCCGGGGCCCGCCGCGTCACCGGCACGCTCATCCCGGCGACGGCCCGCACCCGCTCCGGGCGGGCCAGGGCCATCTGCCACACCACCATGGCACCCCAGTCGTGCCCCACGAAGACGGCGTCGTCCGCGCCCACGTCGTCGAGGACCGCGGCCAGGTCGCCGCAGAGCGTCAGGATGTCGTACGCCTCGACGTCGGCAGGCCGCGAGCTCCCGCCGTACCCCCGCATGTCGGGGACGAGGACGCGGTACCCCGCGCTCGCCAGCGCGAAGACCTGGTGACGCCAGGAGAACGCCAGCTCAGGGAAGCCATGGCACAGGACCACCGGAGGCCTGCCCGGCCGCGCCTCACCATGGTCGAAGACGCGGAGTGTGATGTCGCCCGAGGTGACCTCGCGCGTCGCGACGCGCTCCCACTCGGCGCGGGTGACGTGTGTCGGCATGTGCAGAACCTCCGTGGTCCGCGCTCTGAACTTGACGTTGGATTCAATATACAAGCCGAAGCGGTCGTCCGGCGGGCGCGGCGGCCTCTCGCACTCTTGAACCTGAACCCGGATTCAAATACGTTGACGGAACTCAAAGCGGCCCAAGGCGGCTCAAGGCGCGTCGGCGACGACGAGGGGTGACATGAACGTACGGGTACGCACGGCGGTCCTGTTCGACTTCGGCGGGGTGCTGACCACCAGCGTCGTCACCGCCTTCGAGGAGCTCGGCACGGAAATCGCCGACGATCCGGAACTGTTGCTACGGCTCCTCTCCAAGGACGAGGAGAGCAGCGCCCTGCTCGTGGCGCACGAGGAAGGCCGCATCAAGGAGTCGGAGTTCGAGAACGGCCTCGCGGCGCGGCTGCGGGCCCACGGCGCGCCGGTCGAGGGCCCCGGGCTCGTGCGCCGCATCCAGACAGGACTGCGCCCCGACCCCGACATGATCACTCTCGTGGCAACGCTCCGGGCCGAGGGGCGACGCGTGGGCCTGCTCTCCAACTCCCTCGGAGACCGCTGCTACGAAGGCTTCGACCTGCCCGCGATGTTCGACGCCGTCACGGTGTCCGGGGAGATCGGCGTGCGCAAGCCGTCCCGCCGCGCCTACGCCGTCGCCTGCGAGCGTCTCGGCGTACGGCCCGAGGACACCGTGATGGTGGACGACTTGCCGCAGAACATCGTCGCGGCGGAGCGGCTCGGCATCGCCGGCGTCGTACACCGCGACGCTCCCACGACCGCGACCGGGCTGGCGAAACTCCTCGCACCGCCGTCCGCGGACGGGCGGAGCGGGCCGCGGCGCAGCTGAGGAAAACCCCTGCGCCCGGACCCGGCTCCGGACCAGGATCCGGACGAGACTCCGGACCAGGATTGCCTGACCCACCACCGTTGGAGGACGACCCGTGTTCGACGTGACCGACAGGGCCAAGGAGTACCAGGAGCGGCTGCTCGCCTTCATGGACGAGCACGTCTACCCCGCCGAGGCGGTGTACGAGGCCCAGATGGCGGAGTCGGGCGACCCGCACTTCCACCCGCCGGTCCTCGAGGAGCTCAAGGCGGAGGCGAGGAAGCAGGGTCTGTGGAACCTCTTCCACCCGCACCCCGAGTGGGGCCCGGGCCTGACCAACCTGGAGTACGCCACGCTGGCCGAGATCATGGGCCGCAGCGCGCACCTCGCCCCCGAAGCCACCAACTGCAACGCGCCGGACACCGGCAACATGGAGGTCCTCACGCTCTTCGGCACCGAGGAGCACAAGGAGAAGTGGCTGAAGCCGCTGCTCGCCGGTGAGATCGCCTCCGCGTTCGCCATGACCGAGCCCGCCGTCGCCAGCTCCGACGCCCGCAACATCGAGATGCGGATGGTCCGCGACGGCGACGACTACGTACTCAACGGCCGCAAATGGTGGACCTCCAACGCCCTGCACAAGAACTGCCGGGTGCTCATCGTCATGGGCAAGACCGACCCGGACGGGCCGGGCCACCGCCAGCAGAGCATGATGGTCGTCCCGCTCGACACCCCCGGCGTCACGGTCCTGCGCAACCTCCCCGTCTTCGGCTACCAGGACCGCGAGGGCCACGCGGAGGTGCTCTTCGAGGACGTACGCGTCCCCGCCACGGCACTGCTCGCGGGCGAGGGCGACGGCTTCATGATCAGCCAGGCGCGGCTCGGCCCCGGCCGCATCCACCACTGCATGCGCACGATCGGCATGGCGGAGCGTGCGCTGGACCTGATGATCGACCGCGCCCGGTCCCGTACGACGTTCGGGGCGCCGCTCGCCGACCGGGCGAACATCCAGGACTGGATCGCCGAGTCCCGCGTCGAGATCGACATGGCGCGCCTGCTGACCCTCAGGGCCGCGTACCTGATGGACACCGTCGGCAACAAGGAGGCGCGGACGGAGATCGCCGCCATCAAGGTCGCCGCGCCCGAGGTCGCGCTCAAGGTCGTCGACCGGGCCATCCAGGTGCACGGCGGCGCCGGTGTCAGCGACGACTTCCCGCTCGCCAGCATGTACGCCCATCTGCGCACCCTGCGGCTCGCGGACGGTCCGGACGAGGTGCACAAGCGCGCCATCGCCCTGCGGGAACTGCGCCGCCGCGACAACGAGCGGACGGGCCGATGAGCGCGCCGCGTGCCCCGCAGGGCTCCCTGTCCGGGAAGGTCGCCGTCGTCACCGGCGCCTCGCGGGGCATCGGACTCGCGGCGGCCGCCGCGCTGCGCGACCGCGGGGCGCAGGTCGTCGTCACCTCGCGCAGCGAGGAGCGAGCCAAGGAGGCGGCGTCCCGACTCGGCGACGGGGTGACCGGCTTCGGCGCCCACGCCACCGACGAGGACGCCGCGCGCGCCTGCGTCGAGCACACCGTCGCGACGTACGGCAGCCTCGACATCCTCGTCAACAACGCCGGTACGAACCCCGCGTACGGCCCGGTCGTCGACCAGGACCACGGGCGCTTCGCCAAGACGATGGACGTCAACCTCTGGGCGCCGATCCTGTGGACGTCGCTCGCGGTGAAGGCGTGGATGGGCGAGCACGGCGGCTCCGTCGTCAACACCGCCTCCATCGGCGGCCTCTCGGTCGCCCAGGACGTCGGCATCTACCACGTCTCCAGGGCCGCGCTCATCCACCTCACCAAGCAACTCGCCCTGGAGCTCGCCCCGAAGGTCCGCGTCAACGCCATCGCTCCAGGAGTGGTCCGCACGAAGCTCGCCGAGGCGCTGTGGGAGGAGAACGAGGCCCGGGTCGCCGCGGCCACCCCGCTGGGCCGCATCGGCGAACCCGAGGACCTGGGGGAGGCCGTGGCGTTCCTCGCCGGGGACGGCGCCCGCTGGATCACGGGGGAGACCCTGGTGGTGGACGGCGGCCAGCTCCTCGGGGGCGGCCCGCTGTAACGCTCCGCCTACCGCATGTCCTCCGTACCGCAGGACGTCGCCCGATGTTCGCCCCCGCGTCACCCGCCCGATCCGCGAGTGGGCGAACATCTGGGGTCAGGTCGAGATCCATTTCGCGGTACCCCGAGGGGACAACGTTGCAACGCCCACGTCCAGGACGTACGTACCACCGAGGAGGGGGAGCGCGTGTCGCGGTCTCCCTCACGGCTCTGCTGTCGCTGTTACTGACGGGCTGCGGTGTCGCGGGCCTCGGGGGCGACGGTGACGACGGGGGCGGGGACGAGGGGGCGGCCGCGGGTGCCGCCGCCATCGCCGGGATCGACTGTGCCGACGCGGGCAAGGTCCAGGGGACCGGGTCGAGCGCTCAGCAGAACGCGATGAAGTACTGGATCAAGCACTACCAGCGCGCGTGCCCGAAGGTGCGGATCGCCTACAACCCGATCGGGTCCGGCGCGGGCGGCGCGCAGTTCCTGCGGGGGGCGACCGCGTTCGGCGGCTCCGACAGCGCGCTCAAGCCGGACGAGATCGAGCGCTCGAAGGACGTCTGCCGGGGCGGGCGGGCCATCGACCTGCCCATGGTCGGCGGCCCCATCGCGATCGGCTACGACGTGCCGGGCGCCGACGACCTGGTGCTCGACGCGCCCACCCTCGCCAAGATCTTCGACCGGAGGATCACCGAGTGGGACGACCCGGAGATCCGGCGGCTCAACCCGGGCGCCGAGCTGCCGGCGATGCCCATCCGTCCCGTGCACCGGTCGGACGACTCCGGCACGACCCAGAACTTCCAGGCCTACCTCGCGGGCGCGGCCCCCGCGGCCTGGCCCCACCCGGTGGCCAAGTCCTGGCAGGGGAGGGGCGGCGCGTCCGCGAGCGGGTCGAGCGGCGTCGCCTCGGAGGTGACCTCCGGCGTCGGAGCGATCGGATACTTCGAGCTGTCCTTCGCGCGGGCCCGTCAGATCAAGACGGTGAACATCGACACGGGCGCGCCGACCCCGGTCGCACCGACTCCCGCGACGGCGTCGGCGGGCATCGCGGCCGCTCAGGTCGCCGGCCAGGGCAAGGACATGAAACTGAAGTTCCGCTACGGCGTCTCGACGCCAGGCGCGTACCCGATCGTCCAGGTCACCTACGAGATCGTCTGCGACAAGGGCAACCCCCAGGCGACCCTGCCCGCGCTCAAGTCGTTCCTGACCTACACCGCGAGCAAGGCAGGACAGAAGGACCTGTCCCGCCTGAACTACGCCCCCCTGCCGGAGACGGTCGCCGGACAGGTACGCGACGTGGTGGACACACTCTCCTGACGCGGGCGTCGACTTCGGCCCTGAAGGTGGCGTCGGCGGGCAGTCGAGCGCGCCCGCCTCGTCCACGGCCGCACCTACGCCACCGCGGTCCCCTCCAACTCGACCAGCTGGCCGGGGACCGCCAGGCGCGTCACCCCGAGCATCGTGGTGGTCGGTGCGACGTCGGCGGCGGCCAACCGGCCTGCCAGGACGCCGTAGTGCTGGAAGAGCAGGTCGACGTCGGTCGTGTAGACGTTGAGGCGGACGAGGTTCGCGAGGGACATGCCGGACTCGGTGAGCACCGCCTTCACGTTGTCGACGCTCAGCGCCAGTTGCGCGGCCATGTCACCGTCGTGTTCGGGCTTGCCTGCGCCGCTCATCGCGGTCTGACCCGAGATGTACAAGGTGCGTGCGTGCCCGGAGACGAGCTCGCCCTGGTTGAAGCCCATCTCCGTCGACCAGGTCACCGGGTTGACTGCGTTTCGTTCCATGATCTCGCTCGCTCCATTCGGTCTGCTTCGCATCGCTTGCAGGAGCCTCGCAGCAATACATGACATCCCTCGTCATGTATTTCGCCAGGGTTTTCGTATGCGCGCCGACCGACTGGTTTTCCTGGTGCTCCTCCTGCGTCGGCGCGGCCGGATGACGGCGGACGCGCTCGCCGGTGAGCTGGAGGTGTCCACCCGCACAGTGCTGCGCGACATGGAAGCGCTCTCCGTGGCCGGTGTCCCCGTCTACGCCGAGCGCGGCCGAAACGGCGGGTTCGCGCTGCTGCCGGACTTCCGGACGGCACTCACCGGACTGAACCACGACGAGGCGCTCGCCCTTCTGGTCGCCGGATCACGGCGCGGCGCGCAGCTGTTCGGCCTCGGCTCGGCGCTCGCCTCGGCCATGCTGAAGGTGTTCGACGCGCTGCCCGAGAGCCTCAAGGGCTCCGCGGCGGGCGCGGCCCAACGCTTGCTCATCGACCCGGAGACGGACCTCCTCGCGCGCCGCGTCGACAGCGAAGACCTGCCCGAGGCGATCGTGGCCGAGGTCCGGCGCGCGGTGTTCGCCGGGCACAGGCCGCGCATCCACTACACGGCTGTGGGCCAGGCTCCGAAGTGGCACTCGACGAACCCGCGCGGCGACCGGAAGCGGTCGACCTGGACCGCGCCTGGCAGGAACGCAACACGCGGTTCCGCGACGGCGGCGACGACCGGGTCACCGTGCGGGTAAGGGTGGCCCCGGAACGTCGCAAAGACCTCGTGGCCACGGCGCTGGCAGTGTGCGACGAGGACGGAGAGGACGAGGGGCGGCTGTGGTTGGGCCTCGTCTTTCAGAATGCCCGGCACGCCGAGTGGGCCCTGTGGCAGCTCACCACGCATGCCGAGGTCCTGGCCCCGGAGTGGTTGCGCACGTCGCTGCACGACCGTGCCGCCGCGATCGCCGCGCTCTACGCGCCGCCGCCTCGCCGAGAAGACCGCTCAGGGCGGTGAGTATCCGGTCCTGCACGTGGGCAGCAGAGGGTCCGCGTGCCAGCCCGACGGGGAGGAGCCTCATCAAGTTGAAGGACGGTCAGTAACCGACGATCGACCGTTGCGGCGGCGCCCCTTCGTCCCGTCGTCCTGCCGCCCCCGCCGAAAGTGGGGGTGGACTTACTAGGACGTCCAACTATATGTTCGTGACCAGAGCCCGCGGTGCAGGGAAGCCGGTGTGAATCCGGCGCGGTCCCGCCACTGTGACCGGGAAGTGCGTTCTCGCCGAGCGATACGCCACTGACGGAGAAGTTCCGTCGGGAAGGCGGGAGAACGCGCGCTGATCCGGGAGTCAGGATACCGGCCGCGGGGTGTTCCGTGTTGTCCACGAGGATGGAGCAGACACGCATGGCACCGGTCCGTACCCACGACCCAGGTGAACCGGCGAAGCGAGCGACGACCCCGGCCCCGGCCCCGGTCCGCGCTCGACTCCACGACGGCTTCTAGCCTTCGCGTCCCACGACAGAACCGCCCGCCCGCCTCACCCGGTGGCGCCGTCGGCCTGTCGTGCCATCCCCGGACTCACCTGACGAGAGCAGGCTCTCATGGTCCGTGAACTGACACACTTCATCGGCGGCAAGCGCGTACCCGGCACGTCCGGGCTCTTCGCCGACGTGTACGACCCCAACTCCGGTGCCGTACAGGCACACGTGCCGCTGGCCGGACGCGAAGAGACCACCGCGGCGATCGCCGACGCCCACGCCGCCCAGCGCGCATGGGGCGAGTGGAATCCGCAGCGGCGCGCCCGCGTGCTGCTGCGGTTCCTGCAACTCGTCGAAGGAGAGCGGGAATCACTCGCACAGCTGCTCTCCGGCGAACACGGGAAGACCGTCGCCGACGCCCACGGCGACCTGCAACGCGGCCTTGAGGTCGTTGAGTTCGCGGCCGGGATCCCGCACCTGCAGAAGGGGGAGTTCACCGACAACGCCGGCTCCGGCATCGACGTGCACTCCCTGCGCGTACCCCTCGGCGTCACCGCGGGCATCACCCCGTTCAACTTCCCCGCGATGATCCCGCTGTGGAAGGCGGCCCCCGCACTGGCCTGCGGAAACTCCTTCATCCTCAAGCCGTCCGAACGGGCACCCTCCGTGCCGCTCCGGCTCGCCGAACTGTTCCTGGAGGCGGGCCTGCCGCCCGGCGTCCTGAACGTCGTCAACGGCGGCAAGGACGCCGTGGACATCCTCCTGGAAGACTCACGCGTGCAAGCGCTCGGCTTCGTCGGCTCCACTCCTGTCGCCGCGCACATCTACGCCACCGCCGCCGCGCACGGCAAACGCGCCCAGTGCTTCGGCGGCGCCAAGAACCACATGATCGTGATGCCGGACGCCGACCTCGACCAGGCCGTGGACGCCCTCATCGGCGCCGGGTACGGCTCGGCGGGGGAGCGCTGCATGGCCATCGCGGTCGCCGTCCCCGTCGGCGAGGAGACCGCCGACGCGCTCGTCAACCGGCTCAAGGAACGCGTCGCCGAGCTGCGCATCGGGCGTTCCGACGACCCGGAGGCCGACTTCGGGCCGCTGGTCAGCCGCGACGCGCTCGACCGGGTTCGCCGCTACGTGGACATCGGCGTCAACGAAGGCGCCGAACTCGTCGTGGACGGGCGCGACTTCACCCTCCCCGGGCACGAGAACGGCTTCTTCGCCGGAGCCACCCTCTTCGACCGCGTCTCACCGCGCATGCGGATCTACCGCGAGGAGATCTTCGGCCCGGTGCTGTGCGTGACCCGCGCCGCGGACTACGAGGCGGCCCTGCGCCTGCCCAGCGAACACCCCTACGGCAACGGCGTCGCCATCTTCACCAGGGACGGCGACACCGCCCGCGACTTCACGCGCCGCGTCGGCGCCGGCATGGTCGGCGTCAACGTGCCGATCCCCGTCCCGGTGGCGTACCACACGTTCGGCGGCTGGAAGCGGTCCGGCTTCGGCGACCTCAACCAGCACGGCCCCGACGCCGTCCGCTTCTACACCCGCACCAAGACCGTCACCTCGCGCTGGCCCTCCGGAGCCAGGGAAGGCGCGAGCTTCACCATCCCGACGATGGGATGACGGCGATGACCAGCATGGCCACAGCCCTCACCAAGGACCAGCTCGCCCTGGCCGAGGTCACGCTCGACTTCGCCGACGAGCACCTCGCCCCGCACGCCGTCGCCTGGGACCGCGACAAGCACTTCCCCGTCGACGTGCTGCGCAAGGCCGCCGAACTCGGCCTCGGCGGTGTCTACGTACGCGAGGAGCACGGCGGTTCGGGACTCGGCCGCACCGACGGCACCCTCGTCTTCGAGGCCCTCGCCACCGGCTGCCCCTCCATCGCCGGCTACCTCTCCATCCACAACATGGTCGCCTGGATGATCGACCGGTACGGCGACGGGGACCAGCGCGCCCGCTGGCTGCCGGACCTGTGCACCGCGGCATCGCTGGGCAGCTACTGCCTCACCGAGCCGGGCGCCGGATCGGACGCCGCCGCCCTGCGGACCCGCGCCGAACGCGACGGCGACACTTATGTCCTCACCGGCGTCAAACAGTTCATCTCCGGAGCGGGCGCCTCGCACGTGTACGTCGTCATGGCCCGCACCGGCGAGGAAGGCCCCGGCGGCATCTCCGCGTTCGTCGTCGAACGCGACGACCCCGGCCTCACCTTCGGCGCCGACGAACGCAAAATGGGCTGGAACGCCCAGCCCACCCGCCAAGTGCTCCTCGACGGCGTGCGCGTGCCCACCGACCGGCGCCTCGGCAAGGAGGGCGAGGGTTTCCGCATCGCCATGAGCGGCCTCAACGGCGGACGGCTCGGCATCGCCGCCTGCTCCCTGGGCGGCGCCCAGAGCGCACTGCACCGCAGCCTGGCCCACCTCGCCGACCGTGAGGCGTTCGGCGCGTCCCTCCTGGACGCCCAGGCGCTGCGGTTCCGGCTCGCCGACATGGCCACCGAGCTGACCGCCGCCCGCGCGCTGGTGCGCCAGGCCGCGGACGCGCTCGACCGGAACGACCCGCGCGCCCCGCAGCTGTGCGCCATGGCCAAGCGATTCGCCACCGACACCGGGTACTCCGTGGCCGACCGCGCCCTCCAACTGCACGGAGGCTACGGCTATTTGAGCGAGTACGGCATCGAGAAGATCGTCCGGGACCTGCGGGTCCACCAGATCCTGGAAGGAACCAACGAGATCATGCGCCTGATCGTGGCCCGCGGACTGACCGAGGCCGTCCGATGACGGCGGCCGAGGACTCCGTGTCGACGTACGTCGAGGGCCGAGCAGGCCGCCTGATCCTCAACCGCCCCAAGTCCCTCAACGCCCTCACCCACGCCATGGTGCTCCGCATCGACGAGGCGCTGGCCGCCTGGGAACAGGACCCCGCCGTGGAGACCGTCGTCCTCACCGGCGCGGGGGACCGCGGGCTGTGCGCGGGCGGCGACATCCGGTCCATCCACGAGGACGTCACGACCGGCGACGGAGGGGCTACGCGGGACTTCTGGCGCGACGAGTACCGCCTCGACGCGCGCATCGCCCGCTACCCGAAGCCGTTCGTCGCCGTCATGGACGGCATCGTGATGGGCGGCGGAGTCGGCGTCTCTGCGCACGCCGCCGTGCGCGTGGTCACCGAACGGTCCCGGGTGGCCATGCCGGAGACGGGCATCGGCTTCGTTCCGGACGTCGGCGGCACATACCTCCTGAGCCTCGTGCCCGGTGGCCTCGGCGCCCATATCGCCTTGACGGGCGCGCAGTTGGCGGCGGGCGACGCGCTCAGGTGCGGGCTCGCCGACCACTTCGTACCGTCGTCGTCGCTGCCCGGCCTGATCGCCGACCTCGCCGAGTCACCGGTACGTGAGGTCCTGGCGCGGTACGTCGAGGACGCGCCGCCCGGTCAACTCGCCGACGAGCGGCAGTGGATCGACCACTGCTACGCCGCCGACACCGTCGAGGAGATCGTCGACCGTCTCCACGCGGACGGCTCACGCGCCGCGAAGGAAGCCGCCGAAACGCTGCTCGGCCGCTCGCCGACGGCACTGAAGGTGACCCTGGAGGCGCTGCGGCGCGCACGTGAACTGGGGTCGCTCGAAGCGGTGTTGGGGCAGGAGTACCGCGTGTCGTGCGCCGCCCTCACCGCACCCGACCTCGCGGAGGGCATCCGCGCCCAGGTCATCGACAAGGACCGCTCGCCGCGCTGGAACCCCGGCACGCTCGCCGAGGTGACCGCGGACGACGTCGTACGTTTCTTCGCGCCGCTCGGAGACCGGGAACTCGGCCTGGACGGTGGCACCGTGACGCAGGAGGTGGCGTGGTGAACGGGACCACGGAATCGGGATCGTCAGGAACGGCGGAGTCACTGACGGCAAGCACCGTCGCGTTCATCGGCCTCGGCAACATGGGCGGGCCGATGGCCGCGAACCTGGTCGCCGCGGGACACCGCGTCGTAGGCCACGACCTGTCGGCCGACGCGCTGGCCGCCGCGGCGCGGAGGGGAGTGGTGCCCGCCGCCTCGGCCGTCGAGACGGTACCCGGCGCCGACGTCGTGATCACCATGCTCCCCGCCGGACGCCACGTCCTCGCGCTCTACCGTGACGAGGGACTGCTCGCCGCGGCCGCGCCGGGCACGCTGTTCGTCGACTGCTCCACCATCGACGTCACGGACGCCCGTACCGCGCACGAGGCCGCGGTCGCCGCGGGCCACCGCGGCCTGGACGCACCGGTCTCCGGAGGTGTGGTGGGGGCCGAGGCAGGCACGCTGACGTTCATGGCGGGCGGCGGCGCGGACGAGTTCGCGGAGGCGGAACCCCTGCTCGCCGCGATGGGGAAGCGTGCCGTGCACTGCGGGGACGCCGGTGCCGGGCAGGCTGCGAAGATCTGCAACAACATGATCCTCGGCGTCTCGATGGTCGCCGTCAGCGAGGCCTTCGTACTCGGCGAGAGCCTGGGCCTGACCGCCCAGGCACTCTACGACGTGGCCTCCACCGCATCCGGCCAGTGCTGGGCGCTCACCTCCAACTGCCCCGTGCCGGGCCCGGTCCCCGCGAGCCCCGCCAACCGGGACTATCAACCCGGCTTCGCCGCCGCCCTCATGGCGAAGGACCTCGGCCTGGCGGCGGGGGCGGCACGCGCGACGGGCGTGGACGCCACACTCGGCCTGCGCGCGGCCGAACTGTACGAGGAGTTCGCAGCGGAGGGCGGGGCGGACCGCGACTTCTCGGCGATCGTGCGGGCGATCCGGAGGCGCTCGGACCGCTGAGAGCCTGTGTCATAACTCGCTGCGCCTTCATGGGTGTGAGCGTGTCCTCAGCGGGCAATCGATGTGTGGGTCCCGCCGTGTCTCCCCCGTCGCGGCGGGGCCTGCCGAGTTTCCGAGGGGGGGGATTCCGGTGCCGCATCGGGGCAGCGGGCGACCCCGTTCAGCGCGGACGGGACCGTGCGGAACGAGTACCGGCCCCCCGCCCATGCAGGACCGTAGGGTTTCGTTCACCGCGCCACGGCTACCCGTCCCGCACCGAAAGGAGGGGTCCCCGTGACAGCCACGACAACCCCGCCAGGCGTCCAGGCGAGGCCGACCGCGGTGTACGACACGTCCATGACCGCGTCCGCGACCCCAGCGACGAAGGAGCCGGAGGAGCCCAGCCACAAGGACCTCGTCCGCTATCTGGAGGACCGGTTCGCCTGTGCACAGGCCTGCGACGACTGCGCACGCGTATGCCTCGTGCGTGAGGGTCCTGCCGAGCCGGGAGACGCGCCCCGCCTCAACACCGCCTGCGCGGACGTGTGCGAGGCGACGTCCCGCGTCCTGGCCGAACAGAGCGACCAGGACGAGCAACGCGTCCGCATGCAGGTCGAGTGGTGCCGCGCGATCTGTCTCCAGTGCGCCTCCCTCTGCGACCTGCACCCCGCGTCCGCCGCCTGCGCGGAAGCCTGCCGCCGCTGCGCGAAGGCATGCGACGCCTTCCTGACGACGCTGGGCTGACAGGCGGGCGGGGCGGCCGCCAGTAAACCGGTCGGCACGGGCCGGGAACCAGAAGCGCTGCCCGTCCGACCACTGTTCCAGAGTCCCCACGCGGTCACGCGCACCCACGCTCTGGAACGAGGTAGCAGCCCCATGAACTGGTACGAGGACGACGATTTCTGGTCGGACTTCGCCGAGACCATGTTCTCCGAGCGCAGGCGCGCGGAGGTGGAGGCCCTCGTCGACGGAGCGCCGCTGCTCCGCTTCCCGGCCGGGAGCCGGGTCCTCGACCTGTGCTGCGGACCCGGCCTGTACCTCGTGCCGCTGGCCCGCGGCGGCGGCGAGGTCACCGGGGTCGACCTCAGCCCCGCCATGCTGAAGCGCGCCGGCGCCGCGTGCGAGGCGGCGGGCGTCGACGTCCGGCTGGTACGAGGGGACATGCTGACGCACGTCGAGCCGGAGACGTACGACGTCGTGCTCAACCTCTTCACCTCGTTCGGCTACTTCGACGACCCACTGGACAACGAACGCGTACTGCGCAACGCCCACGACTCGCTCGTACCGGGCGGACGGCTGCTCATCGACGTCATGGGCAAGGAAGTCCTCGCGGGCTGGATCGGCCGACCCCAGGTCGTCGACCTCGACGGCGGCGCGTACGTGCTGCAGCGCGACACCGTCCTGGACAGCTGGACCCGGCTGCGCACCGACTGGACGCTGGTCCGCGACGGGGAGGCGCGCGAGGCGTCTATCACCTCCTTCCTCTACAGCGCGGCCGAGCTGACCGCGCTCTTCGAGGCGACCGGCTTCACCGACGTGCGCTGTTACGGCGACTTCGACGGCGGCCCGTACGACAACCACTCCAAACGGCTCATCGTGACCGGCACCCGGCCGGAACTCGCCTCGCGGGTGAACGAGAAGACTTCGTGACCGAGGCGACATCCGCGACGCCACCCGCGAGCCGCGCCGCACCGCACCGGCCCGCCGAGGAGCGGCCCGCGGGCCGCGGCAGGCTCCTGACCACGCTCGTGACACTCTCCGCGACACTCGTGGCCTCCGTCCTAGCCGGTATCGCGCTGGGACCGACCGTCGTACCGCTCGGCGACGTCGTGCACTTCCTCACCGCGGCACTCACCGGAGGCAGCATCGACGCGGACGACGCGTCGGGGTACGCCATCGTCTGGCACGTGCGCACGCCACGGGTCCTGCTGGCCGCGGTCGTGGGAGCCGGGCTCTCCGTCGTCGGCGTCGCCATCCAGGCGCTGGTGCGCAACGCCCTCGCGGATCCGTTCGTGCTCGGCATCTCGTCCGGCGCCTCGGTGGGGGCCACCGCCGTCGTCGTGTTCGGGGTCTTCGCCGGACTCGGGGTCTGGGCCCTCTCGGCCGCCGCCTTCCTCGGCGCTCTCGGCGCGACCGTGCTGGTGTACCTGGCCGCGCGCGGACCGCTCGGGCTCACGCCGCTGCGGCTGGTGCTGACCGGAGTGGCGCTGGCGTACGGCTTCCAGGCGCTCATGAGCGTGCTGGTGTTCCTCGCGCCGAACGGGCAGGCCGCGCGCACCGTGCTCTTCTGGCTGCTCGGCAGTCTCGGCTCCGCGACCTGGGAGTCCCTGCCCCTGGTGACGGCGGCGGTGCTCGTCGCGGTCGTCGTACTCCTGCGGCACAGCCGGTCGCTCGACGTGCTGTCGCTCGGCGACGAGACCGCGGCGAGTCTGGGCGTGGACGCGGACGCGTTGCGCCGCGGCCTCTTCGTGCTCACCGCCGCCGTCACCGGCCTGATCGTCGCGGTCAGCGGCGCGATCGGCTTCGTCGGCCTCGTCCTGCCGCACGTGGTGCGGATCTGGGTCGGCTCCACGCACCGGCGGGTCCTCGCCGTCGCGCCGCTCGCCGGCGCCTGCTTCATGGTGTGGGTCGACCTCGTGGCCCGTACCGCCTTCGCCCCCGAGGAACTGCCGCTCGGGGTGATCACCGCGCTGATCGGCGTGCCGGTGTTCGTCGTCCTGATGCGCCGCCGCGGCTATCTCTTCGGAGGCCGGTAGATGGTTCTCTCCCTCCGCGAACTGACCGTCGAGGCGGCCGGACGCGCCCTCGTCGACCGGCTCGACCTCGACGTGGCAGCCGGTTCGATCGTCGGACTCGTCGGCCCCAACGGCAGCGGCAAGTCGACCGCGCTGCGCTGCGTCTACCGCGCGCTGAAGCCGACCTCCGGAGCCGTACTGCTCGACGGCACCGACCTGACCTCCCTGAAACTCCGCGACAGCGCCCGCTCCGTCGCCGCCCTCACCCAGGAGAGCCACACCGAACTCGATTTCACCGTCGAGGAAGTGGTCGCCCTCGGCCGCGCCCCGCACGCGCAGGGCAACCACCCCCTGACCGCCCGCGAACGGGAACTGTGCGACGAGGCGATGGACCGGCTCGACGTCGCCCACCTCGCCGACCGCAGCGTCCTGAGCCTCTCCGGCGGCGAGCGCCAACGCGTACTCGTGGCGCGCGCCCTCGCCCAGGAGCCCCGCCTCCTGGTCCTCGACGAGCCCACCAACCACCTCGACGTACGCCACCAGGTGGAGCTGCTGTCCTTCCTGCGCGGCTCCGGGCTGACCGTGTTCACGGCCCTGCACGACCTCAATCTGGCGGCGCAGGTCTGCGACCGGATCGCCGTGCTCGCAGCGGGATGCCTGGTCGCAGCCGGTGACCCGGCCGAGGTGCTCACCCCCGAGCTGGTGCGCAAGGTGTTCGGCGTCGACGCGGTCGTCGTACCGCACCCGCGTACGGGCCTCCCGCAACTCCTCTACGACCTCGCCCCGGCCCGGGTCGACCCCCTCATCCCCACGCCCGCCTCCCCGTCCCCGGAAGGACCCCACTCGTGACCCGACCACCGTTCCCCCGCGCCCTCGCCGCCGGGCTGCTGGCCACCGGGCTCCTGCTGACCGGCTGCGGCGCCGAGGTCGAATCGGCGGCCGGCAGCGAGCCCGGCACCGGCGCAGGCAAGGGCGCCGTCACCGTCACCGTCTCCAACTGCGGCAAAGACATCACGTACACCCGCCCCGAGCGCGCGATCGCCTACGACGTGAGCGGCGCGGAGAAGATGTTCGCCCTGGGGCTCGCCGACCGCATGCGCGGCTACGTCATGAACAAGCTCGGCGACCCGTCCATCAAGGGCTCGCCCTGGCGCGAGAAGTACGCCGACGTCGACCGCCTCGGCAACGAACGCATCACCCGCGAGATCGTCGTCGACGCGAAGGCCGACTGGGTCCTCGCCGGCTGGAACTCCGGCTTCAGCGAGGAACGCGGCATCACGCCCGCCCTGCTGGACAAGGTCGGCGTCGCCAGCTACCTGCACACCGAGACCTGCTGGGACTACGGCAACAAGAGCGTCGACACGTCGCCGCTCCAGGCGCTCTACACGGACCTGGACAACCTGGGGAAGATCTTCGGCGTCGAGAAGCGGGCCGACGAACTGGTCGGCGACCTCAAGAAGCGGGTCGCCGCACTGAAGAAGACGTGGCCCGCGAAGGGCGACCCGGCCAAGGTGTTCGTCTACGACTCCGGCACCGACCAGCCGTTCACGGCGGGGCGGCACGCCGCGCCCGACGACATCATCACCGCCGCCGGGGGCGTCAACGTCTTCGGGGACCTCGACAAGGGGTGGACGACGGTCGGCTGGGAGCCGGTCATCAAGGCGAAGCCCGAGGTCATCGTGATCGTCGACTACGCCGACCAGCCCGCGAAGGACAAGATCGCCTACCTCAAGAAGCTGCCGAGCCTGAAGTCCGTACCTGCGGTGCGGAACAACCGCTTCCACGTGATGTCGTACGGCGATGTCGTCAGCGGTCCCCGCAACGTCGCGGGAGCCGAGGACCTGGGCCGCTACCTGCGTTCGGTCGGGCGGTGACGGCGACCGTGACCCCCACGCACACCGACGCCACGCCCCTCGACGCGCGCCTTTCCTCGTACGAACCCGGGACCGCCCCGGTCCACGACCACATCACCGACGCGATAAAGGCCCCGGACCTCCTGCGGCTGTCGGACAACGTCGTACTCGCCCGTTTCGAGACCCTCAAGGTCTACGCCGCCCTCGGCGCGGTCCGTACCCTCCTCGAACGCGGAACCGTGAAACCCGGCCAGACCCTCGTCGACAGCTCCAGCGGCATCTACGCCCTCGCCCTTGCCATGGCCTGCCACCGCTACGGCCTGCACTGCCACATCGTCGCCTCCACCACGGTCGACGCCACGATGCGCGCCCAACTGGAGGTGCTCGGCGCCACCGTGGACCAGATGCCGCCCTCCGAGGACCTGCGACTCGACCAGGAGGGCAGGGTCAGACGCGTCCGACGACTGCTCGCCGAGCGGCCCGGCATGCACTGGATGCGGCAGTACCACGACGCCGTCCACTACACCGGCTACCGGGAGTTCGCCGCCCTCGTCGACCGCGCGCTGCCCGACGTACCACTGACCGTGGTCGGTGCCGTCGGGACCGGCTCCTCCAGCGGCGGACTCGTCGAGGCGCTGCGCGGGCGGGACCGCGACGTGCGCCTGCTGGGCGTGCAGCCCTTCGGCAGCGTCACGTTCGGCAGCGAGGGGTTCAGCGACCCGGAGGCGATCATCGCGGGGATCGGCAGCTCCATCCCCTTCGACAACGTCCACCACGACCTGTATGACACCCTCCACTGGCTCGACTTCCGGCACGCCATGGCGGGCGCGGTGGGACTGCTGCGCGACCACGCCGTGTTCGCCGGCCTGTCGACCGGTGCGGCGCACCTGGCCGCGGGCTGGGAGGCCGCGCGTGACCCCGAGCGCACGCATCTGGTCATCGGCGCCGACACGGGACACCGCTACACCGACCGCGTCTTCGCCCGCCACCGCGAGGCACTCGACCCGCGCACCCTGAAACCGCACCAGATCACCGACCTCGCGGACCTCACACCGCCCTGGTCGGCGATGGAGTGGAACCGGCGGCGGTACGAGGTACGCCGCGGGGGAGCCGTACCGGCGTCGGCGAAAGCCCATCCCATACGCGTGACCGATGCGCCGCCCCAGCTCGTACATGCGACGGAGGCGAAGCCCCAGCTCGTACGAGCGACAGACCCCCTCACCCTTGCGAGCGACCCGCTCGGCGTACCGCCCCAGGAGGACCAGGCACCGTGACCATCGCCGCACTCGAAGCACTCACCTTCGGCCTGGGCCGCCTCATCGAGGCGGCGGGCAACGCCGGGCACCGCCTGTGCCTGCTCACCGGCGACCGCGACGTCTACCGTCACGAACTCGCCCACCTCGCCCCCGGGGCACTCGACATCATCGACATCGACACCAACGACGCCGGGGCCTGCGCGGCCGCCCTGTCGGCCTTGCCCGACCTGAGCGGGCTCATCAACTCGACCGACACCTGGAGCGTGCCCGGCGCCGACCTCGCCGCCAAGTTCGGCCTGCCGGGGCCGGACCCGAGCGCGGTCCGACTGCTGCGCGACAAGAGCCGGGTGCGCGCGCTCCTCCACGAGCGGGGCCTGAGCGGAAGCCGCGCCGTGGCCGTTCCTGCGTGGATCTCCTCGGCCGCCGACATCCTCCGCGAGGTCGGCCTGCCCGCCATCCTCAAGGACTCCGCGGGCACGTCCTCCCGCAACGTATGGCCGGTGCGGGACGAGCGGCAGCTGCACGCCGCGCTCGCCGAGGCGTCACAACTCCCTTTCAACGGGCAGCTGTTCGCGGAGCGCTTCTTCTCCGGTCCTGTCTACAGCGCGGAGACCCTCGGCTGGGAGGGCGAGACGAAACTGCTCGGTGTCCTGAGCCGCCAGATGTCACCCGAGCCCTCCGTCCGCGAGGAGGCAGCGGCGTTCCCGGTGGCCTTCCCGCTCCCCGAGCTCGGCCGCATCGAGGACTGGGCGGGACGCGTACTGGCCGCCGCGGGCCACGACAGCGGCTTCGCACACGTGGAGTTCGTCCTCACCGCGGACGGCCCTGAGCTCGTGGAGATCAACCGCCGCATCGGCGGCGCCCTCGTCGGCGAGGCCCTGTGCCGGGCCCTGGACACCAACGTCTACGACGCGATGGTCGACACGGCGCTCGGCCGCCGCCCCGCACTCCTGGACGCGGTGACGCCCGGCACCGCCCCCGGCGGCCCGGCCACGGCTTTCGTCCTCGTCTACCCCGACCGCCCCGGCACCCTCACCGGCTGGACCGGCCTCGACGGCCTGTCGGCGTTCCCCGGCACGCCCGAGTGGTATCCCACCGCGCTCCCGGGGCGCCGCGTGGAACACCTGAGCGACCAGCGCGGATGTACGGGAATCGTGCTGGCCGAGGCCGAAACCGCCGAACTGGCCCTGCACAGGGCGCTCAGCGCGGCCGGCAGCATACGCCCGACCGTCGTGGGCGACGACGACCGAGAATGACCCCGCCGCCCCACCCGCCGACACCGACCCGCCTCGCACCCTTCGCCCAGTTCACCGGCCCCCAGTACTTCCTCCTCACCGGGTCCTTCCTCATACCCCTGGGCAGCTTCGCCGTGCTGCCCTTCATGTCGGTCCTGCTGCACGAACGGCTCGGCATAGGACTCGGCGCCGTCGGCGTGGTGCTTGCCGTCGCCTCGTTCGTACAGTTCTCGGGCGGTGTCGTCGGGGCGGCACTCGCCGAACGCATCGGTCTGCGACGCACCATGCTGCTGGCCCTGACGATCCGCACGGCGGGCTTCGCGGCATTCCTGCCGGGCCTGAGCAGGCCGACGTGGGCGGTCGCGGCGCTGTTCCTCGTCTCCATCGGGGCCGCGCTCTACCTGCCCGCGAACAAGGCGTACCTGGTCACGGGGGTGACGGAGGACCGGCGTGCCCCGCTCCTCTCCGCGAGCGGCTCGGCGCTCAACGCGGGTATCGCACTGGGCCCGATCGCGGCCGCACCCTTCGTCCTCACGGCGTCGGCGGGCCTCTTCACCGCGGTCACCGTACTGTTCGCTCTGATCACGGCGGGCCACGCGCTGCTGCCGGAGGCGATCCCGGAGGCGCCTGCGCAAGCGACTCCGGAGGTCGACCACGGTGAGCGGGAGTCGGGTGCCGAACGGCCCCTCCTCCCCTTCGCGATCACCGTACTGAGCGTGTACGTCTTCATGTTCTTCCAGCACTACCTGGCGCTCTACGCGGTGGGCAGGACATCAACCTTCTTCTACGGCCTGGTCCTCGCCCTCTACGCCCTCCTCCTCGTGGTCACCCAACCCCTCCTGTCGGACTGGATAGCGCACCTGCCCTACCCGCGCGCCCTGCGCATCGGCTTCACCGCCATGGCCACGGGCATGACGGCGCTGGCCGTCGGCCACCCCGCCGCGATCCTCGGAGGGGCCTTGCTCATCTGTGTGGGCGAGGTCGTCCTGTTCCTGAAGAACGACCTCGAAGCGCTGTCGAGGTCCACCCGCTCGCCCGCCGTCGTCTTCGGCCGCCAACGCCTGGCGGCCGGGATCGGCGCGTTCGCCAGCGGAATCGTAGGGGGAGAGGGCTATGCGTGGGCCGAACGCACGGACCATGTGGCTCTGTTCTGGCTTGCGGTCGCGGCGCAGTGCGCGCTGCTGCCGCCGCTGTTGCTCCGCGCCCTGCGCACATCGTCCCGTAACGCCCCCGGCTCCCGTGGCTAGAGCAGCCAGCAGCCAGCAGCCCGCTTCCCTATTTCTGCAACGGGTTCTACTCTGTGCGCCGTCAGGTCCGGGACCGAGCGAGCCGAGCGTCGCGCCAGTAGAGCCTGGCCAGTAGAGCTGGAGGGGCAGTGCACCTCGAATACACGCCTGAGCAACAGCAGTTGCGCACCGAGTTGCGCGCGTACTTCGCCGAGCTGGTTCCGGACGACGCCTCTGCACGGTACGGCGAACCGGCCGCCCAGAAGCGCTTCTACCGGGAGACGGTCCGCCGCCTGGGGTCGGACGGCTGGCTGGGGGTGGGCTGGCCCGAGGAGTACGGCGGCCGGGGCCTGTCGCCCATGGAGCAGTTCATCTTCTTCGACGAGGCGGCGCAGGCGGGCGTACCACTGCCGCTGATGGCGCTGAACACCGTAGGACCGACGATCATGCAGTTCGGAACGGACGAGCAGAAGGCCTACTTCCTGCCGCGGATCCTCTCCGGCGAACTCGACTTCGCCATCGGCTACAGCGAACCCGACGCCGGTACGGACCTCGCCTCGCTGAAGACGAAGGCGGTGCGGGAGGGCGACGAGGAGACCGGTTACTACACGGTCAACGGACAGAAGATCTGGACCACGAACGGCGACACGGCGGACTGGGTCTGGCTGGCCGTCCGCACGGCGACTCCGGAGGAGGGCGTCCCGCTCCACAAGGGCATCACCATGCTCCTGGTCCCCACGAGCGACCCCGGCTACTCCTGCACCCTCATCAACACCCTCGCCTCGCACGACACGACCGCCAGCTACTACGAGAACGTCCGCGTCCCCGTCTCCCGGCGCGTCGGCGAGGAGAACAAGGGCTGGCGCCTGATCACGAACCAGCTCAACCACGAACGCGTCACGCTCGCCGCGCACGGCACCATGGCGATCCGCGCCCTCCACAATGTCCAACGCTGGGCGATGGACACCAAACTGGCCGACGGCCGCCGCGTCATCGACCTCAACTGGGTCCGCGGACGCCTCGCGAAGACCCACGCGAGGCTGGACGCGATGAAGCTCCTCAACTGGCAGATGGTGAACGCCGTCCAGAACGGCACCCTCACTCCACAGGACGCCTCCGCGGTGAAGGTCTACGGCTCGGAGGCGCGCCGCGACGCGTACGCCTGGCTGATGGAGGTCGTCGCCTCGGCCGGCGCCCTGAAAGAGGGCTCGTCGGGCGCGGTCCTCCACGGTGAGCTGGAACGCGGCTACCGCTCGGCGGTGATCTTCACGTTCGGCGGCGGCAACAACGAGATCCAGCGCGAGATCATCTCGTGGATCGGCCTGGGAATGCCGAGGGTCCGCCGCTGAGAACCCGTTGCGTGCCGCTGCGCCCCGTCAAGAGGCAGTCGTACGGCCCCGGTTGAGTACCCTGCGGGCGTGGAGAGCGATACGGACGCGAACACGGAAGACTGGCTGGACGAGATGCCTGGGGAGCGCGGGGTCCTGTGGTTCTCGCTCATCCACATCCCGACGCCGAGATCGCAACGGTCCTCGCGCACTTCCACCGGGTCCTGCGCCCCGGTGGGTCGTTGCTCCTCAGTTTCCACGTCGGGGACGAGCCGAAGCTGAAGACGGAGGGCTACGGCGGCCACCCGATGAAGGTCTACGTCCACCGCCTCGGGGGAATTCTGCTCGCACGACGTCATCCGCAGCGGTCGGCACCCGGCCACGGTCAAGCGAAGGGGTACTGACGTGCGCGCACGAGGCATCAACTACGACACCGGGTTCCTCCCAGGGAAAGAACTCTCCCGCAAGGACTTCACCCCTGAAACGGTCCGGCACGACATGAGGGTGATCGCCGAGGAACTTCACTGTGACGCCGTACGTGTATCAGGACGAGAGCCCGAACGGCTGAGCATCGCTGCCGGGTACGCCGCGGACGCGGGCCTCGAGGTCTGGTTCGCCCCCTTTCCCGTGGACCATCCCCGCGACCGGTTGCTCCCGTACTTCGCCGACTGCGCCGCCCGGGCCGAAGCCGTGCGGGAGGCCGGCGCCGAAGTGGTGTTCGTCGCGGGCTGCGAGGTCAGCGCGTTCTGCGGCGGCTTCCTGCCGGGGAAGACCTACGGCGACCGGCTGCGGACCATGGGCGACGCCGACATGGAGTGGTGGTCCTCCCTCGGACCGGTGCAGGAACGCGTGAACGACTTCCTCTCCGAGGTCGCCGTGACCGTCCGCCCGCACTTCGGCGGGCGCGTCACCTACGCCGCGGCCCCCTGGGAGGCCGTCGACTGGGGCCCGTTCGACGTCGTCGGCGTCGACGCCTACCGGGCCGCCTACAACGCCGACAGCTTCCGCGACGAGCTGCGCGCGCACCTGAGGCACGGCAAGCCCGTCGCCGTGACCGAGTACGGCACCTGCGCGTACCGGGGCGCGGGAGAACGCGGCGGCATGGCCTGGCAGGTGCCGCGCGGCGCGATCCCGGACGAGGACGAGCAGTCGCGCTACTTCACCGAACTGCTGGACGTCTTCGAGGAGGAGGGCGTGGACACCGCGCTCTGGTTCACCTTCGCCGGTTACAGCAGGCCCAGGAAGCACGACCTCGGCTCGTACGGCGTCGTGCGGATGCTCGACGAGAGGCGCTGGGAACCGAAGAAGGTGTTCCACACGATGGCGGCCAGAAACAGCTCGGCACGGCGGTAGTCGGAGCGGTTCAGTCGTCCAACGCTTGGTAGAGCATGGTCCAGAAGTCCCGCATCGCCCGTGCCGAATCAGGGGTGGACATGCCGGTCTGGGTGAGCAGGATGCCCACGAGCTGGTTCTTCGGATCGGCGTACGTCGTCGTACCGGCCCCGCCGTCCCAGCCGAACTGGCCGACGGGCGCGTAGTCGCCCCGGTAGGTGCGCACCGTCATGCCGAAGCCCCAGCCGCCGGTCTGCCCCTGCCCGTGCGACAGATGGACGACGCTGCGGGCCCAGGCCTGCATGGCGGCCGACTGGTCGGGCGTGAGGCGGTTGGTGGTCATCAGCTCGACGGCGGGCCGGGACAGGATCCGCCGGTCGCCGTGCATGCCGTGGTTGAGCAGCATCCGGAAGTAGGCGTGGTAGTCGTCGACGGTGGAGTCGAGCCCGCCGCCGCTGGAGGGGAAGGCCGGCGGAACGCTGTGACGTCCGCCTTCAGCCTCGTCCTCCACGAGGAACTCGCCGGTCTGCGGGTCGGGGGCGTACAGGGGCGGCAGCCGGTGCATCTTGTCGGCGGGCACGTGGAACCCGGTGTCCTTCATCCCGAGCGGTTCGAAGATGCGCTCGCGCAGGAATGTCTCGAACGGTTGGCCCGTGACCCTGGCGACCAGCACTCCGAGCAGATCGTCGCTCACGTTGTACAGCCACCGCTCCCCGGGCTGGTACATCAGCGGGAGCGTGCCGAGGCGCCGCATCCACTCGTCCGGCTCCACCGCCGGCAGCAGCCACCCGTTCTCGCCGTAGACCTTCTGCTCGAAGTAGGCGCGCATCATGGGGGAGCCCATCGCCGTCGTGTTCAGGCCGAGCCCGCTGGTGCAGGTGAGGAGGTCCCGCACGATGATCGGGCGCTGCGCGGGCACGGTGTCGTCCAGCGGGCCGTCGGGCGTCCTCAGGACCTGCCGATCGGCCAGTTCCGGCAGCCACTGATCCACCGGGTCGTCGAGGCGCAGTCGGCACTCGTCCAGCAGGACCATCGTCCCGGCGACCGCGACCGGCTTGCTCGTCGAGGCCATCCGGAAGATGGTGTCCCGTCGCATCGGCGCGCCACCGTCGTGGCGCATCGTCCCGATCGCTTCCACGTGGGTCTCGTCGCCCCGGCCGACGAGGGCCACGAGCCCGGGGATCTTCTTGGATGCGACGTGCGCCTCCAATATCTCGCGCAGTCGACGCAGCCCTGCTTCGGACAAGCCGTTGTTGCCGTTGTTCATCACGGATCTCCTTGCACGCGGTGACCACGATGTCGTGGGACAGCGGGCCGGTTGGGGGGGAGGGGGTGGACTGTGTCGCCGTGGCGGAGTGGCCGCGCGCGGCGCGCTCTCACGGCGCTGCGGCCTCCAGGTCGTCGACGCTGCCGGACATGACCGTGCGCAGGTGCTCGGTGAGGTGCGGCAGGGGCCAGTCCCACCAGGCCAGGGCGAGGAGGCGGGCGATGTCGGTGTCGCTGTAGCGGCGTCGCAGCAGACGCGCGGGGTTGCCGCCGACGATGCCGTAGTCGGGGACGTCGTCGACGACGACGGAGCCGGAGGCGATGACCGCTCCGTGGCCGATGCGGACGCCGGGCATCACGGTGGTCCGGTAACCGAACCAGACGTCGTTGCCCACCACGGTGTCGCCCCGTCCGGGCAGGCCGGTGATGAGGTCGAAGTGGTCGGTCCAGGAACCGCCCATGATGGGGAAGGGGAACGTGGAGGGGCCGTCCATACGGTGGTTGGCGCCGTTCATGATGAACCGCACGCCCTCGCCCAGCGCACAGAACTTCCCGATCACCAGCTTCTCGGGCCCGTAGTGGTACAGGACGTTGCGGGTCTCGAACGCGGTCGGGTCCGCGGGATCGTCGTAGTACGTGAACTCCCCGACCTCGATCAGCGGTGAGGTCACCAACGGCTTGAGCAGCACGACGCGCGGCTGGTCGGGCATCGGATGCACCTGGGTGGGGTCGGCGGGGACGGGCGGCATCTGTGATCGCTTCCTTCCGGAGGGGGTGGATGTCGGCACAGCAGGGCGGGCCGGGCGGCGTGGTGCCTCTGGTGGCGGTGACTGTGGCGTCCGAGACGACTGTGGTGTCCGAGACGACTGTGGTGGTGATGGCTGTGGTGGTGATGGCCGTGGTGATCGTGACGGCCGTGGTGGGCACATCCGGTGCAGTTCACGGGTGCCGAACAACAGGAGCGCTCCGCGCAACACCGGTCTCCCCTCGGAACGGCACGTGTCGTGCCGCAAAGAAACAGCACCGACCCGCCTCCCGTCAAGCACGGCACGTACCGTGCCGTTAAGGTGGTGTCATGACCGACTCCCACCGCGGCGCCGCCCGTACCGAGGCCATCATGCGGACCACGCTCGAACTGGGCCAGGAGATCGGGTACGCCAAGCTCAGCATCGAAGCGATCGCGGCCCGGGCCGGCGCGGGCAAGCACACGATCTACCGCCGATGGCCCTCCAAGGGCGCACTGCTCCTCGACTCCCTGCTCTCGCTGCACCGGTCGACCCTGAACTTCACCGACACGGGCGACATCGTCGCCGACCTGCGCTCACAGATGCACGCGGCCATCGACTTGCTGGCCAGTCCACCCTTCGGGCCGCTCTACCAGGCCCTGGTCGGCGAGGCACAGGGCGACCCCCAGGTCGCCGCCGCGCTGAACGAGCGCTTCATCACCCCACTGACCGAGCTGACCGTCGCCCGGCTGAAGACGGCGAAGGACCAGGGTCAGCTGTCGCCCGACTTCGACCTGGACCTGGCCATGGCGATCCTCTCGGGCCCGCTCTACTTCCAGTTCCTGATCACCCAGGAGCCCCTGACCCACGCGTATGCCGACCGGATCGTCGACGCGCTCTTCGCGGGCATGGGCGAGTCCTAACGCGGCACGGTAGATGCGGCGACGCCATAACCGTCCGCAAGAGGCGAAACCGCGGGGCGAAAGCTTTCGAGGTGCGCGGGAACAACCGGTCCGGCCCATGCTGTTGATCGACCGGGGGACCGGCGAGCTCAGGGCCGTGGTGCCCCACCGCACACCCGTATCGCACCCTTGCTCACTTTCTGCAGAAGGACTGTTTCATGACTGACCGGCCCTTGACGCTCATGGCGGTGCACGCCCACCCCGATGACGAGGCCACCGGAACCGGAGGGGTCCTCGCGCAGTACGCGGCGGAGGGCGTTCGCACGGTTCTCGTGACGTGTACCGACGGCGGTTGCGGTGATGGGCCGGGGGGTGTGAAACCGGGCGATCCCGGCCACGATCCCGCGGCCGTCGCCGCGATGCGCCGTCAGGAGCTTCTGGCGAGCTGTGAAGCCCTGAAGATCAGCGACCTTGAGATGTTGGACTATGCCGACTCCGGGATGGCGGGCTGGTCGAGCAACGACGCCCCCGGATCATTCTGGCGGACCCCCGTCGAGGAAGGCGCCGCCCGGCTCGCGGAACTCATGCGTCACTACCGGCCTGACGTCGTCGTCACCTACGACGAGAACGGTTTCTACGGCCACCCCGACCACATCCAGGCTCACCGCATCACGATGGCGGCGCTCGAGATGACCGACCTGACACCCAAGGTGTACTGGACGACGATGCCTCGCTCGTCGATGCAGCGGTTCGGGGAGATCATGCGCGAGTTCGGCGACGACATGCCGGAGCCGGATCCCGCCGAGGCCGCCGCGCTGGCCGAGATCGGTCTGCCCGACGACGAGATCACCACGTGGGTGGACACCACCCCGTTCAGCGGTCAGAAGTTCGACGCGCTGGCCGCGCACGCCAGTCAGGGCGAGAACATCTTCTTCCTCAAGATGGGCAAGGAGAGGTTCGGCGAGCTGATGGGCATGGAGACCTTCGTCCGTGTCCAGGACACCACGGGCGCGCCCGTCCCCGAGAACGATCTCTTCGCCGGACTGCGCTGATCAGGACGTCGGCCTCGCCTCGCCTGGCGCAGAGCGTTGCCCCGCTGCCCGACAGAAGGGGTGCGGAAAGTGGCGGGCGGCCGGGGCCGGCGTCGTTTGGCGGGCTGCGATCCGGAAGGTCCGTCGACGTGGACAGGGCCCGTGCGCCGGGTGGGCGGTATGGCGCAGGGCCCGTTCGCCATTGCGCCCAACTCACCTTTCCTGCAGGTCGGCGAGGGCTGCGTCGGATCGGGGAGTCAGGCAGCATGGCGGTGTGGCTGATCTGCTGTGGGATGACGTGAGCTGTTTCTTCGACCCGGATCTCATGGGGTCGCTGCCGGACGTACGTATCCCGGATTGTTCGGTGGAGGACTGGCAGGCGGTCCTTGATCTTGTCGAGGCCAGGGGCTGGAAGTGCCAGTACTCCGAGGGAGAGACGGTGCTTCCGGTGCCCCGGGCGGGGGCCGTGCTGTCCCGTCCGGCGGATGCCGAATGCCCGGACCTGCGGGTCTGGCCGGCTGCCGATGTGCTGGCGATCTTCCGTTTCCATGACGACGAGGTCATCGACTTCGACGTCGACCTGCGGGAGTTGCAGGGCCAGGAACGACTGGATGTGTTCTGCGGCTTCTTGCGGGAGATCGGCCGCCGGTTGGGCAAGCCCGTCCTGATGGATCCGGAGGGCGACTACGGCCATCCGGTACTCGGCTTCGATGTCGAGGCCGATCGCGTCGTCCTCCTGGCTGAGCCGCCCGTCATGTGACCGCGACCGTGGACCGGGATTCGTAGAAAGTGAGGGCTGTTCGCCGCGGATTGAGGAGCCCGAGCTCCTGGTTGCTGGTGCGAGGCCGGCGTAGGCGGCGAGGTGCCCGGCGGTCGGGAAGGTGCTGCCGTCGCCGACCTCGACCTCGATCAGAATCCTGGCTCCGGTCCTGACGCCAATTCCCGCGCCAATTCCCGGCAGCCCTTGCCTCGGCACCGAGCTGCCGTAGCCGAGGGTTCTGACGGAGCCGGGACCCTCGCTTTCGATCCCGTTGATCGCGTAGACGAGGAGCATCAGGCCCGAGGTCACCAGGAACGCACCCAGCAGGTCGGCACCGGTGCCGAAGCCGAGGCCCTGGTCGGGCTCGAAGAGACGGGCGGCGGCGAAGAGGATGACTGCTCCGATCGGTACGTTGATGAAGAAGATGGAGTTCCAGCCGGCCGCCTCGGTGAGGACGCCGCCGGCGATGACGCCGATGGAGCCGCCGGCGGTGGCGACGAAGCTGAAGATGCTGATCGACTTGGCCTGTTCGCGGGGTTCCTGAAACAACGTCACGATCATGCCGAGGGTCACGGCACTGGCCATGGCGCCGCCGACGCCCTGGACGAACCGGCCTGCGATCAGCAGTTCCTGACTGCCCGCCATTCCGCAGAGCAGTGATGCCGCCGTGAACAGGGTGATGCCTTCACCGAGCTGGAGCGCGCGGTCAAGGGCATCAGCCGCCGCATGCTGACACTGACGCTGCGCAATCTGGAACGGGACGGCCTGCTGACCAGGACGGTCTACCCGACGGTGCCGCCCAAGGTGGAGTACACGGCGACGCCGATGGCCCTGGAGCTGTACGAGTCTCTGGTGGGCCTGGCGAAGTGGGCCGAGCGTCACCGATCGGCCATCGCCGACGCGCGGGTGACGTACGACCGGGACGCGGCCGACCCCGTCGTGTGAGCGGGAGAGTGGGAGAGTGGAGAGGGAAGAGTGGTGACGCGAGCGGGGGTGTGAGCGGGGTTGTGAGTGCCCTCGCCCGGCGCCTTTCTGCCCTGACAGCGTCGTTGGACGTGGCGGTGGATGGTCACGCAGACGGCGAGTGCGAGAAACGCTTCGTGGATGTCGTCGCGCCGCTCCCAGCGGATGCGTAGGCGACGGAAGCCGCGGGGTCAGGCAACACACTTCAAAGGAATGGCGTGCGGGACGTAGAACTGGCGAATTCGCTGGCCAAGGCCGGACTGTGCTATCTGGGACCGGCGGATGCCTCCGCCCCGCTGATGCCTCCATGCCTCGCATTCCTCGCGGATTCCGTGGAAACCGACGGCCAGGAATGGGCTGTGAGCGTGGAATCCGACGAGCCTGACCTCCAGGAGAAGGTGGATCACGGCTGGTACTTGCTCAGTGCCGACCAACGGCTCTTCCCGATGGACAACCCGGAGTTCCTGATCGCCGTCGGTGACAGGGAAGCGGTGCCCGCCGAACCCTTGAGCTGGGCAAGGGTGGCCCTGACCGGGCACTCCGACATCGCGGGCGCCGGTGCCGAGGCGCGGGTGACGGGGCGCGGAGCGGGCCACATCGACTTCGCGATGCTCTCCCTCGACGGTACCGTCGTCGTACGAGGGGTGGAGGGGCGGGAGTGGACGGACTGCGTCCTCCTGAAAGACCCGCACCGCCTCCCGGCGATGCGTGAGCTCGGCACCCGCATGGCCGCGTCGCCCGAGACGCCGCAGGACACGCGGGAAGCCCTGCAGCGCTGGCTGCGGCACACGGCCGCCGACTGGCCGATGAATGAGGTGCCGACGACATGATGCACGAGATCGAGGACATCGAGCAGGAGAGGCTCCGTGTCGCCCGGCGGCCCTCCGCCCGGGACGCGCCGCCCGTGCTGTGCTGGTTCGACGTCACTCCTACGGTGCCCTTCGACGTGTACGCGTCCCGCCTGCGGTCCGTGCTCGACGTCGCCCTGGGGCTGGCCCTCGCCGCGGACTTCGGCGAGGAGGAACTGCCCACGGCCGCCGTCCCCGAGTGGTTCGCCGCGGTGAGCGGCCCACGCTTCGCGGAGGCACCCGTGTTCGCGCGGCAGGGCAGAGAGTGTTACGCGGCGGCGGTCCGTGGCGGTCCCTGGGAACTCCACGCCTGGCTTCACGAGTTCGACCCCGACTCCGAGACCCGGGGCTGGGCGTGGTGGGACCTGACGAACTCGTCGGACGGCACCGTCCGGATCTGGGCCGACACCTGGGGCGAGTCCTTCTTCGCCTGCGACGAACTGCGCTGGCTCGCCTACGCCGCGGGCTCCACCGAAGTGAGCGGCCCCCATCTCGCCAAGGCCGAGAAGTGGCACGAGGCGATCCTCGGCGACGGCCGACTTTGCCAAGCATACGAGTGAGCAGGGCAAGGAGAGCGCGGCCGAAGCTCATGGGAAAAGACTCAGATCGGGACGAGCATGATCGCGTGCGCGACGCAGTCAAGCGCCTCGGCGGCAACTACCCGAGTGCGGCGTGGTCGTCCTTGGGAGCCTGGCGTCGGCCCCGCTGCGTGGCGACGCTGGCGTAAGTGGCCAGTTTCTGAGGCGGGCCGTGCCCTCGCGAGGTCATGAGCGACGTCGGTCGGTACGCAGGCGCGGACCAGGGCGATGCTCAGGGCGGTCTCGCTCCGGCCCTCGACGTCCTCGATCGCGTCAGCGATGTTGTTGTGGGGCCGCCTTCGGCGGAATCGGACACGTGAGGACCCGGGCGGCCGCACGCGTGCTGCCGCGTGCTGCCGCGTGCTCAGTTCGGCCGCTCGTATTCGTCGATCGTGCCGTCTCCGTTGTCGTCGTACATGTAGTCGTATGCGTCGCCGTAGTTGTGCTGGTAGCGCATACACGTACCCTCGGCGCGCAGTTCGGGCTCGCCGTCGTAGTAGCCGAGGTGGAGGGTGACCCGGATGCCGTCATCGAGTGTGGTGGCGATGCCGTTGTCGACCTTCTCGACGGTGCGGCCGTCCTTGCGCCAGGTGGCCCGAAGGGCTGCCAGCGCCGCGCGGTAGTCGTCGTCGCCGGCGAAGTCCAGGTCCCAGGTGAGAATGGGCTCGTCCCGGCTGACGCCGGTGTCGTCGAAGCCCAAGTCGTCCACGCACGAGGAACTGCCCTGCCGGGAGGCGTACGGCTCCTTGGACGGTGCCGGGGACAGCGCGCGGTAGGTATCCTCACCGGCCCGGGTGGTGGCCCGGACATGGTCACGGAACTCCTCGGTGCTGTGAACGGGCCCGCCTTGTATGGTCTCGCACGCCTTGGCCGTCAGCCCGAGGAGAGCCACCAGGGCGACACCAAGCGCAGGGACCACGATCTTCGACTTCATGCTGTCGATCAAAGCCGCCCGGCGGAATGCGGGGCAGCGCTCTGCTACTCAGCCGGTCTGAGCAGTAGCACCTAGCCCGGGTTGTCCGGGCACGGTGGGGGCTTGTCGTACCTGACGTCCGAGGTCGGGCGTGTGGAGACTCCGGTCACGAGCCGCGCGACGTCGACTCGGTACGGGGCCGAGCACCACCAGGAGACGCCGACGACGAGCCTGCGGCTTCTGCCCGCCGAACGCGTCGAGCACGTGCTCACGCGGGTGGCTTCCAGTTCGGGTCGACAAGCGGCCAGGCTGTCGGCGGACGGCTTGGCCGTGCCGCCTCCGGTCTGCTTGACCATGATGCGGGAGCGGGAGACTTTCGCACCCAACTCCGGCCCGGTCGCCGTTCCCTCAGCAACGTCACTTGCAGGCTCCCCGCTCCGACTGGACTGTCGTCGTTTTCCAGACGCCGTCCTTGGCCTTACTCAGTCCAGCTCGAGTTCCGCGATGGGACCGCGGCAGAGCACTATCGGACCCGGACGATCTCCCAGGAGGAGGTGATCGCCGCCTTCGGCGGCTGGGCTGACGGACACCGTCAGTGAAAGCGGGAGCGGGCATGCGGTGAGGTGCAGTCGGCCGCCTTGACCGGCTGCCACCCGGGCGGGTGGAGCAACCAACTCCGCCCGCCTTCCGAAGAACTGACTGCTGTCCTTCCGCATACTTTCGCAGGCAAGCGCGGCTGGTAGATGGCACGAGAGAGCGCCGAAGCAGCTGATTGCCCGCACCCGGCTAGGAAACAGTCGTGGTCGTAGCCGCGTTCGGTCAGCAGTGCGTCCGGCCGTCGGCGCGGTCTGCCAACCTGGCCCGCGACGGCCGGAGTGTCAGTCACGGGTCGGATGGTGGCTGAGCAGGTCGCCCGGCTGGCAGTCCAGTACCTCGCAGATGCGGGTGAGGGTGGTGAAGCGGATGGCTTTGGCCCGGCCGTTCTTGAGGATGGAGAGATTGACGTTGGTCACGCCGACGCGCGCCGCCAACTCGGCGAGAGTCATCCCTCGCTCCGCGAGGAGACGATCGAGGTGCACTTCGATCGCGTGACCGTCCGGTGTCTGTTCGTCGTTCATCAAATGGTGGCCTCGACGTCTTCGCGCATCACGACGCCCGCACGCACGATCCGGACGAAGGTGAACAGACCCAGTGCAGTGAAGAGGGAGAGGAAGGGGATCTCCCACACG
This sequence comes from Streptomyces sp. Je 1-369, assembly GCF_026810505.1. NCBI lineage: Bacteria > Bacillati > Actinomycetota > Actinomycetes > Kitasatosporales > Streptomycetaceae > Streptomyces > Streptomyces sp. Je 1-369. Next base: position 8,314,652 of record NZ_CP101750.1, read on the forward strand.
TCGCCGAGGGCATCGGCCATGTCCCCCCGGACAAATGTCGGGAACAGTTCCACCTTGGCGATGGCCTGTGCGGCTTCGGTGACCAGGCTGCCGACCAGCAGCCACCAACCGAGCATCCGCAGCCGGGACGCGGTCTGCGCGGTGTAGACCCCGTCCCGGGCCGCTCCCCTGAGCAGCCTGTTGAGCAGCAGCAACCCGCCGAACAGCAAGATGACCGGAGGCAGGTCGTGGAGGACCTCGAAGGCTTGCTGACTGACAGAAGCATGTGATGTGCAGTACTCGGGGGACACGTTGACGGTGACCCCCTCACGTCCACCGAACATCTCGTCGGTGTCGGATGAGCTGCCGGATATCCCGTCCGCAGTAACGCACACATCGCCTCCGATGAAGCCGACATGGATGCCGTCGACGAACAGGCTCAGGACGAAGCCCGCCACCATCATGCCGAGCAACACGCGGAGGACCAGTGACACCGCGCTGAAGAGGGGCTCGAGCAACTTACGGTCATCGACCATGACTACCATCCTGTTGGTCCTGTTATCGAAAAACGATGTTATCGAATAACGATACGTCTGGCATTCGCCGAAGGCAACGCGACAACGCCGAACCAAGAGCTCGCCCAGCCGGCCAGTCCCGTCTGGCCGACGAGCCATGCTCGCTGTGTGGCGGGCTGCCCAGGCGGACGGACAGGCGGACGGGCGGACGGGCGGATACGCACGCTGTTCTGCCACTGGCAGAACAGCGGCCGGGCCGGGCTCGACGATCACTACAGTCCAGTCTCATGACGACGATCACGACGATCACGACGCGGACGGTCGAGTACCCGGCCGACGGTTTGACGATGATCGGGCACCTCGCGCTCCCGGCCGGTGCCGACCGCCGGCCCGCGGTGCTGGTGGGACCAGAGGGCATGGGACTCAGCGACGTCGAGCGCCGCCGGGCCGATGCTCTCGCCGAGCTGGGATACGTGGCGCTGGCCTTCGACCTGCACGGCGGACGCTATTTAAGTGATCCCGAGGAGATGCTGGCCCGTTGCCTGCCGCTGCTCGCCGACCCCGACCGAATGAGGGGCATCGGCCATGCGGCGCTCGACGTGTTGCGCACCGAACCGCGGACCGACCCCGGCCGGATCGCCGCCGTCGGTTACGGCACCGGGGGAGCCGTCGGGCTGGAACTCGGGCGTGCCGGCGTCAGCCTGCGCGCGATCGGGACAGTCAACGCAACTACCACGGGTCGACCGGGCGAGGCAGCACGCATTCGCTGTCCGGTGTGGGCCGGGGTCGGGTCGGAAGACCCGATCATGCCGCCCGCGCAACGGGACGCGTTCACCGCCGAGATGCAGGCCGCCGGTGTCGACTGGCGCCTCACGGTCTACGGCGGCGCCTCGCACGCCTTCCACCACCCGCCGGTCGATCACCCCACTGTCCCCGGCGTCGGCTACCACCCACAGCACGCGCAGCGCGCCTGGCGCGACGTCGTCGACCTGCTCGCCGAGTGCCTGCCCGTGACGGAGGATCTGGGGGCATGACCCAGGCGAGCATGCTGGAACCGGGGTCGGTCGACGTCATGCGCTGACCCGGCCAAGCGCGAGTCGGCCCTGAGTGACGCTACTTGCCCCCGCTCCTGTCCCCACCCCGGTTACCGTCCCCGCTCCCGTCCCCACCCCGGCCCAGTCCCAGTCCCAGGACCAGGACCGGTACCAGGGTCCTGGTTCCCGCTCCTGGCGGGGTGCAGCTAGCTCCCGGAAGGCTCGGGGGGCGCGCTGGATGGTCCGAAGCGCCCCTGCCCGGTGAGAGTTGGGGCCATGAGAACGCACAAGGCCCTGCTCGCCGCCCTCCTCGTCCCGCTCGGTGCCACCCTGGCTGTCGTTCCGGCCGCCTCCGCCTCCGCCTCCGCCGCCACCCCGCGCCCCCTGGCCGCCGCATCGGTCTCCGCCGACGCCAACGCCCCCGCGCCCGTCGGCCCGCAAAAGCCTGCGGCTGCCCGGTTCCGCTCCCCGGAGGCAGCCCTTGACCGGGCGGCCCACCCACTGCGCACCACAGAGCCGCGCGGCGGTCTGGCCGACCTCCGGCCGTTCGGCCGGATGGTCGGCGACGCCAAGGTGGTGGGCCTGGGCGAGGCCACCCACAACTCGCACGAGTTCTTCACCCTCAAGCACCGCACCCTGCGATACCTGGTCGAGAAGAAGGGCTTCCGGGCCTTCGCCCTCGAAGCACCCTGGAGCAGCGGGCTGCGCCTCGACGCCTACCTCCAACGCGGCGAGGGCGACTTGAAGCAGATCATGGACGAGGAGTTCCAGGGCACCTACCAGTTCTGGAACAACACCGAATACCGCGATCTGCTCAAGTGGATGCGCGCATACAACATCGAACACCCCAAGGATCCACTCCACTTCGTCGGCGACGACAACGGGTTCGCCGGTGCCGGGCTGTACGACAAAGTGAGCGCCTACGCGGCCGCTGCCCGCCCCGAACTCAGCGCGCGGCTCACCGAGCTGTACCGGGGCCTGCGGCCCACCACCGACGCCGAGGCCTACGTCGAGGACTACTTGTCGAAGCCGCCGGCCGAACGCAAGGAGCTCGCCGAGCGGACAGGCCGGGCACTGGACCTGCTCAAACAGCGGCCCGGCAAGGACACCGACGCCGACGCGCACGCCTGGGCCGTACAGCACGCCACCGCGATCCACCAGATGACCACCATGTACGCCTTCGACCTGGACGACCCGCAGAACATCGCCGACGCCATGCGCTACCGCGACCAGGTCATGGCACAGAACGTCGCCTGGTGGCAGCACCGGACCGGCGACAAGATCCTGCTCTCCGCCCACAACAGCCATGTCGCCCTCAAGACCTACGTCCCCAACACCCACCCGAAGGCCCAGGGTGACTTCCTCCGCGAACAGTTGGGCCGCGACTACCTCAGTGTCGGCCTCACCTTCGACCATGGCTCGTTCAACGCCCTGGGCCAGGACGGCGACATCCACCGCTTCACCGTCGGCCCGGCCGCACCCGGCACCACCGAGCACACCCTGGACCGGGTACGCCACCGCGACTTCATGGTGGACCTGCGCACAGCCCCCGCCCCGGCCCGCGCCTGGCTCGCCGCGCCGCGCACCGTCAAGAACATAGGCGCTGCCTACCCCTGGAACGGCAACGCCGCACAGATCCGGCTCGCACAGACCCACGACATCGTGATCCACCTCCACCGAGTGGAGGCGGCCGACATGCTCAAGTGACATCGGACCCGCACGGCGCGGCGACGGCGCGGGAGGTCGGCCGGTCCGATGTCTCGCGCCGCCGCGGCGTTCCCCGCCCTCAGCGCTCGCGCTGTACCGCGAGCACCGCGGTGACCGCCCGGCCACCGGAGTCATCCACGCACCCCCACGTCGACCGCGTGGACAGACCGCGCGACGGGTCGCCGTCCAGGACGTTGCCGAGGCGCAGATCGCCGTGCAGCGACACGGCTCGGACTGGCTGTCCAGCCATGTCTCACAGCGCCGTCTCGCTCGCTGTCACGTGGCGTGGCCAACGTGTGCGCCGACAGTCGGCTCCGACAGTCGACGGCCGATCCGGACGAAAGCCTCGTCCAACCGACGACCGCGTAGGTCCAGGCGCCATTGCGCGGGTGGGCTCACGGAGTGCAGTGCGGCAAGTAGCTCTGCCCACTGCTGCGGCAATGACGTCTGCGGCATGTCCTCGGCCTCGGTGCCGGGCAGGACCTCCGCCAATGCCATCGCCCCGGCTTGCGCGTCGGCAGCCAACACGGTCGGCACCCGACCCGACGGCGCGCACACACGCAGCATCTCCACCTGTTCGGTCAACAGCGCCCGATCCGGACCGAGTTTGAGAACCGTCGGCGTTCCGTCAGGCCATTGGCAGCGCCAGACGACGGAGGCGGCCCCACTGGCGAACAGCTCACCAACCTGGAAACCCCACCGCACGGCCAGCCGCGCAGCGAGGTTCGGAACCTCAGTGAGCCAGTCCTCGGCCTCGGGTCCGAATAGTCCCGCCAACCGGGCGCGCCGACCCCTTCCATATCCACCCCGGTAGCTTGCAGCCCGAGCTGCCGCCATGCATGCGCATATCGACAGAAGCGAGGACACGGACACAGGCCACGGGTGTTCGGGCCAGGCGGCCGGGGCCGGTCGTTTGGGTCCGAGCCGATGCGCGACGAGGGGCCGCATCCGATCAGGCCGGTGGCCCAGCAGACCTCGGGGTGCCGAGCCGGGAGAGCAGGAGGACGCCCCAGATCACCATGGCCGCGCCGGCCGCTTGTGGTGCGTACCACCAACCGGCGCGCAGCTGGTCGCCGTTGAGGGTGATGCCGAGAGCGAGGCTGGCGGCGGCCTCGCCGAGGGTGAGGGCGGGCTGGGAGGCGATCAGGGGGCCGGACTCCATGGCGTTGGCGAGCAGGAACAGTGCGCATGCGCCCGTCGCCACGCACCCGTATGTCTGCCACGTGGTGGCCAACGCGTGGACTCCGGAGTCCTTGAGGGAGTCGATGGCGGCGTTCATCAGCGTGGCGGTCAGCGCGTAGGCGAGCGCGGAGGCGGTGCCGAACAAGGCGGCGCGTGCCGCGCCGCGTGGACGCGTCAGGGCGATCGCGGTGCAGGCGGCGGTACCGAGGCCCACGGCCAGGAGAGCGGCGCTCCAGGCAGCGGCCGGGACCTCGCGGCCGCCCTCGGCCGGTGCTGCCGCCCCGAGGAGGAGCGCCAGGCCGGCGGTGGTGAGGATGCAGGCCCGCCAGCCGCCCGCAGACGCCGTTGTCCGGGTGAAGAGCTGGGCGATGACCAGGGCGAGGGGCAGTTCGAGTACCAGGATGGGCTGTACGAGCGAGAGCGGGCCGAAGGCGAGGGCCAGTGCCTGCAACACCGCCGCGGCGACGATGACGGCGATGCCCGCGAGCCAGGCGCGGTGGTGCACCAGATACCGGACGAGGCGTGGGCTGAAGGCGTCACCGCGCGGAACCGTACGGGCGGCCACCCGTTGCAGGACGGTGCCGGCGGCGTTGGCCAGGGCGGTCAGCACCGCGAACAGGGCGGACAGCACGGACGCGTCCACGCCGGCTCCTCACCCTGCCCGGTCGGGAGGCGGGTCCGGGGAGAGCGGAACTCCGGGCGGGGCGGCCAGGCCTTTCGGCGCGCGGCGGCCGGATCTGCCGCGGGAGTCCCGGTCGGCAGGGGCGAGCCGCCCGGGGGTGCCGGGGGCGGCCTCGGGCGCCGGGCGTACCGCCCGAAGGGCCCCGAGTGAGAGCATCGCCAGCCATGCGCCCACCAGCAGCAGATGGCACCGCTGGGCGGCGCCGTGCCATCCGCCGTATCCGATCAGCGGGCCCACCGTGCACAGTGACGACACCAGCGCGGCCGCACCGAGGGGCGGCCCCCACCGGGCGACGTTTTCGGGCTTCCCGCGCCTCCGTGCATCCCAGATGATCAGGATCATGGACGCGAAGAGGCAGAAGTGCACTGCGGCGCTGGTAAGGGTGTGGGCAGGGTGCACGGACCGGCAATCGGGCTGCAACGATGGCACGCACGTCATCGGCATCAGCACATCGGCCACGGAGGAGACGCCGACTCCGGCCAGCGCCCACCATCCGGTTCGGGCAACCACGCCCACGGCCCTCATGCCACCGGCCGTGGCACCCGCCACGACGAGAACGGCACAACTCAGCTCCAGCCCGCCGAACAGCCATCGGTACGGGCTGCCTTCCGCGTACAACTCGCTCACGTAGGAGTGCCGTGCGTCCAACCCCGTAGGGACAACGGCCTCAAGGAGCCAGGCGTTGTACAGAAGCGCGGCCACCGCCAGCGGTACGACCACCGTCCAGGAAGGGGTACGAGGCCCCGGTGCGCGGCGACTGTGCGTCATCGTCCCGATCATGAGGCCTCGTCAGCGGAGTTCCATGCTTCACCGGGACTGACGCCGCCCAAATCACCCGTGTGGCAGCCACGCCGGCCACAACCCGCGCACCTTCGTGCGGCCGCTGCCACGAGGAGCCCGCAGCTTTTCCCTACGGGTTTTCATCAGCGATTGTCGGATGGCCGACGGAAGGCATGGGCTTCCAGGCTGATGGCATGACAGAGCGTGCGCAGGAGCTGGAACCCCCGGTTGACCCTGACCCTGACCTTGGCCCTTGCCCCTTGGTCGTGCTTTTGCCGGAGCGGCAACAGGAGTGGCGTGACCGGGTCACGAGGGGCGACGTTGGGCCCATGACCGACAACATCACAGCGGGATCGCCCGCGTCCGACACTTCCCTGCCCGGCGACGGATACGTCGGAGACCCCGCCGTAAGGGCGGAGTGGGACAACCGATACGCCGACCGACAACAGCTGTGGAGCGGCCGGCCCAACGGTGCGCTCGTGGCCGAGGTCGCCGGGCTCACGCCCGGGCGGGTGCTCGACGTCGGCTGCGGCGAGGGCGCGGACGCCGTCTGGCTCGCGCGCGGCGGCTGGGACGTGACCGCACTCGAGGTGTCGGGCGTGGCGCTGGAGCGGGCGACCGGGCATGCGCGGGACGCCGGCGTCGCCGTTCGCTGGGTACATGCCGCGCTGACGGAAGCGGCGCTCCCGCCGGCCTCCTTCGACCTGGTCTCCGCGCAGTATCCGGCCCTGTTGCGCACGCCCGACGCCGCGGCCGAGCGAGCGCTGCTCGCGGCCGTCGCGCCCGGCGGCGTGCTGCTGCTCGTACACCACGCGGGGATGGACACCCAGCAGGCGCACGACAGCGGCTTCGACCCGGCTGACTACGTCTGGCCCTCGATGGTCGCCGCGCTGCTCACCGACGACTGGAAGGTGGAGGTGAACGAGCAGCGACCACGCGTGGCACCCGACGGCGGCGCAGGCGCGCACCATACCGACGACGTGGTACTGCGTGCGCGACGGCTGCGCTGAGCCCCTCCACTCACAGCAGGCGTCACAGCATGCGTCACAGCAGGCCCGGCATCCGGGCGGACTGGATGACCGGGCCACCGGAACTGCCGACAATCGGGATGGTATCCAGCACATTGACCCGGGCGGTCGCTCCGAACTCGTCCGGGCCGCGTGAGAACAGGCGCTTCACCGGCGTCACCGAACACAGCCCCGGTAAGGGCAGGATGGCCCCATGGGACTGCACACCGCATACGGGCTCAGCCGGATCATCAACGCACGAGGGCCCTACACGCCCCTCGGTGTCTCACGCAGTGGGGACGACGTCGGCGCCGCGGTCGCCGGGGCGCTGTCGGAGTTCTTCGTGATGGACGAACTGCAAGAGGCGGCCGACCGGGCCCTCGCTCGGTTCACCGGGGCGGAGGCGGGGACCGTCGTGCACTGCACGGCCTCGGCGATCACTCTCGCGGTCGCCGCCGCGATGACGGGGGAGTCCCCGGAGCGCGTCGAGGCGCTGCCGGACACGACCGGTATGCCCGGCGCAGTCGTCCTTCCGACGGGACACGCGGTCAACTACGGACACTCCATCGTGCAGGCCGTCCGACTGGCGGGTGCGGTCCCGGTTCCCGTGGGGGCGGAGACCGGGTTCACGCTGGAGGATCTGGAGACGGGCCTCGCGCGACAGGACGTCGCGTGCCTGCTGCTGGTGTCGTCCCGTCTCGTGCGCGGCGCCGGTGCCGCGCTGGCCGACGCCGTGGCGGTCGCGCACCGTCGTGGGGTTCCCGTCGTCGTCGATGGTGCCGCGCAAGACTTCAGGGTCGGTGAACTGCTCGCCACCGGAGCGGACTTGGTGGCGGTCAGTGGCCAGAAGTACCTGGGTTCCCCGACCGCGGGTCTGGTGGTGGGCCGGGCTGGTCCGGTGGCGGCGGTGCGGGCGCAGGAACGGGGCATCGGCCGTGCGATGAAGGCGAGCAAGGAGGCGGTGATCGGCGTCCTCGCCGCGCTCGAGGCGCGGCAGGAGCTGGACATGGCGGTGTGGCGGCAACAGCAGGCGGACAAGGTGGCGGACTTCGTCGAGCGGGCGGGTGCCGTCCGGGGCATCACCGCGTCGTCCGTCCCCGACCCGACCGGCCTGCCCTTCGCCCGCGCCCGGCTGGTGGTGGATCCCGCCGTGTCGGCCATGGACTCGGCCGCTCTGGACGAAGCGCTGCGAGCGGGGTCACCGTCGATCTGGGCCATGCCCGGCTCGCGGGAAGCGGAGGAGCTGCTGTTCGAACTCGTACCCCTCACAGCGGACGAGATCGACTCCATCCTTGCCCGCCTGGCCGAACTGCTGGAGCAGTAAAGGCCGTTGACGTGGGGGAGGGGGGAGGGGGGAGGGGTGAGGGGGGGGAGGGGGTGACTTGAGTCGGCCGTCGGCCCTCGGTTGATGTCCGGCAGCCGAACAGTGGCGCGCCCCCGCCGCCGGGCCGTCAGGTGCGGTGCGCGGGGAGCCAGCCGTTCTGGACCGCGTGGACGCCCGCCTCGAAGCGGCTGCGTGCCTGGAGTGCGTCCATGAGTTCGGCCGCGAAGCGGCGGGCGGTGCGGGTGGAGACGCCCAGGCGCTTGGCGATCGCATCGTCCTTCAGCCCCTGGGCGAGCAGCCGGAGGGCCTCGCGGTGCTGCGGGGTGAGGCCGTCGGTGTCCCGTTCCACCGTGGGCACCAAGGGGTTCGCGGCCTGCCAGGTGCTGTCGAACAGCTCGCACAGGGCCGTGATGACGCCCTGCCCCGTGAGGACCACGGCGCCGCAGCTCGCGTCCGCGGGGTCCAGGGGGAGGACGGCCTCGGTCCGGTCCGCGATGATCATGCGGATCGGCAGGCTGGGAGCGGTGCGGACGTGGCCGCCGCGTTCGTGGAGCCACTGGACGTGCCGGAGCGTGGGCTGATGGTTGCGGACGCTGTCGAGGTAGATGGTCCGTACCGTGACACCGCGGTCCAGCAGGGTCGCGTTCGGCTTGCGGCTGGCCTGCAGGTCGCTCTCCGAATGGGCGCCGCCCGGAGCGAGGGTCATGATCTCGTGGCGGACGTCGGAGGCGAGTCGGGCGAGCCGGTCGCGTATCTCCTCCGCACCGGTCAGCTCCTCGGTGTGTAAGCCGGCCGAGGGTCTGTACAGGGAGGCGCACTCCGCGACGAGTTGCGCGGCCGCGACCCTAGCGGTCTCCAGACGCTCCTGGTGGGCGGCGAGTTCGGCCTGCTGGCGGGCGAGCAGCAACTTCATCGCCTGTTCCGGGCCCAGTACCCGGAAAGCACTGTCGGCCTTGGCCGTCGGTCGGACGAGTGCGAGGGAATGGAGCCGGTCGAGGCAGTTCCGTAACCGGTCCTCCGGCAGTGCGAGTCGCTGGGACAGTGCGGATATCCCGTCGTCACGATGGTCCAGCATGGCGCGGTAGACGCGTTCGGTGTCCGTGTCGAGTCCGAGTGCGGCCAGCATGAGGTGTTTCTCCCGATCGGTGAACGTGTCCGGAAAGGCGTGGGGAGGGAGGCGCGGTGGTCTCCGCGACGGGCGGGGCAACCGGGCGATCAGCCTTTGGGTGGTCCTGCGGACACGGTGCGACGACGTCTGGTGTGTGCATGGGGCATGGAATGAACTTCCGATGCGTGAGTGATCTTGTCAAGGTCACCTTTCGGCCCACGAACCCATCCATACGGGGCTGCCGAACCCGGCCACCACCGTGCAGGACCGGCCTCGTAAAGGCAGCTTCCGCCGTTCGGCCGACAGATCGTCCGGGACGTACCGGCTCTGTCCGGCGCCATGGAGGACCGGGCTGACCATGACGGATGCCGAACCGTCGGCGGCCCGCGACGACTTCGCGGGCCGCGGGCGCGTGGCCTTCGGCCCGCTCGTACCCGTGAAGTCGTGCCAGGTGCGAGGCCTGTAATCAAGCCTGCCCGCGAAGGCACAATTTTTACGACGGCTTGGCCTTCGGCAGGCGCCCGCGCGCAGGCGCTGTGACCGCCCCGTTCGCGGGGCGGGGGCGTCTGTCGCGCGGGGGGGTGTGAGGTGACGCCGTCGGTCAGGGCGCCTTGGCGGCCCCGTCGGCCTCCGGTGCGGGTATGGCGGACGCCCCGGGCGCGGTGGGCCCCTGTTCCGCGCCGGACGGAGAATGTGAGCCGGTCCGCAGACCCAGTGCCCAGGCGGCCGCGGTCGTCAGGACGCTGAGGAGGCCGGCTGCCAGGAACACCGGGCGGGGATCGCCGTGATTGAGCGTGGTGAGCGCACCGCCCGCGAGGGCTCCGACCGGGCTCGCCGCCAGCGCGGCCACCTTGGCCGTGGCGGTGACCCGGCCCAACAGGGCTCGTGGCACCAGGCGTTGGCGCAGCGTGCGGATGAGTACCACCGCTGTCACCGTGGAACCCCCGAGCAGCAAATTCAGCACCAGGAGCGGGACCAGGGAGGTCGCCACCCCCAGGGACGCCAGTGTGGTCCCCAGACAGGCCGCGCTGAGTGCGATGAGGGTCTCGTGCCGCATCCTGCGGCCGAGCCGGAGGGCCACCGCGGTGCCGAGCACCCCGCCCACGCCGCCTGCCGCGACGACGGCACTCGCCTCGGAGGCGCTGAGGTGGAGGGTGTCGCGCAGGTAGAAGACCAGGAGGTAGCCGACGGCGAGGAAGAGATTGGCGCTTGCCTGCAAGCAGGTCACCACGAGCACGACACGCAGGGACCGCAGACAGCGGAAGCCCTCGACCAGGTCGCCCCGCACCCCGCGCAGGGCCTCGCGCAGCGGCGGGGACGGGGGTCGGCTCGCCCGGCCCTTGCCGCGCAGTACGTGCAGGACGGAAACGAAGGACACCGCGAAGGTGCAGGCGTTGACCAGGAGCGCGACCTGGAGGCCCCACAGTGCCGACAGCACGCCGACCAGCCCCGGGCCGACGATCTGCGCGCTCTGATTCGCGGCCTCCAGGAGCGAGTTCGTACGGACCAGGCGTTCCTCCTCGACCAGGTCCCGCACCGCCACGGTGAGCGCGGTCTCGAAGAACACGCCGGCCCCCGCCGCGACGAACGCGAGGGCGAGGATCACCGGGACGGCGAGCTGCGAGGTGGCCGCGAGTACGGCGAGGGAGAGGAAGACCCCGAACCGTACGACGTCCATGGTCAGCATGACGTTACGGGGGTTCAGCCGGTCCACCAGCGCACCGGCGGGCAGGCCGACAAGGAGATAGCCGACGGTCCGCGGGATGGCGGCCATCACCGCCGCGTACGGGGAACCGCTGACCTCGAGGACGAGCAGGGGAATCGCGAGGATCGCGAGACCGTCGCCGATCAGTGAGACGCTCTGCCCGGCGAGGAAGACGCGGAACGCCAGGGGCGAAGGGCGGACGGGCGCCGCTGAGGTCAAGGCATTCGTCATAAAGGCTGTGTCTCCACCGGTTGTTCAGCTCTCTTCGGGCTGCGAAGTCACGAGTCGCGTCAAGGGATGTGGTAGAGGGTGAGGTGACGGCATCGACCCGCCCTGAATTGCCGGTTCGCCGTGGAATTCGTGGCGTCGCACGCTCAGAACACCATGCGATCGGGGAACGGCCCCCATCAACCCCTTCGGCCTGGACGGTATCGGCCACTGCATTCATCGGCCAGGCATGGAACCGTCCGACGGCGGCCTGGGGAAAGGACACCGCAGCTTTGCGGGTGGTGTATCAATAGTGCGTCGGATGACGGACGGACGGCCTGGGTGTCAACCGCCGGTGAAGCGGGCCCGCTCTGTGAGGAACACGTGCCTCACCTACGCTGACGTCGTGGTCCGCGCCGGTACGGACCTGGCCGCCGCGTCGAGTGAACGCAGAGGATGCTGCCCGGGCGTGCGGGCGACCGGCGGGTGCGCGGGGCCGTTCGCGGCCGGGACCGCCGTCGGCCGAGCACGGGAATGTCCGGCGGAGCACGGGAATGTCGGCCGAGCACAAGAACGTCAACCGAGCACAGGAACAAGGGTGATGGGGGAGGGGGCGCCATGTATCTCGTACATGTCCGTCTGGACGGGCCCGCTGATGTGCCGCTGCCGACGGGGACGGGAGCTGCCTTGGCCTCCTGCGCCGAGCCGGGAGACGGCCTGGAGCACGTCAGCGTGGACCCGGACGGGCCCGGCGGACCCGTGGTCGGCCTCTTCCTGACCGCTCCGAGCCTGGCCGTCGCGGAACTGAGGGCCGCGGCCCTGTGCTTGCGATCACTCGCCGCGCATTTCCCCTTGGCGCCCTTCCGGATGGCGTCCTGCGGAGTGGTGCTGATTCCGGAGTTCTGGGATCGCATGGCGTCCCCGTCACCCGTGGACGGGATAGGACACAACATGTTCCGTCCACCGGAACCCCCTTCCGAAGGGGACGGCGAGTTGCCAGAGTAGGGGCACCGGCGCGGCGAGGAGAGCCAAAAGCACTCCGAGCGGATTCCGGAAGTTCGCCGAAAATGCAGAACGCAATTCACCGAAAGGCCGTTCCGTGAGACTCACCCCGACTTTCAGGATCGTCGCAGCCGGCAGCATCGCGCTCGGCGCCCTCCTCATGGCTCAGGCGGTCTCCCCGGGCAGTGCTCAGGCCTCCCCCCAGGTACGTTCCGAAAGCACGTCCGCCGCCACCGTGCCGGCGGGCGACCTGTCCCAGCTCATCCCGGACGTGATGCACAGCGCCGATGTGACCTGGGGCAGTTGAGCCCGGGCGCTCCCTTCACCCCCGCCGCGCAGGTCGGGTGAGCGCGGCGCCCCTCGTCGTACGCGACCACGCTCCGGCCCCCTGCCGCGACACCCCCGCATGAGCGAGAGGCGCGCACGGACGTCGGCCCACGCCGATCACGGTGACGTGTCGCCGCGTCCCCGGCCGCAGTGAGCCGCAGTGGTCCTCCCCCGGCCGACGCCGAGTCGCCCGGCACCCGTAGCGCTTCGGGACGTGTTCGTCGAGCACGCTCCCTCGGCCGTGCACCGCACATCCATTCTTCAGTGGAGCCCGCCCCCGGCGCGGCGGCGGCTTCGCGTGTTGCCGCGCCCGGCCCATGCCTCCCCATCCCAGGAACTGACATGGAGCAACGCAGACCATGACGACTGCCCTCACCCCGCGCACCCAGCAGGAACTCCTCGACCAGGGCTACACCCTGCTCGACGGCATCACCACCGACGAACAGGCCGCCGCGGCCCTACAGGATCTCGGCGCCCTCATACCGCAGTACGACGGGCAGCTGCGCTATCAGGTGAAGGCCGCCCCCGGCTTCGAGGACCGGCGCTACTCCAAGAGCACCAACACCATCCTCGTGCACACCGAGGCACCCGGCTGGAACCCGCCGCCCCGTTACCTCGCTCTCCACTGCCGCGTCCAGGCCCGGTGCGGCAGCGGACAGACCGAACTCGCCGACGCGTACGCCTTCATCGCCTCCCTCAGCGAGGAGGAGCGTCGGACGGTGCAGGGCGAAGCCATCGACTGGGTAGGCCACAACACCGGTGGCACCGGCACCGCCGGAGTGCGCCGCCCCGCGGTGGAGAGCACTCCCGAGGGCCGTGACATCGTCCGGTTCAGCTACAACCTGCTGACCGCCGGCCACTACGACCCTCCGGTCGACGCCGACGTACCCGCCGACGAACTGCCGTTGGGCTCCCTGGGACGCGAACTGGCCGTGCGGGCCGAGACGTTCTTCCGGGACAACAAGGTGTCCGTCCTCATTCCGGAGGACTCGATCCTCGTCTGGGACAACCAGCGGATGCTGCACGCCCGCTCCTCCTACAGCGACGCGCGACGCCACCTCACGCGCTACTGGCTCCAGGAGTCCTAAGAAGCCTGTCGTTGAACCCCACCGTGGGCCCCCGGCGCCGCTGGAAGGCGGAGCCCCCACCACCCGCGGTGCCGGTCGGCACCGCTCCCCGTGAGGAATGTGATGAACAGCGACACCCCGATCCTTGAAGGCGGCCCCGATGACGCGGTCGGGCAGGAGATCCCGGGCCCCCCGCTCCCCGAGGGCATCCCGACCTTCGACCCGAACGACCCGGTGGAGAACGCGGTGATCCGCCGACTCGTCGGCAACTGGCACCGCCGTGCCACCGTCAAGCGGGAGGAGCCCGACCTCGACGAACTGTTCGACCTGTCACGCGCGGACTACCCCGAGCGGATCCTGCCCTTCCGTGACCACCCGACGTTCCTCGGCCTGGACCCGGAGAAGCGGGCCGAACTGCTGAGCTGGGCGTGGATCGCGTACAACCGGCACACCGTCATGGCCGAGCAGAAGGTGGCCAACCCCGCGTTCGCGCTGGTCATGGAGGGGGAGTACCCGGGCCTCACCGGGGAGGCGCTCAACCTGTCACTGGCCCAGGCGATGGTCGATGAGCAGTACCACACGCTCATGCACCTCAACGCGAGCGCGGTGACCCGCAGGAAGCGGGGGCACGCCATGCCGGACAACGCGCTGCCGCTCTCCCACACCGCGCGCGTCCACCAGGAACTGCGGGACCGAGCGGGCGAGCGCTGGGAGAAGTCCCTGACGACGCTGGCCTTCGCGACGGTCTCGGAGATCTCCATCAACGCGTACCTCGACCTGCTCGCCGAGGACACGACGATCCAGCCGATCAACAGCACGACCGCGAAGCTGCACAACCGCGACGAGTACTGTCACGCGTCCATCTCGCACGTGCTCGCCGAGATGGTCTACCACCACCTCGACGCCCGCCAGCGCAGGTACTTCCTGGACATGCTGATGCAGGGCCTCGACGCCTTCGTGGCCAACGACTACTCGACCTGGCACCGGATCGTCGACCTCGCCGGCATCGACGGCGGGCACGAGATGCTCGCGGACTGCCAGGCGGACGCGGGCCGTGCGCGGCTGGTCCGCGACTACACCGGACTGCACAAGCTGGTGGAGCAGATGGGCGTGTCCGACCAGGTGGACTTCGACTGGTCCCGCTCCCACATCGCCCACTGACGCTGCCCTGGCACGCGACCGGTGGCGGGTGCCCCGCCACCGAGGACCCATGAGGATTCCGTGTGAAGACCTACTCCCACGAACGCCTGGCGGCGCTCGCTCGCGACCGCGGGATGTCCGAGGAGTACCTGCGCGACCTGCGGGTCGTCTCCTCCGTCCTGCCCTTCAAGGTGAACGAGTACGTCGCCGACCAGCTCATCGACTGGTCGGCGGCGCCCGACGACCCGATCTTCCGGCTCACCTTCCCGCACCGCGACATGCTCCCGCCGGACGTCTTCGGGAACATCGCGGCCCTCCATGACAGCGAGGCGCCGCGCGACGTCCTGCGCAAGGCCGCCGCCGACGCCCAGGAACTGCTCAACCCCCACCCCGGCGACCAGCTCGAGGCCAATGTGCCGACACTGGACGGACGCAGGCTCGACGGGCTCCAGCACAAGTACGACGAAACCCTGCTGGTCTTCCCCTCACAGGGCCAGACCTGCCACGCGTACTGCGGATACTGCTTCCGCTGGGCCCAGTTCGTCGGGGTGGCCGAACTCAGGCAGGCGCTGCGCTCACCCGAGGACCTCACCGGCTACCTGGCGAACCACCGCGAGGTCACCGACGTCCTCTTCACCGGCGGCGACCCCATGATCATGAAGACCGCGGTGCTGAAGCGCTGGATCGAGCCGCTGCTCGACCCGGCCATGGAGAGCGTGCGCACGCTGCGCTTCGGGACCAAGGCGCTCTCCTACTGGCCGGCCCGCTTCACCGGCGACGCCGACGCGGACGATCTGCTGCGGCTCCTCGAACGCTGTGTCGCGGCCGGCCGGCACGTCGCGGTCATGGCGCACTTCTCCCACCCGAGGGAGCTGGAGACCCCGGTGGTGCGGGAGGCCATCGCGCGTCTGCGGTCGACCGGCGCGGTGATCCGCGCCCAGGCACCGCTGATCGCTCACGTCAACGACCGCGCGGACGCCTGGTCGCGGATGTGGCAGCAGCTCGTGGAGCTCGGCGTGGTGCCGTACTACATGTTCGTCGAGCGGGACACCGGCGCCCGCAGCTACTTCGGTGTGCCGCTCGCCGAGGCGCTGGACATCTACAACAACGCCATCCGCGGCGTCTCCGGGCTTGCCCGCTCCGCCCGGGGCCCGGTGATGTCGGCCTCGCCGGGGAAGGTCCTGCTGGACTCGGTGACCACCGTCGCGGGGGAGCGGGTCTTCTCGCTGCGGCTGCTCCAGGCCCGTGATGCCCGGCTGGTGGGGCGGCAGTTCTTCGCGCGGTACGACCCGAAGGCGGAGTGGTTCGACGACCTCCGCCCCGCGCTGGGCTCCTGGTTCCCCGGGCAGCCGGACCCCGAAGCGTCCCAGTCGCCACGAGCGGGTGACCGGTGAGGGTCACCGCGCACGAGGCCAGCCTGACCCAACGTCACCTCTGGCGCTCCGCGCGGGAGGCCATCCCGATCACGCGTACGGTCATCGTCGAGGCGGAGCAGGACGGCGTATCCGGCTACGGCGAAGCCTCCTGCTTCATGACGGACCACTACAACTCCGGCCTGGAGCGGATGCACGCCGACCTACGGCGAACGGCGCCCCTGCTGGCCACCCTCGACGTCCGCGGGCCGGACGGCGACGCCGACACCGTCTGGCGGCGGCTGGCCGCCGAGCTGCCCGACTCCCCGTTCGTGCTCGCGGCACTCGACTCGGCCCTCCACGACCTGCGGGCCCGCCTGCTCAGCGTCCCGCTGTGGAAGTCCCTGGGCCTGGACCCGCCGCGGAACCTGCGCTCCAGTTACAGCATCGGCCTCGACACCCCCGAGGCGATGGCCGGGAAACTGCGCGAACGGCCGGGCTGGTGCGCGTACAAGGTCAAGCTCGCGGACCCCGGTGACCTCGGCATCCTGCGCGAACTGCGCCGCCGGACCGACGCACCCTTCCTCATCGACGGCAACTGCGGCTGGGATCCGGACCGGCTCGTCCCCGCCCTGCCCCACCTGCACGGCCTGGGGGTGCGGCTGATCGAACAGCCCTACCCCCGCACGGCCTGGGACGACGCCCGCAGCCTCAAGGAGATCAGCCCGATCCCCGTCATCGCCGACGAGAGCATCACCTCCCCATCCGACCTGGACGCCTGCGCGGACGCGTTCCACGGCATCAACGTCAAGCCGATGAAGGCGGGCGGCCTCACCCCGGCCCTGGCCATGCTGCGGGCCGCACGGGAACGCGGCCTGATCACCATGCTCGGCTGCATGCCCGAGTCCGCCGCGGGCGTCTCCGCCACCGCCCACCTCGGCGGTCTCGTCGACCACCTCGACGTCGACGTGGTCGACCTGCTCGCGGTGGACACCGGACACGGGCTCAGCCTCGACGCCACCGGCCACGTCGCGCTGCCCGACCGCCCCGGCTCCGGATACCTCCCGGACGCCACGGCCCACGGCTGGTACGTGCACCACGTCCCGGCCGGGCGTGCGCACCTCGTACGCCGTCAGGTACCGGACTCCGCACCGGCCGTGCCGGGCGCAGGCCACCCGCAGGACGAACACCCCGCTGCCCGGCACCTCGCGGCGCTGCTCCAGGGCCGCGAGGTGGGCGCCGCCTCCCTGTACGCCGAGGACCCCCCGGCCGGCCACGACCTGCCGGACCCGCGCCCCGGCGGCGCCCGGCGCCTGTACGGCATGGCCACCCTCGACGAGGCACGCGGTACGGGTGCGGGCAGTGCGCTCCTGCGCACCGCCCTGACCGTCGCGGCCCTGGACGGCGCCGAAACGGTCTGGGGCCACGTCCCCGACGCGGCCCTCGGCTTCTACCGCAAGCACCGTTTCGACGTCCTCGGCCGGCCCGTCGACCTGCCGGGGGCCGGTCCCCATCACTTCGTGCACAGGAGCACCCGTTGACCACCGAAGCCCCGGCCGGGACACCCCGAGCCGAGCCCGCGCCGCCCGCCACGGGCCGCACCATCCACCCACGACAGGCACGAAACCTCGCCCGCGAGGCAC
This sequence comes from Streptomyces sp. Je 1-369, assembly GCF_026810505.1. Classification (NCBI taxonomy): domain Bacteria; kingdom Bacillati; phylum Actinomycetota; class Actinomycetes; order Kitasatosporales; family Streptomycetaceae; genus Streptomyces; species Streptomyces sp. Je 1-369. The sequence continues at coordinate 8,332,413 of NZ_CP101750.1, forward strand.
TCGTCGCGGCGGACCTGCCCCCGGAGGAGGCCGACCAGGTGGCCGACGCACTGGTCACCACCTCGCTGCGCGGCATCGACACGCACGGCCTGCGCCTGCTCCCGCAGTACCTCAACGAGCTGTCCACCGGAGTGGCCCGCGCGGCGGCGGAGCCGACCGTCGTGCGGGACAGGGGCGCCGGACTGCTCCTGGACGCCGACGGCTCGCTCGGCGTCCTCGCCGGACTGACGGCCGCACGGCTCGCGGCGGAGCGGGCCGCCCGGTACGGGGTGGCCGCCGTCGGCGTGCGCAACTCCAACCACTTCGGGGCCGCGTCGGTCTACACGCGCACCCTGGCCCGAACGGGACTGGTGGGCATCGCCGTCACCTCGGCCGCCTCCCGGGTGGCACCGTACGGGGGCGTCGAGCCGCTGTTCGGCACCAACCCCATCAGCGTCGCCGCGGGCGGCGGCGACGAGGAATTCGCCCTGGACATGGCCACCAGCCAGGTCTGCTTCGGCGAGGTGAAGCAGCGCAGGGCCGAAGGCCGCGGCCTGGACGACGGCTGGGCCACCGACAGCGCGGGCCGGCCCACCACGCACCCCGAGGAGGCGTACGCGCTCTCGCCGCTCGGCGGATACAAGGGGCAGGGCCTGGCCATGGCCGTCACCCTGCTCGGCGCCGTACTCACCGGCACCGCACCCGACTGGCGGCTCTCCCAGGTCGGTGCGGGCGGCGCCGGAGCGAGCCGCGGCATCGGGCATCTCGTACTCGCCCTCGACCCGGCCGCGTTCACCGGCGCGGACAGCTTCGCCACCGGACTGACGGATCTGCTGACCACGGTGCGCACCGCGACCGCCGCGACGGACCGGCCCGTGCTGGCCCCCGGTGACCCGCAACGCGCCCACGAACGGCACCGGGAGACCCACGGCATCCCCCTGGACGCGGGCACCGCCTCCGCCCTGGACGAGCTCGCCGCGCGGCTCGGCCTCCCCGGGACCGAGGAGGCGTCCGCGTGATCCTCGTCCTGATCAGCCCCCGCCAGGCAGGGCTCCCGTTCGCCCAGTGGCTGCCGGAGGAGGCGGGCAGGCTCGTCGCGGTCACCGCCGATGGCGCCCCCGTGGGCGAGGGCTTCACGGAGGTCGTCACCGTCGCCGACTACACCGACGACGACGCCGTGCTCACCGCCGCCCGTGCGGCCGCCCGCAGACACCGTCCCCGTGCCGTACTGGCGCTGGCCGAGGCCGACGTCGAGCGCGCCGCCCTGCTGCGCCGCGAGCTGGCCCTGCCCGGCCTCGACAGCACCACGGCCGCCGCATACCGCGACAAGGTCCTGATGAAGCAGTACGCGAGCGCCGCGGGCCTGCCCGTCCCCGCCTTCGCGCCCGTCGCGACCGTCGGCGACATCACGGACTTCATGGCCGCCCGCCCCGGCCGGGTCGTGGTCAAGCCGAGGAGCGGCTCCGGATCGACGGGCGTGCACGTGCTCGACGCACCCGGCCAGGCGTACGCGCTCGCCGAGCAGGTGGCGGGCGGCTCGTACGAGGTCGAGGAGTTCATCGACGGAACCCTGCACCACGTGGACGTCTTCCGGGCCGAGGGCGAGCCCGTCGCGGCCGTCGCCTCCCGGTACACCGGCGCCGGGTGCCTGACCCACTGGGAGGACGCCCCGCTCGGCTCGCGCAACCTCGACCCCGCCGATCCGCTCCACGAGCGTTTGGTCGATGAGACGTGGCGACTGATCGACGCGCTGCCCTCGCCGGCCACCCTCTGCGCGCACGCGGAGTTCTTCGTCACCGACAGCGGCCGGATCGTGCTGTGCGAAGTGGCCGCCCGGATCGGCGGCGGACCGATCCCCGCCATGCTCCGCCACATCCTGGGCACCGACCCGCGAGAGCTGTGGGCCCGCGTCGAGTGCGGGCTGCCCGTCGCGCTCGACGCCGTACGCAACCACGCGCGCACCGCCCCCCGCGCCGCCTTCTGCGGCATTCCGCCGAAGCACGGCCGGGTCCTGCGGTTGCCCGAACCGCCGCCGGGAACGACGGACTTCGTCCTCAACACCCGGATCGGCGACGACTGGAGCGGGGAGCGCTACCGGCTGCGCAAGTCCGGCGACTTCCTCGCCACCTGGGTGATCACCGACCCCGACCCCGCCGTCCTGGACAGCAGACTCGACGCCACCGCACAACTGGTCGGCGCGGGCTTCGGCTGGGACGACACCGAGCCGCCCGCGCCGGTCCCCGCCACCGCAGGCCGCACCGAAGGAGGGGCGCGATGACCACGACGGCGGCCACCGCGCACCACGGTTCGTTCACCGCCCGGCTGCTCCCGCCCGGCCATCACCCGGCACACCACGACGGCACCGGGCAGGACGGCATCGGGCAGGACGGTACTGGGGAGGGCGCTTCAGACCTGATCTGGGACGACGCCCGCTGGCTGCGCTTCACCGCGCGGACCGACCTCCACGAGACGCACTGCCTCCAAGTACTCGAAGAGGACCGGCCGGTGGCGCTGGCCACGCTGCTCGTCACCCAGGAGCCCGGCGGGCTGCTCTTCTACGACGCCCCGAGGCTGGCGGGCACCGCCTCACCCATGGCCGAGCCCGAACTCCTCGACGAGGCCGAGCGCGAACAGTGGGACCGCCTCACGGCATCCCTGCCCGAGGGCCGCGCCGACCACTACCCCTCCCTGGCCCTCGCCACCTTCGGCAACCATCACGGCGTGGCCCACACCCACGGGCGCTCCCCGGAGCAGCGCCGGTCGGTCATGGCGGCGCTCCCCGCCCTCCTTCAGCAGATATCGGAGCAACTCGGCTGCCGCAGCACGGCGTTGCTCTACGTGGGTGAGCCCGAGGCAGAGGGGGTGGACGCCGCCGCCACCCGTGCCGGCTACCACGCGACGCTCCTCGGCGCCGACGCCGTGCACGAGTTGAGCGCCGACGACTGGGAGCAGTACGTGGCCGGGCTCAGCAGCCGCCGCCGAAGAGGACTGCGCAAAGAGGTCACCGCCTACGAGAACAGCGGCTTCCACACCGTGGCCACCACCGGCCCGGAAGCCCTCGATGACACGGTGACCGCCCTCCAGGTGGCCCACCGGGCGAAGTACGGACTGCCCGGCGGACACGAGCGTGTCCGCCGCGACTTCGACGCCCTGCGCGAGGAGATCGGCGAGTCGTGCGTCGTCCTCGGCGCCGCCCACGAGGGCCGCGTGCTCGGTTTCGCGCTGTACCTCAGAGCGGGCGACGCCCTCTTCCTGCGCACCGTGGGCTTCGCCCCCGAGGCCTCGGGCTGCTACCTCGCCCTCACCTACCACGAGACAACCCGCTGGGCGCTGGAGAACGGCATCCGCCGCATCCATTACGGACTCGCCACCTACGAGGCCAAGTTCCAGCGCGGCTGCGCGCTGCGACCCCGCTGGGGCTGGTTCGCCTTCCACGGGCCGGACGCCGAAGTCTTCCACGAGGTGCTGGCCCTCCAGTCCCGCAGCATCGAACGCCGACTGGAGCACGTCGGCAGCCCGGCCACCCCGGTCCCGTCCCGTACCCTCCCGCCCTCATCCACCGTTTACGGAGCCGCACGATGAAGCTCACGCCCACCAGCGACATCTGGATGGACGGCAAGTTCGTCCCCTGGGATCAGGCACAGGTACACGTCCTCACCCCCAGCCTGCACTACGGCTGGGGCGTCTACGAAGGCATCCGCGCCTACCCGACGGAGCGGGGCCCGGCCGTCTTCCGGTTGCGCGAACACCTCCAGCGGCTGCACGACTCGGCGCGCGTCTACCTCATGGACCCCGGCCACAGCGTCGACGAACTCACCGAGGCGTGCCTCGAACTGCTGCGCCGCACCGGCCTGGAGAGCGGCTACCTGCGCCCCCTCGTCTACCTCGAATACGGCACCATGGGCGTCGCTCCGCGCCTGGACAGCGCCAGGGTCGCCATCGCGGCCTGGCCCTGGGGCTCGTACCTGGGGGAGAAGGCCGATCAGGAAGGCTGCCGGCTGATGGTCAGCAGCTGGCAGCGCAACGGCGTGCACGCGGTGCCGCCACTGGCCAAGGCCACCGGCGCGTACGTCAACTCCGCGCTCGCCAAGGTCGCCGCGATCCGTGCGGGCTACGACGACGCCCTCATGCTCACCCCCGGCGGCCACGTGGCCGAGGCGTCCGCCGCCAACGTCTTCGCCGTACGCGACGGAGTGATCACCACCCCGCCGGTCAGCGACAACATCCTGCCCGGCATCACCAGGGACACCGCGATCACCCTCGCCCGCGACCTCGGCCACGAGGTGCGGGAGCAGAGCCTGACCCGCAGCGAGCTCTACGTCGCCGACGAGGCGTTCCTCACCGGTACCGCCGCCGAGATCGTCCCCATCGCCTCGGTCGACGACCGCCCCGTCACCGAAGCGGGCAGCGGACCCATCACGCGGCGACTGCGCCAGGCGTTCCAGGACGTGGTCCACGGCCGGACGGACGACCCCCACGGCTGGCTCACCCATCTCTGACCACCGCCATCACGCCTACTCCAGCGAGGTCGACCTTCATGTCCGAGCACGTCCTGGTCATCGGCAGCGGCCGAGACCTGCCCACCCGGCTGCGCCGCGCCCGGGCAGGCACCCGCACCACCGTCATCTGCCGACTGGACTACCTCTCCAAACTCCGTGAGACGACGGAACACACCCGGATCATCGGGGTGAGCCCCGATGCGCCGGACGACGAATGGGTCGCGTTCGCCGAGGCCGTGCACGCCCGGCACCCGTTCACCCGGATCGTGGCCTTCGGCGAGCGGGACCAGGACAAGTGCGCGCTCGTCGGCCAGGCGCTGGGCCTCGCCGCGCACTCCCCGCGGACCACTGCTCTGGTCTACGACAAACACGCCATGCGGGCCCGGCTGCGTGAAGCAGGCATCGACACCACGGCCTGCGCCCAGGTCTCCGACGTGGCGGAACTGCGGGCGTTCCTCGCCGCGCACGACACCCCCTGCATCGTGAAACCGGGCAGCGGCTCCTTCAGCAAGGGCATCACCCTGGCCCGTGACGCCGAGGAGGCCGCCGACGCCTTCGCACGGGCGGGCGGCGGACTCGGGGACGCCGACGGCACGCCGGTCCTGGTGGAACAGTTCCACGAGGGCCCGCAGTTCAGCGTCGAAGCCTTCTCGGAGGACGGCGACCACCAGATCGTCGCGATCACCCGCAAGTACTCCGACCCGCTGAACTTCGTCGAACTGGGCCACGTCAGCCCCGCACCACTCACCCCAGTCCAGGAGAAGCAGGTCCACGACTACGTGGAACGGATCCTCGACGCCCTCGGCATCAGGGCCGGCGCCACCCACACCGAAGTCGTCCTCGGCGAGAGCGGACCGCAGTTGATCGAGACGCACGTCCGCATGGGCGGCGACGAGATCCCGTCCCTCGCCCACGACGTGACCGGCGTCGACATCGCCGACTGCCTCATCCGCCACACCCTCGGCGAGAAGGTCCTGCCCGGCATCCGAGCCGCCCTCGCCGCACCGCGCACTCCCCGCAGTTCGGCGATCTGGTTCGCCGCGCTGCCCGCCCCCGGAGTGCTCGCCGAGACCACGGGACTGGACGAGGCCCGCGCGATACCCGGGGTGACCGAAGTGCAGTTGCTGGTCCCGCCGGACGCCGCCGTCGACACCCTGCAATCCTCCACCTCCCGGGTCGCCCACGCCCGCGCGATCGCGCCGAGCGCCGACGAGGCGCTGGCCGCCGCCCGCGAGGCGATCAACCGCCTCACCTTCCACCTGCGCGTGCACGCCGCCGACCAGGGAGCACTGTGACGACCTCGCTGCCGCGCCCCGCCACCTCGCATCCCCAGCGCATCACCCTGGCCGACTTCCACGACGCGGCCCGCGACGTACTGCCCGCCCCCGCCTACGACTACTTGCAGGGCGGCGCGGCGGACGAACGGACCGTGCGCTGGAACGCCGAGGCGTACGAGCGGCTGGCGCTGCTGCCCCGGGTCCTCACCGGCACCGCGGGCGTGGACACCCGCCGCACCCTCTACGGCACGGAACTCCCCGCCCCCGTCCTGCTCGCGCCGACCGCTTCGCACGGCCTGTTCCACCCCGACGCGGAAGCGGCGACCGTGCGGGGCGCCGCCGCCGCGGGAACCCTCACCACGGTGAGCACCTTCTCCACACTGACGCTGGAGGAGATAGGCGCAGCCGCTACCGCACCCTGGTGGTTCCAGCTCTATGTGCAGAGGGACCGGGCCCTCACCGAGGACCTGGTGCTCCGGGCCCGTGCGGCCGGCGCCACCGCCTGCGTCGTCACCGTCGACACCCCGGTGACGGGTCTTCGGGAGAGGGACCTGCGCAACGGATTCGCCCTCCCTTCCCACGGCATGCCCGCCAACCTGGCCGGGCACGCCGGGGAGCCCGGCCGGAACGCGGCCGACCCCGCGCACCGCGGCATCCACGACCCGCGGATCGACCCCGCCGTCGGCTGGTCCGACCTCGAATGGCTGCGCTCGGTCTCCGGGCTGCCGGTCCTGGCCAAGGGCATCGTGCGCCCCGACGACGCCCGCCGGGCCGCGGAGGCCGGGATCGGCGTCTGGATGTCCAACCACGGGGGCCGCAACCTGGACACCGCGATCACCCCGCTCGTCACCCTGCCCGCCGTCGCCGAGGCCGTGGCGGGCCGGGTTCCGGTCCTCATCGACGGAGGTATCCGCCGGGGCACCGACGTGGTGAAGGCGCTGGCGCTCGGCGCGGACGCCGTGGCGATCGGGCGTCCCTACGTCTGGAGCCTGGCCGCGGGCGGCGCCGAAGGGGTCACCGCCGCCCTGAACGCCCTGCACCGGGAGACCGAACTGGCCCTCGCCCTCCTCGGCGCCCCCGACCTGGCCGCCCTGACCCCGGACCTCGTACGCCCGTCCTGGTGATCCGGGCGGTGCTCTGCTGTCCAGGGCCTGTGTCCTAGGCCTTGAGGTAGCGCCGCTCGGCTTCCAGGATCGTGCCGCCGAGCGGGTTGTCGTACGGCCAGGAGTCGGCGACGACACGGCCGATGCCTCGCAGGCGCTGGTCCTTGGGCGGCAGTTGGGGCGTGGAGAGCTGTGCTGCCATCTGCGCCAGCTGTCGGCGCAGCGAGGTCAGTTGCCCGGGGGTGCTGACCTGGCCCCGGCCAGCCGCGTGCCGCTCCAGCTCCTGGTCGATCTCGGACAGGGCCCGCTCGGTCGTGGCGAGGGCCTTCCGCGTGGTGGGCTCGGACACTTTATGGCTCCAGCAAGTCCCTGTCGGGGTTCAGTACGTAGGTCTGTTTTCCGCCGCCAGGGTACCCGACCCCCTGTGGCCCGACTCTGCCCTCGATGATGGGCGCACCTGGCCGGATCTGCCATTGCTTGAGGTAGGTGAACTGGTTCCAGGACGCCTTGACGGCGATCTCCTCACGTGTGGCCGGCCATTGCGTGGTCAGGTAGCGGCCGCGCGCCCATGCGTTCTCGTTGTCGTAGAAGCGCATCCCGTAGTCGCTGTCGCCGGCCCGGCGCACTGAGTGCGTGCCGTCTTCGAAGGACTGCATGACCTGCACACGGAAGGGCCGGGGGACGCCCGCGTCGCGGAGCAGCCGCGAGGCCTCCTTGGTGCCGGCGTACGGGTCCGGCATACCGGTCTTGTACGGGGCGAGGCCCAGCGGGTCGGACCAGGAGTGGGGGTCCGTCACATAGGTCGCCGGGTTGGGCGCCGGGGCGAGTCCGAGGGGGTCGAGGGAGAGGTAGCGGCCCGTTTCGGGGTCGTAGTGCCGGAAGTAGTTGTAGTGGAGCTCTGTCTCGGGGTCGTGGTACTGGCCCGGGAAGCGCAGGGGTGTGGTGGTCGCACCGCCGGGCTCCGAGGAGGTGTTGCCCCACAGCGTCGAGCGTGCCTGCCAGGCGATGGCGCCGGATTCGTCGATGAGTTCCGTGGGCGTGCCGACGAGGTCGGTGACGATCGCGAAGAACCGGGAGTCGATGTCCTCCTGCGGTGCGTCGTGCGCCGTGCGCCGCTCGGTCTGCGCTATCGGGCGCAGGCCGTCGTGGTCCCAGGTGAGCACGGTGGGCCGAGGTGTCCCGGGCGTAGTGGTGCTCTGTTCGCAGAGGGTGCTTCCGTCCCAGGTGAACGAGGTCTCCTCGACGACGCTCCCGTCCTGGCCCAGACGCTGCTTGGCGATGCGGCGGCCGAGCGCGTCGTAGAGGTAACGCCAACGGGTGTCGTCGGGTGTGACCACCGCCGTGAGGCGGTCTTCGCTGTCCCAGGTGTAGTGCCAGGTGGCGGGTTTACGCGACAGGCGGGTCTTCTGCCGCAGTGTGACGCGGCCGGCCGCGTCGTGTTCGAAGCGGACGCCGCCGGCTCGGACGAGGCTGGTGCCCATGTAGGTGCGGGTGCCGGTGGCGTCGCCACCGGGGTGCCCGGTGGGCCAGGAGGCGTCGGTCTGGTTGCCTGCCTCGTCGTAGGCGTACTGCTCGGTCCAGTCGGCCGCGTCGACGGTCGTCACGCGCCCCGCGGCGTCGAGGCCGAAGCGGCGTGTGCCGTTGGCCTGCTGACCGACAGCGGTGAGTCGGCCGCCGGCGCGGTAGGTGTAGCTGCGCCGGAGGAGGCTGCGCGCGACCGTGTGGTCCGTCGCGGACTGCGTGGTGAGTCGGCCGAGGGCGTCGAACGTGTTCGTGAGGGTGAGGGCGGAATCGATGTGCCGGTGCAGCTCGCGGCCGACGGCGTCGCGGTCGAAGCGGATCGTGTGGTCGGCGCTGGTCCGCTCGACGCGGTTGCCCGCCGCGTCGTAGCGCCAGGTGCCGACGACACCGGAGGGGGTGGTGCGCCGTGTGCGGCGCCCCATCGCGTCGTAGGCATAGGTGATCGTGTGCCCGTCGACCGTCTCGGCGAGGAGGCGGCCGGCGGGGTCGTACCGCCGCTGGACCGTCGCGTCCGGGGTGGTGGCGGAGGCGAGCTCGCCGTCGGCCGTGTACGTGAAGGTGGTGGTCTTGTCGTCGTCGGTCTGGCGGATGCCTGTGTACGGGAGGCCTTGGCCCGCTTGTGCAGAGCCTTGGCTGCCTCGCGCTCCCACTCCAGATCCTTGAGCGCAGACTTGGCGTCGCATGCGGCGCCATCGAGTCCTTTGGCCAGGGCCCGCCACTGCTTGGCCATCTCGCGGATGCCGTCGGGGCCGACGGCGGGGTCGGTGATGCCGAGGAACTCCAGGCCGCTGGCGAGGGTGTCGCCGAAGGCGTGGTTGGCCTTGTTGATCCACTTCAGCGGGTTGAGGTCCTCGGCGTCGATGTCGACGTCGATGTCACCAGGGATGATGTCGAAGCCCATGGGTGACTCAGCCCTTCTTCGCGCGTGCCGGGGCCGACAGGAGGACATCCAGGAGGTCGAAGGCGTCGGAGACATCGCCCAGGAACTTCGCCTCGGCCTCCCACTCCTTGTGCAGGCCCCTGGGTGAGGTCGGCGATGGTGTCCATGCCGTCCTGGATGTCGTCCTTGGCGCCCATCAACGAGCCCAGCACACCGAACGCGGACATGTCGTGCGAAGCGGCCTTGAAGTCGTGCAGCGGTTTGCGTGTGTGGTCATCCACCTTGCCCAGCGCCGACGACGCCTTGTGCAAGGCTGCCGCATTCTTCTTCAAGTCCGACATATGTGTCCGGCCCCCGTTGGCCCGAGATGGTTCCGCGCGCCTTGTGTGCTGACTGTCCGACGACCGCGGTCAGCGGTTGATGGACTGGATCTCCTGGACGTTCACGTCCTGGGTGGTCTCGAAGGTGCCGTCCGGCAGCTCACCCTTCGCGCCACCCGACCCGTGCCAGGAGATCTTCCATGTGACGGAAGCCTTGAACTGGTACGGACCCGTCCCGGACGTGGACCTGAGGTAGGCCATCCCGCACGGTGGCTCCTGATCCGCCTTGCCCTTGGCGTACGGCTCGCCGATGCTGCCGTCCGCGTTGATCGGGCAGTCACCGGAGGCGGGGAAGACCTTGGCGTCCTCGGTACCCGGCTCGATGTGGAGGCCGACGGGTTCGGCGGTGGTCGTCGCCGTCATGCCCAGGCTCGGCAGACCGGCGGTGACGGACACGGGCTTGAACGTGGCCTTGTCGAGCCACAACCACGTGTTGAGCTTTACCTTCTGTGTGCCCTCGGGCTTCATCGACACGGAGGTGTCAGGAACGCGGATCTTGTCGTAGGCGAGCCCGGCGAGGATCTTCGGAGATATGGCGTTCTCCACCTTGGGGTCATCGCCCTTCTTCACCCACCACGGGTCGCGGAACATGCACTCCCAGGCAGCCTCTTCGTCCATGCGGTCATGGTTGATGAAGTGGCCCCACCAGTAGCCCTCTTCCTTGTCCTTGAGGTGGAAGTCGTCGTCGGGCTCCCCCTTCGCGAACTGCTTCTCCTCCTTCTTCACCCACTCCGCTTGATCGCCACCGACGGACCAGCTGTCCTTCTTGTATGCCTTGTACTGGGCGGGTGTGTACTTCGGCGCGAACCAGCAGGGCGGCGGTGTCCAATCGCCCACCGGCTGGATGGCGCCGACATGCCCGCCCGACCCGTTCTTGGACAGGTCGTAGGTGATCTTGGCGCTGATCTCCTGGCCCTTGCTCCCGCCGGTCTGTTCGCCGCCCTGGGAGCCGGGCTTCGCGCCACCGCCCGGGGCGCGCCCTTCGGCGAAGGCGACCGGAGAGGCCGAGACGATCGTGGCGACGGTCAGCGTCCCCATGGCCAGGGCGGACTTCGCGAACGTGGTCAACGGCACTGCTGTGCCCCCCTCTTCGACATCATCTGCTCGACCTGCCAGACCCCCCGCGGATCCTTCTCGAGGTGCAGGTTGTAGAACACGTATGCGTCGCTGCTCGATGAGACCCCATCGGAACGCTTACCGGTCTTCCGGTCCTTGTTGTACGCCTTGGTCTCGTCGCCGCAGTAAGTGAGCCCCGCGGAGCCGTCCTTGAGGAACGTCACCTTGCGGTTGTAGTAGCGAACCGTCCCGGAGATGGACTGGCCGGCATCCACGAACTGCTTCACCCAGTCCACGCTGACCTTCAGGGCTTCACCCTTGGCGTAGAACCTCAGAGCCGCCGACTTGGGATTCCCGCGGACGACGGCGTCGTCCGTGGCCCGGATGAACTGCTGGTTGTCATCGAGTACGGACGCCTCTTTCGCGTCATCGGGCTCTTCGAAGACGAGCTTGTCGTCACTCGGGAGCTTGATCTCCGGCCGGTCGATCCCGTCCGCCGTCGCGGACGGCGACGCCGATTCCTTCGTGCCGGTGTCCGCGCCCGCGATCTTGTCGTTGCCGTTGTCGTCGTCCGAACCACCACCGCAGGCAGTCAGCAGCAGGGCAGCGGAAGCCGTGAGCGCGGCAACCGCGAGCCTGGTCGAGCGATTCACTGTTGTCTCCGGTGAGGTGGGGGTTAGCTCAAGCGAAGCAACGCTATCTTTGGGCGCCCGGCGGTGCGGAGGGCGGGTCGGACTTCGGGGGAGACGTACGGGGCATACCCGCTGATGGCTGCTCCTTTCGCCCCTGTCCGGCGCGTGGCGCACGAGGCGGTCGTCGTGGTGACGGGGAAGTCGTCCCGTATCCGCTAATGCAAGCGGCCACATGTCAGGCGGTCGTCATCAGGCATCGGCGTTCAGCGAGCTGGGTGTCAGGGCGACGGTGCCGAGGTCAACTCCCGCACGGTGGACCGAGCTCCGGTGTCGGGGCGACAATGAAGATCAGGGCGGCCCGCACATCCGTGCCGCCGTACAAGCAGGGGACTGGGTAGGGGAACGTATGACCGTCATCATCTCCATGTTGGTCGTGGCCGCGCTGGCGATCGGCGCGTGCTGGGTCGTACTGCGACGCCGAGGGAACACGGGTCAGCGCGGCGCGCTGGAGCGTGGCGCGGCCGATCAGGGATTCGCGCAGGGACTGAGCGCGTCGCATGCCAGGAATCAGAACATGGGCGGCGGATCCGGAATCTGAATCGGGCTCGCGGCCTCGCGTGCGGCCGTCGGCCGGCTTCTGCCGGCCGACGACCGGCTTCCGGTAACCGACTTCCGCTATCCCCGAGATAACGACACGTTCAATTCGTTATGGGTTCGTCACTCCTTTTTGGGCAACCTGAAGTACATCTTCCGGATCTTCACGTATCCGTCACACTCTCCGCCACAGCGAAGCGAATAGGGCTCACACCGCTTGGTGGAAAACGCCAATTTCACCCGTAATGACCCGCACGTCACACTGGACATGTGAACACTCTGTGGATTTGAATGGCTCCATTCACATGCTGAAGATGACGTTGGGGCGCGGGACGCCAACTCGTTTCCCGCGCTTGGCGGCATCGTCCGGCAGTGCCTTTTCGCATGCGAGTCCTTCATGGCCAACGCGACCAAGATGGATCAGCTTGGGTAGCCGCATCCATGCGTACGGCACGCGGAGAGCAAGCGACAGAGACACAAGCCCTGCACGGTGCCGATCCCCGCGCAGGGCAGATGGCGCACGCCCTTGACCGGAGCGGCTGCGCGGGGGGAGCAATCAGTGAAGATCGCGTTCTTAATCAACAACGCCTATGGCATCGGGGGGACGATCCGCGCCACGGTCAATCTCTCGCGCGCGCTGGCCGACCGGCACGACGTCGAGGTCGTGAGCGTCCACCAGGTCAGTGACAAGCCTGAACTCGCCTTCGACGAACGGGTGAAGCTGACCGCGCTCATCGACATGCGCACGGAAAGCCCCACCTACGAAGGCGACCACCCGCTCACTGCCGAGCCGTGCACGATGTTCCCGGACACCGGCGCCGCCCTGAACTCCACGCGCCTGCTCTACTCCGCCCTGCAGGACGAGCGCATCGGCGCATGGCTGCGCGAGACCGACGCGGAGGTGGTGATCGCCACCCGCCCCGACCTCAACGGCTACCTCGCCCGTGACGGCCAGAACCGGTACCTGCGCATCGGCCAGGAACACCTGAGCCTGGGCGCCCACAACCCCACGTTGCGTGCGCACCAGAACAAGGCGATCGCTCAACTGGACGCCTTCGTCACCGTGTCAGGCGCCGACGCCGCGCAGTACCGCCGAGCGCTGCCGGACGTGCCCGCCCGCATCCTGTGCATCCCCAACAGCGTCCCCCAGCCCGCCGTCGAGCCCTCGGACCTGCGCTCGGACGTCGTCGTCGCTGCAGGACGCCTCATCGCCGTCAAGCGCTACGACCGACTCATCGACGCCTTCGCGAAGGTCGCCGCCCTCCACCCCACCTGGTCGCTGCGCCTCTACGGACGAGGCCCCGAACGGCCGAAACTGCGCCGCCGGATCGATGAACTCGGCCTGTACGACCGCGTGTTCCTCATGGGCCCGGTCTCCCCGATCGAGACCGAATGGGCGAAGGGCGCCATCGCCGCCGTCTCCTCCGACATGGAGTCCTTCGGCATGACCATCGTCGAGGCCATGCACTGCGGCGTCCCCGTGATCTCCACCGACTGCCCTCACGGACCCGCGGAGATCATCGACGAGACGAACGGGGTCCTGGTGCCCCTGGACGCCGGTGTGGACGGGTACGCGGAGGCCCTCGACCGTCTCATGGCCGACGTGTTCCTCCGCGAACGTCTGGGCGCCGCGGCGCGAAGACGGGCCCAGACCTACGCGCCGTCCGCCCTGGCCCTGCGTTACGAGACCCTGTTCCAAGAACTCGCGGCCCTGCCCCGCAAGCACGCGGCCAAGACCGCACACCACGGCACGTGGTGGTCGAGACTGAGAGCCGCGCTGCCGACCGGACCCGACACGCGCGGCGAACCGTCACCCGCACCCACCCCCGCGCCCGAGCCCTTGGCCGGCCCTCAACCGGCCACGCCCCCCGTCGCCTTCGCCCGTGTCACCACACAGCGCAGCATCAGCATCCGCCTCGACGCGGCATCGCTGCCGCCCGGCCCCCTCGACTTCCTGGCCCGCCTGCGCCGCGACCCCAAAGGCCGGCACATCCGTATCCCCCTGCCGCCCGCGGCCACCGCGCCGGGCGCACCCGACCCCCGCATCACCCTCGACCCGACCGAGCACGAACTGCCGGAGGGCCGCTGGGACTGCTACGTCACGGGCCACGGCACAGCGGTGAAGCGGGCACGGCTCGTCTGCGCCCTGGCGGAACAGGCGCGCAGCGTGGGCTCGGCCCCCGCACTCGTCGACAGCAACGTGACGGCCGTACTGCCCTACACCACGGCCGACGGATTCCTGGCCCTGCGCACCTGGCAGCGCCCCGCACACGCCGAGATCACCGGCATCACCACCGGCGACGACCACGCCACCGTCACCGCGCGCCTTCTCGCAGCCGACCTGCCCCACCCCTTGTACGACGCCACGGTGATCGCCGTCTCCCGGCAGGGCGACGCCTACGACTTCACGGTCCCCACCACACCCGCGGCCGCGCCCACCACCGTGCCCACCACCCCTGCGACTCCGCTCACGGACGGGCTGCTGCACTTCTCCTTCACGCTGCCCTACTCCCGGGCGCTCGCCCGACGGAGCAGCGCACACGACGTGTGGGACCTACGCCTCTACGTGGGACACGCCAGCCCGCCCGTCACCATCGGCCGCATCGGGGGCGACATCGTCGACCGCAAGAAGACCGACGTGGTCCCGGCCGTCCACGTGCCGCACAGCACGCGCGGCACGACACGTGCCAAGCCCTTCTTCACCGTGACCAACGACTTGGCGCTGAGCTTGCGGGACGTGGACGAGTCTCCGGAGAGCACGACCTGAGGACGCCGCGCGCGTACCGCCTTCTGGGGCAGGGCAGGGCAGGGCAGGGCAGGGCAGGGCAGGGCGAGCAGAACAGGGTAAGGCTCAGGTGGCGAAGACGGTGCTGGTCAGTACGACGTGCACGGCCGTGCCGCCGACGATGCTGAGCAGGGCGTTGCGTCGCCACACGTGCAGGGCGACGGTGACGGCCAGCGCGGAGAGCGGGGCCGCGGCGCGGGCTTCGGTGACCGGGAGGTCGCGCAGGCAGTAGACGACCAGGATGATCATGACGCCGACCGGCATGCGCGCGCTCAGGTACCGCACCGTGCCGCTCGCGCGCAGCGGGGCCAGGGCGGCGAACGGCAGAGCACGCAGCGCCCAGGTGACGGCGGCGGTGAGGAGGACCGCGGCGATGGCGTACGTGGGGTCAGGCATGGCAGGGCCTTCGCGTGGTGGTGAGCAGGTGCCGGGCCAGGAGCCCGGCGGTGAACAGGGCGAACGCGACCAGCAGCATCTGGTCCGGGAAGACGGCACGGGCCACGAGGGCGCTCGACAGGGCCAGCAGTGGGGTGGGCAGGTCGCCGCGCCGGTCCCGCAGGTCCCGTAGCGCGTCGAGGGCCAGCACGGTGAACAGGGCGGGCAGGGCGAAGTCCAGGCCGGTGACGCCTTCGGGGATGAGGGCGCCCAGCAGGGCGCCCGCGGTCGCGCTCCCCGTCCAGTACGCGTGCAGGAAGAACTGCGTCCACAAGATGCGCGGGCCGGGCCACGAGCGGGCCTTCTCGGCGGTGGCCAACGCGTAGGCCTCGTCGCAGAGCGCGAACGTGCCGTACGCCTTGCCGAGGCGGCCGGGCACGCGGTGCAGGGGGAACGACAGTGCGTAGAAGACGTGCCGGAGGTTCACCATGAACGCGGCGACCGCGATCGAGGCGAGTGGGGTCATGGCGACGACGAGACCGATCAGCAGGAACTCGAACGAGCCGCCGAAGGCGACGGCGGCCGACAGCGTTGCCCACCACCAGTCCAGCCCCGACTGGACGGCCAGCGCGCCGAAGGCGAGCCCCAGTGGGACGAACGCCATGCCCACCGAGAGGGAGTCCCTGAACGCCGTACGTGCCTCGGACGGGTCCCGGCCCGCCGGAGCCGGGACGGGCGGCGGCTGCGGGGGAGCCACGTCAGCGGCAGGTCGTAGGGCAGTACGTATATGCATGGAGACATGTTAGGAAAGTTGTCCCCTTATTTGGTTGCGTATTGTGACCGTATAATCGCTTCATGGGCAATGAATGGGCACTAGATGCGATCGACCGTGAAATCCTGTTGCTCTTGCGCGAGGACGGACGTCTGACCAACGTCGAACTGGCCAAACGGGTCGGCCTCACACCGCCCCCGTGCCTGCGCCGTGTCAGGCGGCTGGAGGAGGCGGGCATCATCACCGGGTATCGGGCCGTGACGGACCCGGCCGCGCTCGGGCGCGGCCTGGAGGTGCTCATCGACGTGGAGATCTACGCCAACGACCGCAAGAGCTTCGAGGAGTTCGAGGAGATCGTCGCTTCGTACGAGGAGGTCACGGAGTTCCGCCGCATGTACGGCCGCCCGGACTATTTCATCCGCGCCGCCGTCGCCGACCACGAGGCGTGCGAGGCGTTCCTCACCGGCAAGCTGAGCGGACTGCCCGGCGTCCAGCGCTTCACCTCCCACCTCACGATGAAGACGATCAAGTCGGTCGGCTGACCCGGGCCGACGAGGCGTCTTGCCTCCGTCAGGCTGGCGAGCGGCGCTGTCCGCGTCCGTTGCCGTGGCCGTCGCCGTGGCCGTTCAGTGGGATCAGGCTGTCCAGCCGGGCGCCCTTGACCCACACCCCCAGCAGATCGCGGTGGACCGCGATGATGTCGTGCCGTACCGCCAGACCCAGCGCGGCTGCGGTGAACCTGCGGCAGGTGGTGACGAACAGGGCGACGTCCGCGCCGTGTTCGTTGCGGGCCGTGCCGAGGAACTTCTGCATGTCCTGAGAGGACACGCTGCGCTCCGGCGCGTACTTCTTGCACTGGATCACCAGCTTGCGGCCGTCCGCGAGGTAGCCGATCACATCGGCGCCCAAGTCACCGGTCTTCCCGCTCACGAGGACACGCGTGCAGCCGTCCCGACGGCACAGGTCGGCGACGTACCGCTCGAAATCCTGCCAGGAGAGCGCGTCGACCTCGGCCATCGACAGCTCCCGAGCCCGCGCGTCCTCCTCCAGCCGCCACGCGCGGTCCTTGCCGACCGCGAGGCGGTGCGCCTGCCACAGCCCGTACCCCGCGCCGCCCACCACGGCTACGACCAGCACGGTCAACAGGACCGGCCATACACTCGCCCAGTTCCCGGCCGCCCACATGGCGGCGACCACCGCGACCGCGGTGCCCCAGAACCGCACCTGTCGGCGCGTCTTCTTCCGTAAGTACCGACGCCGTCGTCGTGCTGCAGCCATGAGCTCCCCATCTCCCGTGCCCCGCAGTGTGAAGTCCCCGCCCGCACCCGACAAGAGGGCTTCACCGGCCACCTGACGGACTCGACGGGGCATGGCTTCGATCCTCCTGCGGAATGCAGTGGGGATGGCAGCAGAGATGACAGAGGCGTTCGCCGCGACCGTGGCGGCGGTGGCACCCGTGGTGCTCCTGGTGGCAGTCGTGGAGGTTGGGGGGCACGAGCGCCTCAGGCGCGAGAGGGCGCAGCGTATGGCCGAGGCGTGGGTGGAGGGGATGGAGGAACGCTCCGACTGGGATGAGACGGACCGGAGGATTGCCCGGCTACGGTCCGTGCTGACCTGGGTGGAGCTGTATCCGTGGCTTGCAAGGCTGGCGGCGCGTCGGATGGGAGTGAAGGCGGGGTGGAGCACCGCGGGGCTGGACAACTGGGTGCGGCTGGCGTCTCTCTTCTTGTGGACAGCCGTCATGGGGGCCCAGGCGGTGGCGATGGTGGTGGCTCTGTCCGCCTTGCGCGATCCCGGGTCGATGCATCCTCTGGCGGACGACGTATGCATGCTCTGCGTCGTTCTCGGCGTTGCCTGGGTGGCTATGTGGCCGCTCATACGTGTCGTTGCTGCAGACGGCCGGGCCGTGCTCAGGGTTCTCGGTGACCGCGACCGCCGCAGCAACCCGGTTACGCGCAAGGTGCAGGAGGAGATCGACCGTCTGGAAGCGGAACGCCAGTAGCTGCACGGTCGTGCTCTTCCGCCGGATGTCGTTGACCTCCTCGCGGCTGCTGCGGAAACTGCGACTGCTGCGACTGCTGCGGCTGGCAGGAGAAAATCCGGCGCCTCCTGGCCGGCGGCCGGCTTTCCCGGCGGGTACCCGGCAGCGAGCATCATTGAATGTCCATCATCCATAAGACGCGGCAGGCCGACGACGGCGCGGAAGGGCCCGTGGTCTCTGCGAACACCGATGTGGTCCCGGCGGCGGAGCGGTTCGGCTGGTGGTCCGACATGGTCGGCGACGAGGTCATGCCTGTGACGATCCGCAGCCCGCACGCGGCCCGCTTCAGAGGCAGTGTGGAGGCCGTGGGGATGCCGCACAGCCAGGTGGCGGCCTTCGCCTTCTCCCCGATGACCGCGCGCCGTTCACCCCTGCAGATCAGGCGCCACGATCTGGAGGAGTACTACCTGGTCCTCGTCCAGGGAAGCCCCGTCCGGCTGGAACAGGCCGGCAGCGTGGCTTGCCTAGAGGCCGGTGACATGGCCCTGTTCTCCACTTCGGCTCCGCTCGTCAGCGACTTCCTCGACCAGGGCCGGCAGACCCGGCTGACGTTGCTGCGGCTGGCGCGGTCGGCGCTGCCGCTGGCCGGTGGCCGGGCGGACCGGCTGCTGGCCGAGTCGCTGTCCACCCGGCCCGGGTCCGGGTCGGCGGCACTGCTCGGGTCGTACCTGAGCGGGCTTCCGGCGGCCGCCCACGCCTGCGATCCGGCGGAGTTGGCCCGGCTGGGCGCGATCGGGGTCGATCTGGCCGCGACCGTCCTCGCGGGGCGGCTCGGCGCCCAGGACACGCTGTCCCCGGAGACGCGCAAGGCCGTCCTGCGTGCCCGGATCAAGCTGTTCATCGAGCACAACCTGGGCGATCCGGAACTGGTCCCCGCGGGGATCGCCGCCCAGCACCACATATCCGTGCGCAGCCTCCACCTCCTGTTCCGGCACGAGCCGGAGACCGTGGGCGCCATGATCAGGCGGCTGCGCCTGGAACGCTGCCACGCGGACCTGACCGATCCGGCGCTGGGCCACCGCACCCTCGCCGCGACGGCCGCGCGCTGGGGCTTCCGCCATCCCGCGGACTTCGGCCGCGCCTTCCGCAAGGCGTACGGAGTCCCGCCGAGCGAGGTGCGGGCGGGGGTCCGGGCACGGGCGCGTGCGCTGGATGCCCAGGAAGCGTGCGCTCGTTGCCGACGATCCCCGGGCCGCCACGGCCCACAGTGAACGCACAGCGTTCCAGTGACTTCAGGAGGGGACATGCGCAAGAGAATTGCGGCGACCGTGGCGGCGATGGCGGCGGCTTTCGCGCTCGCCGCACCGACGGCGGCGAGCGCCGAGGAGACCAGCGTCACCAAGATGCCGGGCGTGGAGGGCCTGTACTGGGTCAGCGGCAAGGATTACGGCACCCGGGCCTGGTCCGAGTGCGGCAGCGGCTCGTGCTTCTTCCAGAACTCCAATGGCGGCGGCTGGCTCTGGGTGGTGCCCAGCTGCGGCCACCACAAGGTGCCCTCCTGGTTCGAGGACCGGGCGAGTTCGGCCTGGAACCGCACGCCCACCCGGATCCACATCTACAAGCACAGTGACTACAGCGGGTACCTGGGCACCGTCCCCGGCTGGTTCCAGGGCAACCTCGCGTCCGGGCACAACGACGTGATGAGCGCCGTCTTCGCGGACTGCTGACAGCCCGACGCGCCGGTGCGCGTGCCTGCCCGGTCGAGGTGAGGGAGGGAGGGGAGCAGAGAGGAGGTGAAGGAACGGAGGGAAGGAACGGAGGGGAGGGAGGGGGCAGCGGGTGGACCACCTGCCGTCCCCTCCCGGTCCATATCCGGCAGCCGTTTGTGCCCGAATATCCCACTGTGGCTGGTGAGTCGGACGGTTAGCCTGACTCCACTCGCGCGGCCGGCCGGTGAGAGCCGGTCGCGCGCCGGCCGGAGCGGAAGGGGAGCACCTGTGGCGAACGAGGACACCCGGGAGGCCGAGCAGGCGGCCCGAGGGCACGTGGCCCAGCTGGCCTTCGGGAACATGGTGGTCCAGACCCTGCGCGCCGCGACGCGGTTGAAGGTGTTCGACCTGATCCGCGACGAGGAACGTACGGCCGCCGAGGTGGCCGGGGCGGCCGGGGCCCAGCCGCAGGCCATGAACCGGCTGCTGCGGGCCCTGGCCGGCCTCGGCCTCCTCACCGAGCGGGCCCCGGGTTCCTTCGCGGCGACGCCCGCGGGGACACTGCTCGACACGGGGCGCCCCGACTCCATGGCGGCCCTGGTGGGCATGCTCACCGACCCCGAGATCCTGCGCCCCTGGGAACTCCTGGAGCAGGGCATACGGACCGGTGCCAGTACATTCGAGACGGTCTTCGGCAAGGACTTCTTCTCCTACATCAAGGAACGCCCGGAGCTGTCCGCGCAGTTCAACGCCGCGATGAGCCAGGGCACCGCGGCGACCGCCGCCGCGCTGCCGCACGCCTTCGACTTCGGCCGGTTCACGAAGGTCACCGATGTCGGCGGTGGCGACGGCACACTGCTGACCGCGGTGCTCCGCGCGCATCCGGCCCTGAGCGGAGTCGTCTACGACTCGGAGGAGGGACTCGCCCAGGCCCCCGAGAGGCTCCGGGAGCACGACCTCACGAGCCGGTGCACCCTGGTGGCCGGGGACTTCTTCAAGTCGGTGCCCGAGGGGTCCGACGTCTATCTGATCAAGAGCGTGCTGCACGACTGGCCCGACGACCTGGCGGCGACCATCCTGAGCCACTGCCGCGAGGTGCTGCCCCCCGACGGGCGGGTGCTGATCGTGGATCCCCTGCTGCCCGAGGTCGTCGAGCCGCGGACCGCCGGCCTCACCTACCTGAGCGATCTCCACATGCTCGTGGGC
This sequence comes from Streptomyces sp. Je 1-369, assembly GCF_026810505.1. Taxonomy (NCBI): domain Bacteria; kingdom Bacillati; phylum Actinomycetota; class Actinomycetes; order Kitasatosporales; family Streptomycetaceae; genus Streptomyces; species Streptomyces sp. Je 1-369. The sequence goes on from NZ_CP101750.1 coordinate 8,353,162, forward strand.
GCGGGTGGCCGGGAACGCACGCGCAAGGACTTCGAAGAACTGTGCGGCCGTGCGGGACTCGTGATCTTGTCGGTGCGCCCGATCGACGAGGCCTACGGATTCGGCCTCATCGAGGCGAAGGCGGCGTAGCCGGGCCCGTCCCGCCCCGGCCGACCGGGTCCGGTACGACTCTCTCGACCACCGGCCGTACCCGACCTACGGGCGGACTGCATCACCTCGCTGTCCGGAGCCGCGAACAGGGGCGGGCAGGGCCACGTGGGAGTGTTCCGACGGGCCCTGCCACGGACGGTGGCCCCTGTGGGGCCGTTCAGTTGGTGGAGGAGGGCTCCTGCCGTGGTGCGGCGGACTGCTCTGCCGCTGGGGCCGCCGAGGTGTAGAACACCGACGAACCTTGCTTGGAACGCTGGGCTCGGCCCTTGGCGACCAGGCCCTCCACCGTGGTGCGTACAACCGTGGTCTTGACGGTGCGGTCGGGCAGCGCCTGGGCGAGTGCGGTGGCGATCTCGGCGGCGGAGCGCGGTTCGTTCTGGCGGCCGAGGTGGTTGTCGATCAGTTCGACCAGCGTCGACTTGGACTCGGGTGCGGCAGGCTGCTCCGCCGTGGCCTTCGGCGCGTCCGTCGTAGCCTTGTCCTTGGTCGCTACGGCCTTCTTCGACCGGGTCGCACGGGAACCGTTCGCACTGGCCCTGGGGGCCGGGACTGCCTTCTTGCGGCGAGCCGGCTGCTTGGCGTTGCCCGGCGCGGTACCGGGTGAGCCCAGCGCTTGCTGCATGCTCAGCAACACGGCGTGGTCGTTCTCCAGTGCCTGCAACTGCTCCTGCAGAGCCGCGACCTCGGACCCGATGCGTTCTTGTTCCTTGCGGTTGGTCTCCAGATCCGCGGCGACCCGGGCGGCGTACTGAGCCTGCACTCCGGGAGTTTCCGGCTGAACGTCTGACATGGAGGTGACCTCTTCGTGTGCGCACGCGGGCGTGCGGGGGAGTGAGCGGGTGGGGATCGTGCGGGTGGGGGGAATCGTGCGGATGGCGGTCGTGCTGGGGACGCAGCACTCGGCCGTGGGCGCATTTGAGGGTGCTTCTTGAGACTGGTTGCCCATCTGCACCGTCGGCAACTCAAGCACGGTCAGTGAAGAATACGGGCTGATACGGCGAGCTGATGGGTATGGAGACCTTCGTTGACGTACCGAAGGCGCTGGAGAAGTAAGGGGGAGGACGGGGGGAGCGGGTTGACGCTCGCGTCCGATCCGGTGGCGGTGTCCGACCACCGGTCCCTCGCCCTCGCCACCGGGGCACCGGGCGGCGTCTACCTGTGCCATCCGTTCCTGGTGCACGCGGCGCAACCGCACCACGGGACGCCCCCGCGCAACCGAAGGTCACGACTCCTCGCGCGGCTCCGTGCGGTAGTCGAAGTACGCCCACGCGAAGATCCCCACGACCGCTACCGCCCCCATCACCAGGGCCTGCACGGCGACCGGCGCGCCTCGCGTGAGGAAACCGGCCAGGCCTGTCGCGGCGCCGCCCACCAGCATCACCATGCGACTGGCGAAGTACTGCTGCGGATCGGCGGCGGCGCTGCCCTCCCGCTCCGCGAACAGCCCTCTCGCCGCCGCCTTCACCGGCTGATCCGCACCCCGGCGCCGCTTCGCCCGGTACTCGAGCCCGAAGCCGACCGCCAGATAGAGCACGAGGATCCCGATCAGCAGGGCCCAGTCACCCGGCCCGTCCATGCTGTTCCCGCGCGCCAACACCATGTCCGAGACAGCAGGACTCATCACAGCACCCCGTTCCTTCGCGGCGGACAGGCCCCTTCGGCCGCCCGACCTGCACAGGCACTTCAACTACCCCGAATCAGGTGGTACTTGCCTGGCCAGGTCAGCGTCACACTCTGTCCACCCTGGACAATGTTGTCCAGGCATGACTGGCCGCCGCCGGGGCGGGAATGAGGGGTCCTGGTCAGACCGACGGGAACGCGGCCACACTTGGCGGTCGGACCGTCACCCGTCAGGAGTTGGTCGCACCATGCCGGAGCGCACGCAGGCGCGCACATCCATACCCGCAACCGATCCCGCACCCGACCCCGACCCCGACCCCGGGCTCTTCGGTCCGTCATCCGTGACTTGGCAGGCGCACGCCGACCCGATGATGTGGGTCGCCGGGATCAGGGCCCTGTACCTCCAGGCCCTGCATCCCCGCGCGGTCCGCGGCGTCATGGAGAACTCCGACTTCCGCAAGGACGCGTGGGGCCGCCTCATGCGGACCGCCAACTTCGTGGGCACGACCACCTACGGAACGACCGAGGTCGCCGAGAAGGCGGGCGCCCGCGTGCGGAAGATCCACACCATGCTCGGGGCCACCGACCCGGAGACGGGGGAGCAGTACGGCGTCGACGAGCCCGAACTGCTGCTCTGGGTGCACTGCGCCGAGATCGACTCCTACCTCCACGTCGTACGCCGCTCGGGGTTCCGCCTCACCGACGTGCTGGCCGACCGGTACGTCGACGAGCACCGGCAGAGCGCCCGCCTCGTGGGGCTCGACCCCGCGGACGTACCGGCGTCGACGGGCGCACTCGCCGCGTATTTCGAGGAGACGCGGCCGCGGCTCGCCGCCGGGGCCGACGCGCGCGCCGTCGACGACTTCCTGCAGCGCCCGCCCACACACGCCCTGCTCGTTCCGGCGCGCGAACTGCTGTGGAGGCGTGTGGCGAACCTGGCGTACGCCTCGCTGCCGCCGTACGCCCACGAGCTGTACGGCAGAGCGGCCCCGCCACCCGCCACGGTGACCCGCCGCCTCGCCCTCACCGGCACCGTCCTGCGCGCCGTCCCCAACCGTGTGCGCTGGCAACTCCCGCCCAAGCACATCCTGCGCGCCATGGCCCGACTCGGCCCCGGCAGCCGCCCGGCCCCGTACAAACTCGACAGACGGGACGCCATACTGGACGGGGCGGGGAGGGCGCGGCGAGGCAACGGGGGCGACAACACGAGATGGCGGACACCAGGCTGATCCAGAGCCGCTACCGGCTCCTGGATCTGATCGGGCGCGGCGGCATGGGCGAGGTGTGGCGGGCCCGCGACGAGTCGCTGGGCCGCCAGGTCGCGGTCAAATGCCTCAAGCCGATGGGGCCGCAGCACGACCAGGCGTTCACGCGCGTGCTGCGCGAGCGCTTCCGGCGGGAGGCGCGCGTCGCGGCCGCGCTCCAGCACCGGGGCGTCACCGTCGTCCACGACTTCGGCGAGCACGACGGCGTCCTGTACCTGGTGATGGAACTCCTCGACGGCCGCAACCTCAGCCAGCTCATGGAGGACAACAAGCAGCACCCGCTGCCCGTCGAGGACGTCGTGGAGATCGCCGGCCAGGTCGCGGGCGCCCTCGCCTACACCCACGAACAGGGCATCGTGCACCGGGACCTGAAGCCCGCGAACATCATGCGGCTCGCCGACGGCACGGTGAAGATCTGCGACTTCGGCATCGCCCGCCTCGGCGCCGACATCGGCTTCACCTCCCGCCTGACCGGCACGGGCATCGCGATGGGCACCCCGCACTACATGTCGCCCGAGCAGATCAGCGGCGACCCCGTCGACCAGCGCAGCGACCTCTACTCCTTCGGGTGCGTGCTGTACGAGATCGCCACCGGCGCCCCGCCCTTCGACATGGAGGACGCCTGGGCCGTCCTGGTCGGACACCGCGACACCACACCCGAGCCGCCCCGCAGACACCGCGACGAACTGCCCGCGTACTTCGACCGCATCGTCCTCGACCTGCTCGCCAAGGAACCCACGGCACGGCCGCACGACGCGCGGGAGCTCGGCCGCCGCATCGCCGCGGGACGCACCTCGCTCACGTACGTCCCCACCGTCGCGACGCCCCCCGTCCGCCGCTCCGAACCTGCGCCCACCCACGAGCCACGCCTGCCCTCCTGGACGCGGGGCATGACCACGGGCCACAAGGCGAGCGGCGCGTCCGTGCTGCGCACCACTCCGCCCGACGCGGCCGCGGGCCTGACCGGCGAGTGGATCCCGCGGGTCGACGCGCGTCGCGCCGCGGACCCCCGGCCCACCGAGCGGCCCACACCGCCACCCGAACTGGTCTCCACCCTCACCAACCGCCACAACGCCGGTCTGAGCCTCGGCCGGCTCGGCCGCTGGGCGGAGGCGGGCGAGGTGCACCGCTCGGTCGCCGCCGAACGCGAGCACGCCCTCGGCCCCGACCACCCCGACACGCTCGCCAGCCGGTACGAGGTCGGTTTCACGCTCAGCCGCACCGGCCGTGCCTCCGACGCCCTGCGCGAGTACAGCCGCGTCGCGCAGGGGCGGGAGCGGACGCTCGGCCCCGAACACCCGGAGACGCTCGCCGCGCGCCAGGAGATGGCGTACGTACTGGGTCAGCTCGGCAGGCACTTCGAGGCGCACCAGACGTACACCTCGGTGCTCGCCGTCCGTGAGCGCACGGCGGGCACCGACCATCCGGACACGCTGCGCTGCCGCCACAACCTCGCGTACAACCTGAGCCGTCTCGGCCGCCTGGAGGACTCCTACCGGCTCGCCGAGGAAGTCGCGGAGGCGCGGGCCCGGGTCCTTGGCCCGTCCCACCCCGACACGTTGGTCACGCGCTACGAAGTGGCGTACGCACTGGGCCAGTTGGGCCGCTGGCCGGAGGCACTCCAGGCCTACCGGGAGGTCGCCGACGCCCGCGTACGGGCACTCGGCCCCGACCACCCCGACACGCTCACCGCTCGCTACGAGGTCGGCATCAGCCTGGGCCGACTCGGCCGCAGCGGCGAGGCCCTGGACCTCTACCGCCACCTCATCGACGACCGCACCCGCGTCAACGGCCCCGCCGACCCCGAAACGCTCCGGGCCCGCCACGGACTGGGCGTCAACCTCGGACGGCTCGGACGCTGGGAGGAGGCGCTGGCGGAGGCCCGCGACGTGTGCGCCATCCGCGAACGGGTGCTTGGCCCCGACCACCCCGACACTCTCGTCAGCCGCCGCGAGGTCGCCGTGGGCCTCGGCTGGCTCGGCCGTTGGACCGACGCGCTCGCGGAGTACCGCAGGGTGGCCATGTCCCGCGAACAGGTCCTGGGCCCGGACCACCCCGACACCCTCGCCAGCCACAACGACGAGGCTCACTGCCTGGAGCAGCTGGGGCGGGGGGCGGAGGCGGTCGAGGTGTACCGGAGGGTGGCGGTGGTGCGGCAGAGGGGGGTTGGTGGGGGCCATTGACCCCCGGCCTCTCGTTGCACCGCGCGTTCGCCGTCTTGGTGGGTGCTCGGGTCGGGCGCTCGGTCAGGTCGCGGATGTTGCCGTGGTGATGGCTACTCGGGACGCCTTGCGGGCCGGCCACAGGGAGGCGAGCAGGGCGATCGTCATTGCGGCCGCGATGCCTGTGGCCAGGCGTCCCCAGGGCAGTACGAGTGTGTAGCCGGTGACCGTTTCCTGGAGGGTGTGGCCCAGTGCCCAGCCCAGGAAGATGCCGAGCACCGTTCCGAGAGTCGCGCCGAACGCGCCGACGATCAGTGCCTCCCAGCGGATCATGCGGGTGACCTGGGCGCGGGCCAGGCCGAGACATGGCGCACCGAACCGCCGAGGCGAACCGATCCGGATCGCACCGGTCCGACCCTGCGTCATCGATACGGCAGTCCGGCCGCAATGCTGTATCAGCCGGTGCTCAACCGGGCCGACCGCGCACTCCGGCGGCGACCGGTGACGGTGGGAGGGGACGGTGACCGGTCCGCGAAGCCGGGCGGCCCGTGCTAGGAAGAGCCATGCCCGATCGTGATGCGTACGACGCCGTCATCGTCGGCGGTGGCCACAACGGTCTTGTCGCCGCCGCCTATCTCGCCCGCGCCGGACGATCCGTGCTGCTCCTGGAGCGGCTCTCCGGAACCGGGGGCGCCGCCGTCTCCAGCCGGCCCTTCCCCGGGGTCGACGCGCGGCTCTCCCGCTACTCGTACCTCGTCAGCCTGCTGCCCAAGAAGATCGTCCGGGACCTCGACCTGAACTTCAGGGTGCGCACCCGCACCGTGTCCTCCTACACCCCCACCGAGCGCGGTGGCCGCCCCACCGGGCTGCTGGTCGGCGGCGGCGAGGCCCGCACCCGGCAGGCCTTCGCGCGGCTCACCGGCGGACAGCACGAGTACGACGCCTGGCGGGAGTTCTACGCCATGACCGGCGAGGTCGCCCGCCGCGTCTTCCCCACCCTCACCGAACCCCTGCCCAGCCGCGCCGAACTGCGCGCCCGCGTCGACGACGACACCGCTTGGCGCACCCTCTTCGAAGAGCCCATCGGCACCGCCGTCGAGGAGCGCTTCGCCGACGACCTGGTGCGCGGCGTCGTCCTCACCGACGGACTCATCGGCACGTTCGCCGACGCCCACGATCCGTCCCTGCGGCAGAACCGCTGCTTCCTCTACCACGTCATCGGCGGCGGCACCGGCGACTGGAACGTGCCCGTCGGCGGCATGGGCGCCCTCACCTCCGCCATCGCCGACTCGGCGCGGATGTCGGGCGCCCGGCTGCGCACCGGGTGCGAGGTCACACGGATCGACACGGACGGGCGGCGCGCCGAGGTGACGTACCGGACGGAGGGCGACGAACACACCGCCTCCGCACGTCACGTCCTGGTCAACGCCTCACCGGAGGCTCTCGCCGGGCTCCTCGGCGACGAGGCTCCCGAGCCCGCCGAAGGCGCCCAGTTCAAGGTCAACATGCTGCTGGAACGGCTGCCGCGGCTCCGCGACACGTCCGTCGACCCGCGCGAGGCCTTCGCCGGAACCTTCCACATCGCCGAGGGGTACGAGGAGTTGGGGGCCGCGTACGCCCAGGCCGCCGCCGGGACGCTGCCCGCCGCGCCGCCCTCCGAGATCTACTGCCATTCGCTCACCGACCCCACCATCCTCGGCCCCGACCTCGTCGAACGCGGCTGCCAGACCCTGACCCTCTTCGGTCTGCACACACCGGCACGGCTCTTCGCCGGCGACCACGACACCGCGCGCGCCGAACTCCTCAAGTCGACCCTCGCCCAGCTCGACGCGCACCTCGCGGAGCCGATCGCCGACTGCCTGGCCCTCGACGCGCAGGGCCGCCCTTGCATCGAGGCGAAGACCCCGCTGGACCTGGAGCGGGACCTCCGGCTGCCCGGCGGCAACATCTTCCACCGCGATCTCGCGTTCCCCTACGCCCAGGAGGGCACGGGACGTTGGGGCGTGGAAACCCGGCACGCCAACGTCCTGCTGTGCGGCGCGGGTGCGGTGCGCGGCGGCGGTGTCAGCGGCATCCCGGGGCACAACGCCGCGATGGCGGCGCTGGAGTCGGACGCGGGAGCAGGGGAGCAGGTCAGAAGTAGCGCGTGAACGGGGTCGCGTCCACGGCGAAGAAGCCGTCGAAGGGGCTGTCCAGCTGGTAGATGAGGAGGACGGTGAAGGTGATCAGGCCGGACAGGCCCATCACCATCACCACGTGGGTGAAGCTGCGCTGCACGCCGAACATGAACATGAAGGCGATGGTGAGGGCGCCCCCGACGATCAGGCCGAACCAGATCACCGGGGACAGCTGTGCCGCGGCGTCGGCCTCACGTCCGCGGCGTGCCTCGTCCAGGATGCTCAGCTGCGCCAGCGTCTCCTGACCCGTGGCCTGTTGGGCGGGCGTGGCATCGGCGGTGACCTGACCCGTCGCGCGCACCTTGTCGAGCAGCTGCCAGCCCGTCGTGCCGAGTGGCGCGCGCTCGGCCATGGCGGGCCACTCCGTGTCGGTGACGTGCCGGATGTACGACTCGATGTCGCCGCGCATCCGGTCGGCCTGTCCGGCGGGCAGCCCCGCCGCGAGCAGATGGATCTGGTGCGCGGCGCTGGCCTCGGTGGCGACGTGGTCCTCGGCGCCGGCGTTGGCGTCCCACACCGACACCAGGGCGAGGCCGAGGACGAGGGCGTACAGGACGCCGACCATCATCGAGATGTACTCGGCGACGTCCTCGCGCGGTTCGTCGTCCGGTCCCGGGGGCCAGAACCTGTGTTTGAGGAGGACGGCCGCCGCGGCGAGCAGGGCGACGCCCAGGACGATGGCGAAAATCTCGATCATCTGCGGTCCCGATTCGTTGCGGCGCGGTCAGAGTCTGCGGGAGCCGAACACGGCGGCCGCGATGGCTGCGGGGAGCAGGATGAGGAACAGCGCGGCCAGCATGCCGAGTCCGGTGGGCGTGCGGTCCCTGCGGATGAGGCGCCCGGCCAGGGAGCGCCGTGGCTCGGTTCGTCGTTCGGTTCGTCGTTCGTCGCGTCGTTCGGTACGTGACTTGTTCTTCTTCGGCGGCTGCACCTGATTGCGTGCCACGCCCGGCGGCAGGATCCCCGGCGGCAGGGCCCCTGGTGGTACGGCACCCGGCGGCACCGCACCCGGCGGCAGGGCCCCTGGTGGTAAGGCGCCCGGCGGGAGCGCTCCCGGCGGGAACACCCCCGGAGCCAGCCCCGCCCCCGCCCCCGGCGGCGGGGCGGGGCCGACGGGGCCGATCACCGGTGCCGCGATGCCCGGGGGCGGCGGTGGCAGGGGGAAGAGCGCGATGAGGGGAGGCCCGGGCAGCGGTGGCGCGATGCGCGGCCGCGCCGGGGGCGGGGGCGGCGGAGCGGGCGGGCGCCGCGGTGCGACCGCCGCGGGCCGGGGAGGCCGCGGCACGCGAGCGACCGGCGGTGGCACGCGGAGCGTGAACCGTGCCGAGGAACGCGCCGTCAGCCGCGGCGGCGCCACCGCGCCGCCGCGGGTGTCGAGCGTGCGGAGCAGGTCGCTGCCGTCGGCCTGCCCCCGGCTCTCGTACGTACCGGGAGCGCGCCGCACCACGACGACACACGTCGCCCGCGCGCCGGGGGCGAGATGGGCGACGACCGGCTGCGCGGACCCCGCACAGCCGATCCGCTCCGCGGGCAGCGCCGCGTCCGTGACCCGTACGCCGTGGACCGGCTTGTTGCCGTGGTTGGCCACGACATAGCGGACCTCCGCCCGGTCGGGTCCGGTGACGCGCGCCGTCTCCGTCAGGCCGAGGGCCGCGCCGACTCCGGCGTACCCGGAGCGCGCGGTCGCCTGCACCATCGCGCGCAGGTAGGGCTGCTGACCGACCGCCCGTACGTCGCCGACCCAGGACCCGGGGCGCGCGGGCGTGGTCGCCGTGCAGTACGCCGAGCGCAGTCCCGCCAGCATCGGCACGCGGTCGAGACCGCCGACGCACCGGATCGCGGCGCCGGGCATGGCGGGGTCGTGCACCCGTACGTCGTGCAGGTCGGCGCCACCGCGGTTGATGAGGCGGTACGACTTCACGACCGCGGCACCGGTCCGGATGCCGGGGTTGAGGGCGCCGAGGCCGGGGCGGGTGTTGACCGTGACCTCCAGGGCGAGCCCGTTGGCCGTGGGGCCGTCTGCGGCGGAGGGCCCGGCGGCCGACCAGCAGCCCCCGGTCAGGAGGAGGCCGACGAGCAGCCACCGCGCCCGCGCCGATCCCGCGGCCATTGTCCCGATGATCACACCGGGATGCTGGTACGGGACGTCCCGGCCGTCGACCCCGGCACGCGCGCACGCTCGGTGATTCACCTGAGCGGCGGCAGCGGCCCTGCCGACCGGCACGCGGGCAGGTCTACTGCTGGGAGTGACGCCGAGGGAAGAGGTGGCGGGGATGACAGCCCGGGCAGCCGACGCGGTCGAGGTCGACGAGGCGATGCCCGTACGGGGAGAAGGACCCGTACGGCAGGAGCACCCCGCACGGAAGCAACACTCCACACGGAAGCAACACCCCCTGCCGCACGAACAACTGGAGCAGACCGATCCCGAGCTTCTGATCTCGGCCTCGATCCTGCTCGCGGACGCCGCGCTCGCCGCTCGCAGGACCGGCGCCGAACTCACCGTGGCGGGCGCCAGCTGGCGGGTCGGTCTGCAGGCGCTGCGCCGCCCCGCGTGGGCCCTCGGCACCGCACTGTCCGCGGCCCGCGCGATGTCGAACCCCGCGGGGCTCGGCCTCGCCGCCAACGGCGGCCTGGTCGGCGAGACCGTCCGGTCCCTGGGAGCCGTGGCGCGGCGGCGGCCCGCCTGCGTCGCCATGGCCGTGGACGCCTTCGCGATGCGCATCGAGGCCGCCGCCCGAGAACACCCGAGCCTCGCGGCGCCGCTCGCCAAGCGGCTCACCAACGCCATCGTCGCCGGGCGCAGGATCGAAGCACTGCGCGCCGCACGGGAGTTGGTGGAGCTGCTCGGCGTCACCCGCACCCTGACCACCATCAGCCCCGTCGTCATGGAGCTGCTCGCACTGGCCGGGCTGCTCGACGAGAACCCGACCAACGACAGCTTCGCCTGGGTCACCCTGACCGGCGGAGTCCCCACCACCGACCCGCTGCTCGGCCTGCCCTCCGTCCTCATCAGGCACCTCAACCCGGGCCCCGGCCGGGCCGAACGCTGCGACGCCGACGCGATGCTGGCCCGCGTCCTGGCCCGGTCGGGCAACGACATCGTCCGCTACATCGACGACATCTCCGCCCTCGGCAACCACGGGCTCGCCCTGCTGCGGAGGATCGACTGCACGGACGGCGCCACGCGATACGTCCTGCTGCTGCCCGGCACCAGCTTCGGACGGCTGAGCAACAGCACCCCGCAGGACCTCGTCGGAGCGTTCGACGCGCTGCTGCGCACCGACACCACGTACAGCCGCTCCGCCCGGCAGGTACTGCTCCGCGCGGGCGTACCCGAGGGCGCGGAACTGATGATCGTCGGGCACAGCCTCGGCGGCATCACCGCCATGAACCTGGCCTGCGACCTCGACTTCGTGTCCACGTACCGGCTCACCCATGTGGTCACCGTCGGCTCGCCCATCGACACCAAGCGCCCCGTCGACCCCACCACGCAGGTGGTCAGCCTCGTCAACGAGCACGACGTGATCCCCGGCCTCGACGGGCGCGGACCGGCCTCCGCGAACGACACCCCGGCCAGCTGGGTCGAGTGCGCCTGGCTGGACGAGACGTACGACTATCCGCTCTCCCACGCCCCGCAGGCGTACGCCGACACCCTGCGCAGAGGCGAGGTCCCGCACCGCGACCGCGTCAACGAGCTCATCACCCGCTACGACGGCGAGATCGTCGGCAACCAGCCCTACCTGGTGCGCGACAAGTGACGCCGCGGTCCAGCAGACCCCAGAGGGAGACCGGCGATGAACGCCAGTGACACCACGACCGCTTCCCGCCGCCCGCCGAAGGCCTGGCCTCTGGAGAGCGCCCTGATCAGCGCCGCGCTGGCGGCCCAGCGCGTGTCCTGGATCGACGCCCCGGCCCGCGCCCTCGGACTCAAACCGTTCACCCGGCAACATCTGACCCGGCAGGTCCTCGCCCAGCTGCGGCGCACCGCGAACGGGCGGCCCACCCGGCTGCGCACCGCGTTCGGCACCTTCCTGATGCCGCTGAACGTCGACGACGCCACGGGCCTGATCGACCGCGCCGAGGAGACCGGCGCCCGGGGTACCGTCACCGCCCTCACCGCGGAGGGGCGCCGCCTGCGGGTCACACCGCACGCGGCGCTGCCCGTCGCTCTGGGCGCGGTGCGGGCCCAGGTGCGGGAGGCCGTCGGCCAGGAGGCCGCCGAGATCTACGCGGCGCGCCGCACGGACGGCAGCGTCGCCCGCGACGACTGGTGCGCGCTCACGGCGCGCCTCGCGCGGCGGATCGTCCTCGGGGCCGCCGCCGCCGACGACAGCCTGATCAGCGCCATCCTCGAAGCCGTGGCCCAGGCGGAGGACAGCACCGAGTACGCGGCCCGCGCGGCCGCGCTCCGGCGGCGTCTCGACGCGTACGTCCATGCCGTGCACCCGGGCGGACTCATGGGGGCGGTCCGCGACGACGTCACCGAGGACGCCGCGGACGACAGCAGGGACGCCGTCGTCGAGCACGTCCTCGAGACCCTCACCCGGGCCCTCGCCGACACCGCGCCGCAGGCCCTCGCGCTGCTCACGGTGCAGCCGCTGATGCCCGCCACCGACCGCACGGAGCGGGCCGTCGGCGAGGCCCTGCGTCGCTATCCTCCGCTGGCCGCCAGCCTGCACGAGGTCCGCGCCCCCTTCACCTGGCACGATCTGGAGGTCGACGCGGGCACCGAGATCCTCTGCGCGACGGCCTGGCTGCGCGACCTGGACGAGGCGCAGGGGCACGGCAGCCACGACCCGTCGGCCTCCCTGTGCGCGGCACCGGGACCGTGCGCCGCCGCCGAACTCGCCGTCCTCACCGTCGCCGAACTCGTCCGCGCCCTCACCCGGCACGCCGAACCGGTCGTCCTCTCCCCGCACCTCACCCCCGACGCGCTGCCGGCCGAGCTGCCCGCCGCGTCCCTCCGCCTCGCCCTCGCGGACGACGCACACGAGGCAGCCGACCCGGCCGCCCGCCCTGTGGCCGACGGATACGTGGCACCCGCGGGCGGACAGAGTCCCGCCCACTACGCCGCGTCCGCCGAGGCGGGCGCCTGCAGCCTGGAGGAGCACGCCAGGAGGCTCACCGACTGCGCACAGCAGTCCGGCTGGAACCACGACGCGTTCGGCGAACAGTGCCGGATGACGCTCCTCGCCCACGCCGAGCGCTGCACTCGGGCGGCCGCCGACGCCCGCAGGGCCGCCGAGTGGCTGGCGAACTGACGACTACCGGAACGGCGCCCCCCTGCGGCGCCGGTCCCGGTCCACCATCCCCTGGACCGTGAACCACACCTCGTCGCACAGCTGCTGAGCAGCCGCGGCACGGGCGGCGAACGACGCGGCGCGGGCCGGGGCCGGGATCGGTTCGCCGATGCTGATCCGCCACTTGAAGGGCAGCGGCAGCGGCGTGGTCACCGGGAAGCACGGCAGGCCGAACCGACGGGCCAGCGTCCGGATCTCACCGAACTTCGGCAACGTCTCCTCGGCACCCACGATCGACACGGGCACCACCGGTACGCCGGCCCGCACCGCGGTCACCGCGAAGCCGGGGCTGAAGGGGCGCAGCCGGTAGCGCTGCGAGAAGCGCTTGCCGACCCCGTCGAGCCCTTCCGGGAACAGCGCGACCAGGTGCCCCGCCGCCAACCGGTCCCGGCCCAGCGTCGGATCGTCGGTGAAGGCGGAGTACCGGCGGGCGTACGCGGCCACGGCCGGCAGCCGGAAGACCACGGGGGAGGCGTAGACGTGCACCGGTCTGCGCAGCTCCCGGTGGAGGAGCTTGTGCAGGACGAAGGCGTCGAGGCCCCAGGCGCCCGAGTGGTTGGCGACGACGAGAGCGGGTCCCGAGCGCGGGATGTGCTCCAGGCCCGACACCTCGGCGCGGAGGTAGTCGTCGGCGAGCCACCCCAGCAGGCCGTCCAGCAGATCGATTCCGACGTCGTCCAGCAGGCCGGTCGGGGCCTCGGTCCGCGGTCCCGCACTCGCTTCGGTCACAAGATCCCACTTTCAGCTGAAAATGGGTCACCGCAAGACTAAAGGTGCCATTGAGGTGGTCTCTCTTCCTAGCGCCCGAATTCCGGGCGCCGTTCAGGAAAGGCCCCTCATGAGTACCTCTGCGTCACCCGCGACCGCGGATCTGATCACCGGCCTGCTCATCGACAGGTTCGACGTCGACCCGGACGCCGTGCGCCCCGACGTGCGGATGACCGATCTGCTCGTCGACTCGCTGATGGTCGTCGAGATGGCCATCACGCTCAAGGACGAACTGCGTGTCGACGCCACCGAGGACGAACTGCGGGAGCTCACGCTCGCCGAATTCGCCGCCCGCCTCGACGAGCGCCGCCTCGACGAGCGCCGCCTCGACGAGAGCAGCCTCGACGAGCGCCGCGCCGGATGACGCGGGACGCCACCGCCGCGGTGACGGGTCTCGGCCTCGTGACCGCGGCAGGGCGCGACACGGAGAGCACCTGGGCCGCGGTCCGGTCCGGGCGGGCGACCGCCCGGCGCGACCCCGAACTGCGGGACCTGCCGGTCTCCCTGAGCTGCCGCGTCGACGGCATGGACGGGCTGCGCCCCCGGCAGCCCGGCACCGCGCACCTCGACCCCGTGGCCCGGATGGGCCTGGCAGCCGCCACCCAGGCCCTGGACGCCGCCAAGCTCGACCCCGCGGAGTGGGACCCGACGCGCGTGGCCGTCGTCACGGGCTGCTCCGTCGGCGGGATGCAGGCCCAGCGGACGGCCGCGTCGCGCCTCGCGTCGGACGGCCCGGAGTGCGTGTCGCCGTACTTCCTGACCGGCTACCTGCCCAACATGGTGTGCGGTGCCATCTCCCTGCACCTCGGCGTGACCGGGCCGACCCTGAACGTCGCGACCGCGTGCGCCTCGGGGGCCACCGCCCTCGGTACCGCCCGCGACCTGCTCGCCTCGGGCCGGTGCGACATCGCCGTGGTCGTCGGCGCCGACGCGGCCGTGACCCCTCTCGTCGTGACCGGCTTCTCCCAGCTCCGCGCGCTCTCCGATCAGTGCTCGCGCCCGTTCGACCGGGCCCGTGACGGCTTCGTCATCGCCGAGGGTGCGGGCGCCCTGGTCCTGGAGCGCCCCGAGCACGCGGCCGCCCGCTCGGCGCCCCGGCTCGCCCGGTTCATCGGCTACGGGGCGAGCAGCGACGCCCACCACCTCGTGGCCCCGCACCCCGAAGGGCGCCACGCCGAGCGGGCCCTGCGCGCCGCGCTCGCCGAGGCGGGCGTCGCCCCCGGCGACGTCGGTCACGTCAACGCGCACGGCACGTCGACACCGCGCGGCGACGCGATGGAGGCGACGCTCCTGGCCCGGGTCCTCCCGCACCGGCCGCCCGTCACCTCCGCCAAGGGCAGCCTGGGCCACACCCTCGGCGCGGCCGGCGCGGTCGAGGCCGCCCTGACGGTGCTCGCCCTGCGCGAAGACGTCGTCCCGCCCACGGCCGGGCTGACCGACCCGGACGCGGCCCTCGACATCGACGTGGTCGCCGGCCGTGCCCGGCCCCTGACCGCGGACGTCGCCGTCAGCAACTCGTTCGGCTTCGGCGGGCACAACGCGGTCGTGGTCCTCGCCCGGGAGTGAGCCTGTCAGCGTCGGCCCGCGAACGCCTACGGCGCGCCGCCGAGACCGATCTCGTTCCCGTCGGGATCGCGGTACGTCGCCTTGCGGACGCCGTTCGCGTACGTCTCCCGCCGGGCCGGGGCGAGGCCCCGGCCCGTGATCCGCGCGACGCGCTCGTCGAAGTCACCGACGAAGACGGTGAGCCGGGCGTGGCCCGCATGGTCGGGGAGGTGCTCGACGTACAGGTAGCGGTGTTCCGCGAGTTCCCAGACGGCTTCGGCATCGTTCGGGGAGAACGTGGGAGGGCTGCCCAGCAGGCGTTCGTACCACGTCATGGCCGACGCGTAGTCGCTGACCGGGATGCCGGAGAACAGATCGAGGGACATGCGGCCATCGTAGGAAGAGCCGGTCCCGGCCGCGTGTCGAGAGGCCGGCTCACCCGGGCGGCTCCTCGATGGCCGGCATCGGTGCGCCGCCCGGATGCCACGCCTGGAGGAAGGCTTCCTGGCGGCCGACGTCGACGAGTTCGACGCGTGCTCCGATGCTGTCCAGCCGGTGGTAGGCGAACGGGCGCCCGTGGGGGCAGCCCGAGAAGTCCACGGGGAAGCCCTCTCGTTCCAGGCGCCGGGAGCCCTCCCGGATGTCGCTCGACCAGAAGCCGATGTGATCGAACCTGGCCCCGTCCTCCGTATGCCACGGGCTGCCGGGAGCGCCCTCGATGAGTTCGATGAATGGGGCTCCGCCCGACGTGAAGACGATCCGGTAGTCCCAGGCCCCGAGCCGGTCGGAGACGGGCTCGCTCCATTCGACACCGGCGGAGCGCTGGAAGTCGCGCATGGCCCGTTCGAGGTCGGGGACGGCGAAGCACACGTGGTAGAAGGCAGCCATCCGTCCATGATCGGCTGTGGCGGCACAGGAGGCCAGAGGATTGTCGGGGCCCGGGAAACTCCGGCGCACCTGACACTGCATCAGAAAATCTCTTCCCTCGGCCGGGCCGCTGCGGCATCCTGCGCCCATGCAGACGGAGTTGAGCAGGAGACTGGGAGTCGAGCACGCCATCTTCGGATTCACGCCGTTCCCCGCGGTGGCCGCCGCCATCAGCAGGGCGGGCGGGTTCGGAGTGCTCGGCGCGGTCCGCTACACGGCACCCGACGAACTGGCCAGGGACCTCGACTGGTTGGCGGAGCACGTCGACGGAAAGCCCTACGGACTCGACGTCGTCATGCCCGCCAAGAAGGTCGAGGGCGTCACGGAGGCCGATGTCGAGGCGATGATCCCGGAGGGGCACCGGCAGTTCGTGCGGGACACCCTCGCCAAGCACGGCGTGCCCGAGCTCGCCGAGGGCGAGGCGTCGGGCTGGCGCATCACCGGCTGGATGGAGCAGGTCGCCCGTGACCAGCTGGACGTCGCCTTCGACTACCCGATCAAACTCCTCGCCAACGCGCTCGGCTCCCCTCCTGCCGACGTCATCCAACGCGCCCACGACCACGACGTCCTCGTCGCGGCCCTCGCGGGCAGCGCCCGGCACGCCCGCAAGCACGCGGACGCCGGCATCGACATCGTGGTCGCCCAGGGGTACGAGGCGGGCGGCCACACCGGTGAGATCGCCTCCATGGTGCTCACCCCGGAGGCCGTCGACGCGGTCGCGCCGCTCCCGGTGCTCGCCGCGGGGGGCATCGGCAGCGGGCAGCAGATCGCGGCCGCGCTCGCGCTCGGCGCGCAGGGCGTGTGGCTCGGATCGCTCTGGCTCACCACCACGGAGGCCGACCTGCACTCGCCCGCGCTGACCCGGAAGCTCCTGGCGGCCGGTTCCGGTGACACGGTCCGCTCGCGCGCCCTCACCGGCAAGCCCGCACGCCAGTTGCGTACGGAGTGGACCGACGCCTGGGACGACCCGCAGGGCCCGGGCACGCTGCCGATGCCGTTGCAGGGGCTGCTGGTCGCCGAGGCCGTCTCGCGGATCCAGAAGCACGAGGTGCGGGAGCTGCTCGGCACCCCGGTCGGGCAGATCGTCGGCCGGATGAACAGTGAACGCAGCGTGCAGGCCGTCTTCGACGATCTGACGCGCGGCTTCGAGCGGGCCGTCGACCGTGTCATCCGTATCGCGGGAAGGGAGAGCCAGTCGTGAGCACACCCCCGAATGGTTTCTGGGCCCAGGCGTCGGCCGATCCCGGCCGTACCGTCCTCGTGGCGCCGGGTGGCGAGGAGTGGACGGCGGGCCGGTTGCACGGCGCCGTCAACCAGCTGGTGCATGGGCTGCGGGCCGCGGGCCTCGAGCGCGGGGACGCGTTCGCCGTCGTGCTGCCCAACGGTGTGGAGTTCTTCACCGCGTACCTGGCCGCGTCCCAGGCGGGCTTCTACCTCGTCCCCGTCAACCACCACCTGGTCGGCCCCGAGATCGCCTGGATCGTCTCCGACTCCGGCGCCAAGGTGCTCATCGCCCACGAGAAGTTCGCGGACGCCGCGAAGGCGGCGGCCGACGAGGCGGGCCTGCCCGCGACCCACCGCTACGCCGTCGGCGACGTGCCCGGCTTCCGCCCGTACGGCCAACTCCTCGACGGGCAGCCCGACTCCGCCCCGCCCGACCGCACGCTCGGCTGGGTCATGAACTACACCTCGGGCACGACCGGCCGCCCGCGCGGCATCCGCCGCCCCCTCTCCGGCAAGCTCCCCGAGGAGTCCTACCTCGGCGGTTTCCTCGGCATCTTCGGGATCAAGCCCTTCGAAGGCAACGTCCACCTGGTCTGCTCACCGCTCTACCACACGGCCGTCCTCCAGTTCGCGGGCGCCGCCCTGCACATCGGCCACCCGCTGGTCCTGATGGACAAGTGGACGCCCGAGGAGATGCTCCGCCTCATCGACGTACACAAGTGCACGCACACGCACATGGTGCCGACCCAGTTCCACCGCCTGCTCGCGCTCCCGGAGGCGACACGCGCCGCGTACGACGTGACGTCGATGCGGCACGCCATCCACGGCGCCGCGCCCTGCCCCGACCACGTGAAACGGGCGATGATCGACTGGTGGGGCGAGTGCGTCGAGGAGTACTACGCGGCGAGTGAGGGAGGCGGGGCCTTCGCCACCGCCCAGGACTGGCTGAAGAAACCGGGGACGGTCGGAAAGGCCTGGCCCATCAGCGAGTTGGCGGTCTTCGACGACGACGGCGACCGCCTCGGCCCCGGCGAGCTCGGCACCGTCTACATGAAGATGTCCACCGGCGGATTCTCGTACCACAAGGACGAGTCGAAGACGAGGAAGAACCGCATCGGCGACTTCTTCACCGTCGGCGACCTCGGCCTCCTCGACGAGGACGGCTATCTCTTCCTGCGCGACCGGAAGATCGACATGATCATCTCGGGCGGCGTCAACATCTATCCCGCCGAGATCGAATCCGCGCTGCTCACCCACCCCGCCGTCGCGGACGCCGCCGCCTTCGGCATCCCCCACGACGACTGGGGCGAGGAGGTGAAGGCCGTCGTCGAGGTCACCGAGGACCGGACCGGCGACGACGCCCTCGCCGCCGAGATCCTCGCCCACTGCGAGCAGCATCTCGCGGGCTACAAGCGCCCCAAGAGCGTCGACTTCATCGAGAAGATGCCCCGCGACCCCAACGGCAAGCTGTACAAGCGACGGTTGCGCGAGCCGTACTGGGAGGGAAGGGAGCGCGCCGTGTAGGCCGCGCCCCCTGGTCTTCCGGTCTCCTGATCTCCATACGGGCAGGGGCTCAGCGGCGCTCGCGCACCCGCACCACCTTCAGCTCCGGATCGCGGAGGATGTCCTTCTCGCAGAAGCGCGACGTCACCCAGCGCTCCTTCCCGTACAGGGTCGTCTGGTCGCTGTAGTGCGGCGAGTTGGGGTTGGACGACTGGGAGTACGACAGGAGCGTGCGGGCATCGGGGCAGTTGCCGGAGTTCCAGCCGACCGCCTGGATGTGGCTCGACCCGTGGGCGACCTCCGTGTAACCCGCCTTCTTGTCCCAGTTCGCCTCGATCTTGTTCCAGACGCCGAGGGACTCGGTGCCGCCGGAGACCGGGATGCGCTTGCCGCCCCGCACGACGTACTGGTTGGCGCCGAGCGGTGCGTCCAGGGCGGTGCCCGCCGCCGTCAGCTCGGTCACCGCGTCGGCGAGTGCGGTACGGAAGCCGGGCAGCGAGGTGTCGAGGGTGTTCGGAGTGCGCACCGGGTCGGCCGCCGAGAACGGCACCTTCCACAGCTGCGCGTTGGGCACGGTCGCCGTCAGCTTGCGCCAGAAGCGGTCGAAGAGCAGGGCGCCGCGGCTTTCGGTGTCCATACGGTGGTCCCAGCGGGCCAGGACCCCGCAGGCCTTGCGTACGTCAACAGCCGTTCCGTCGCTGCCCGTTGCCGTGCCACCGGGGAGTGTCGCGCAGGCCTTCGCCGTGTCGTCCGCCGCGAGGCCGGCGGCCGGGACGCGGTTCGCGAACTGCTGGCGCTGGAGGTCCCGAACGGTGAGGTCCCCCTTGTCCGCCATCGCCGCCACGTCCTCGACGGCGCCGCGGGTGCGCATCGAGCGCTGCGTGCCGACGGTGCCGAAGATCCGCTCGTAGCCGGTGATCGGGTGGTCGGCGTTGGTCAGCCAGGCGCTGTCGTTGGAGTTCTCCGCGTACGGGGCGTCCTTCAGGGTCGGCATCCGCGACGGGCCGAAGATGCCGGGCTGCACCGCGTCCTTGTCCGAACCCAGGTCGCACGCGCCGCGTGATCCGTCGAGGACGGCAACACCCGAGGCCGGGTAGGTGACCTTCCCGAGCGGCGTGCTGCATCGCTCGGCGAGGTCGTCGGTGATGCGGGGGAGCACCTGCGACTGGCTGAGCAGCGAGTGACCGTGCCGGTCGGCGGCGACGGTGTTCACCCAGGGCAACCCCTGTGTCTCGCGCAGGGACTTGAGGATGCCCGCGGTCGAGCGTGCCTTCCCGAAGCCCAGGTCGGTGTCGCTGCCGCGCAGGTTGACCGCGTTGGGGTCGTTGAGCGCGTACGCCGTGGTCGAGGACCAGGGCAGCGGCAGCTGGGCGCCGAGGCCCGTGACGACCGGGCCGTACCGGGTCCAGTACTGGGTGCGCGTCACCGGGGCGCCGTCCTTGACCGGCACCGTGACCGTGCGCTTCGTCATCTGCCTGCGCTTGCCGTCCACCAGATAGGCGGTCGGGTCGGACGGGTCCAGGGTGAGCTGATGCAGGTTGAGGGTGACGCCGGACGCGACCGTGTGGCTCCACGCCACATCACCGTTGAACCCTATGTTGACCACGCTCGTGCCGAGCAACGAGCCGCCGGACACGTTCAGTTCGCCGGGTATGGTCTGCTGCGACTGCCAGAAGCGGCGGCCACCCTGCCAGGGGTAGTGCGGGTTGCCGAGCAGCAGGCCCCGCCCGTTCGCGGTGGTCTCTCCGCCGAACGCGACGGCGTTGGAACCCATGTCGGCGTCCTGCGAGGAGAACAGCTCACGGGCTGCCTCCGCGGTGCGCCGCGGGTCGGGAACGGGCTGCCGGGTGGGCGCACCCGGTCGCGCGGCGGATGGCGGTGCGGCGGCCGTGATGCCGTCGATCCCGCGGCCCTGTCCGCCGAGCACCTGCACGGCGAAGCCCTGCCGCGCCACGTCGAGCGCGGTGATCGGGCGTACCCAGTCGGCCTTGGCGCAGGCCGGATCGGTGATGCGGTTCTGCTTCAGCCAGGCGTTGTAGCCCGCGGCGAAGCCCCGCATCAGCTCCTTCGTGCGGCGGCTCGGCCCGGCGGGCGCGGGCTGCGCGAGGAGCTTCTCCACGGTCCCGGCCTCCCGCACACCGCGGAAGTACAGGTCACTGCCGAGGTTCGTGGACGCCGACGACAGCGCGGCACCGGGCGAGGCGGCGGGGCCGAAGTGCCGCGAGCGCTCGCCGCGTACGGTCACATAGCCGTCGGCGAGCGTGCACACCTGGTCGGCGGCCTGCGCCCAGCCGGTGCCGAAGCCGAGGTTCGCGTAGTCCTTGGCGAGGATGTGCGGGATGCCGTACTCGGTGTAGCGGATGGTGGCGTTCAGGCTGCCGCCCGAGGGGCGTGCGTCCTTCGGCGCGGCGCCCGCGCCGGACGACGGGAGCAGGGCCAATGCCGTCAGCAGGGTGATTCCCACGGCCGTCGTGCGTCTTGTGCGGATGCGCATCATGCCTCCCAACTGGAGTTCGGGAAGGGGCTGTTGAGCGTACCAAGCGGTCGGTCACTTTGATCCGCCGTGGAACGGATCTCTTGACCCCACCGGTGCGGGGGCCGAGGATCACGCCATGACGGGTGTACGCGACAACACGGTCGACGGAGTCCTCACGCGCAGCGCGCGCCGCACGCCACGGCGCACGGCGCTGCGCTACGGCGAGCGTGCGTGGACGTACGAGGAACTCGACGGCGCCGTGTCGCGCGCGGCCGGCGCGCTGCGCGACAGTGGTCTGTCCCGCGGGGACCGTGTCGGCGCCTACGCCCACAACTCCGACGCCTACCTGATCGGCTTCCTCGCGTGCGCGCGGGCCGGTCTGGTCCACGTGCCGGTCAATCAGAACCTGACCGGCGACGACCTCGCGTACATCGTCCGGCAGTCCGGCTGCTCCCTCGTCCTCGCCGACCCGGACCTCGCGGGACGCCTGCCGTCCGGCGTACCGGTGATGGCCCTGCGGGACGCGGAGGACTCGCTGCTGACGTGGCTGGCGGGCTCATCGGCGTCCGCGTCGTACTCGGCGTACGAAGAAGACGGTCCCCGGGGCGACGACCTGGCGCAGCTGCTCTACACCTCGGGGACGACGGCACTCCCCAAGGGTGCGATGCTCTCGCACCGGGCGCTCGTCCACGAGTACGTCAGCGCGATCACCGCCCTGGACCTCAAGGAGACCGACAGGCCCGTCCACTCGCTGCCGCTCTACCACTCGGCGCAGATGCACGTCTTCCTCATGCCCTACCTGGCCGTCGGGGCCGAGAACACCATCCTCGACGGGCCCGACGCCGAGCGGATCTTCGACCTCGTCGAGGCCGGCCGGGCCGACAGCCTCTTCGCGCCGCCCACCGTGTGGATCGGCCTCTCGCGGCACCCCGGCTTCGCGACGCGTGACCTCCGGGCGCTGCGCAAGGCCTACTACGGTGCGTCGATCATGCCCGTGCCGGTCCTGGAGCGGCTGCGGGCCAGGCTGCCGGAGCTCGCCTTCTACAACTGCTTCGGGCAGAGCGAGATCGGCCCGCTCGCCACCGTCCTCGGGCCCGACGAGCACGAGGGGCGGATGGCTTCGTGCGGGCGGCCCGTGCTGTTCGTCGAGGCGCGTGTCGTCGGCGAGGACGGCCGTGAGGTGCCGGACGGCACCCAGGGGGAAGTCGTCTACCGCTCACCGCAGTTGTGCGAGGGCTACTGGGACAAGCCGGAGGAGACCGCCGAGGCGTTCCGCGACGGCTGGTTCCGCTCGGGGGACCTCGCGGTGCGGGACGCCGAGGGGTACTTCACCGTCGTCGACCGCGTGAAGGACGTCATCAATTCGGGGGGAGTCCTGGTCGCCTCGCGGCAGGTCGAGGACGCGCTGTACGAGCACGCGGGGGTCGCGGAGGCGGCAGTGATCGGGCTGCCGGACGAGCGCTGGATCGAGGCGGTGACGGCCGTCGTCGTGCGAGGTGAGAAGGGCGTCACGGAGGACGAGCTCATCGCTCACGCACGCGAGAGGCTCGCCCACTTCAAGGCCCCCAAGAGGGTGGTCTTCGTGGACGAGCTGCCGCGCAACGCCAGTGGGAAGATCCTCAAGCGAGAGCTGCGGGACCTGTTCGCCGCCGACTGAGCCGAGGGCCCGGCGGGGGCTGGGCCGAGACCTGGCAACGGTCGGTCGGGTCGGGATCACGTCGCCGCGGGGTGTCGTCCGCCGTCTTGGCCGGAAGCGGCGCGGTCGGCCTCGTCCCGGGCGAGCAGGGACAACAATGAGGCGACGGAGAGGCCGGATTCGGCCGGGTGGCGCAGGACCTTCGCGGGGTCGATCTGGTAGGTATTCGTGCGCCCCTCCCGGGTGTGGGAGAGGTAGCCGTCCTCTTCGAGGTCGGCAATGATCTTCTGGACAGCCCGGTCCGTGAGCCGACAGTGTGCGGCGATGTCACGGATGCGGGCGTTGTGGTTGTCGGCAATGGCCGCCAGCACGCGCGCGTGGTTCGTGAGAAATGTCCATCCAGTATGTGGCTCCGGCACTCCATCCATGCGACAACTCTAGTGCCTCTGATTCACGCTTTCAAAAACACGTACTCGATTTCATGTATCAGTTGACGTGCGTGCCCCGGGACGGGCAGCCTGGGAGCAGCGGAAGGCAGCGAGGTGAGGAGAGGCCATGCCAGAGCCCGCGTTCACTCGGCAGCCCTTCGAGGGTGGGAGTGGCGAGCACAGTCAGGGCAGCCGCATTCCCACCGCCTCGTCGCCGCGGGACGGCAACGCCATAGGTGGCAGGAGGGATCTGGTGGTGCGGGGGGAACTCGACCTCGACACCGGTCAACGGCTCCGGATCGATCTGTACCGCGCGCTCACCGACACGGCCGCCGGTGTGGATCTGGACCTGCGCGAGGTGGACTTCTGTGACTGCTCCGGCCTGAACCTCCTGCTCAGCCTGCGTCAGCACGCGGTGCAGCAGGGCAAGACCGTAGTCATCAGCCACAGCAGCCCCGTCGTGGACCGACTCCTCGAACTGACCGGGACCCGAAGCCTGTTCGTGCCCCCCGAGCCGAAGCCCGAGCCCGAGGAGACGCCCTGTCCCGTCGTGCACGAGGCGAGTCGGCCCGAGGGGTCCGAGCAGGATCTGCACGTCGTCGTGGCCCAACTGCGCCGCGCCATGAAGACCCGGCCCACCATCGACCTGGCACGGGGCATCCTGATGTCCACCTTCAACCTGAGCCCCGAAGCCGCCTGGGACGTACTGGTCACGGCATCGCAGAACACCAACACCAAGCTGCACGTGCTGGCCGGGGACGTGGTCGGCACCGTCCAGGGAACCGCTCTGCCCGACGAGGTGCGCAAGCAGCTCGATGCCGCGATCACCAAGGCGGGCGACGCGCACGCCGCTCGCCCGGCACACGCGGCGTCGCGAACCGAGTCGCTGTCCGACCTGGCCGTCTCGGCGGTCGACCCCAGCCCTCCCGCGGACGGCGTGCCATGACTGGCCGCTTCCTGGGCAGCGTCAGCCCCGCAGATCCACGATCCGCTTGAACTTGCCCACCGACCGTTCCAGCGTCTCCGGATCGACGATCTCCACGCCGACCGAGACGCCGACGCCGTCCTTCACCGCCGCCGCGATCTCGCGGGCCGCGGCCTCGCGCCGCTCCGTCGGCGTGTCCGCGCGCGCCTCGGCCCGTACCGTCAGGGCGTCCATGCGGCCCTCACGTGTCAGCCGTAGCTGGAAGTGCGGCGCGATGCCCGCCGTGCGCAGCACGATCTCCTCGATCTGGGTGGGGAAGAGGTTCACGCCCCGCAGGATCACCATGTCGTCGCTGCGGCCCGTCACCTTCTCCATGCGCCGGAAGATGC
This sequence comes from Streptomyces sp. Je 1-369, assembly GCF_026810505.1. Classification (NCBI taxonomy): domain Bacteria; kingdom Bacillati; phylum Actinomycetota; class Actinomycetes; order Kitasatosporales; family Streptomycetaceae; genus Streptomyces; species Streptomyces sp. Je 1-369. The sequence goes on from NZ_CP101750.1 coordinate 8,377,657, forward strand.
GCGCCGTACCGGGCAGCAGGCGCGTCAAGTCCCGCGTCCGGTAACGGATGACCGGCATGGCCTCCTTCGTCAGCGACGTGAACACCAGCTCGCCGCGCTCACCGTCCGGCAGCACCTCACCCGTGATCGGATCGACGACCTCCGGGTAGAAGTGGTCCTCCCAGATATGCAGCCCGTCCTTGGTCTCCACGCACTCCTGCGCGACGCCGGGACCGATCACCTCCGAGAGTCCGTATATGTCCACGGCGTCGATGGCGAAGCGCTCCTCGATCTCGCGCCGCATCTCCTCCGTCCACGGCTCCGCACCGAAGATGCCGACCCGGAGTGACGTCGTACGGGGATCGACGCCCTGCCGCTCGAACTCCTCCAGGAGCGTGAGCATGTACGAGGGCGTCACCATGATGATCTCGGGGCGGAAGTCCTGGATCAGCCGGACCTGCCGCGCCGTCATGCCGCCCGACGCGGGGATCACCGTGCACCCCAGCCGCTCCGCTCCGTAGTGCGCGCCAAGGCCGCCCGTGAACAGGCCGTACCCGTACGCCACGTGGACCTTCTCGCCGGGTCGGCCGCCCGCGGCCCGTATCGAACGCGCCACGACGTCCGCCCACATGGACAGATCCTGCTCCGTGTACCCGACCACCGTCGGCAGCCCCGTCGTACCGCTCGACGCGTGCAGGCGGCGCACCTCGGACTGCTCCACGGCGAACATCCCGAACGGGTAGTTGGCCCGCAGGTCGTCCTTGGTGGTGAAGGGGAACCGCGAGAGGTCGTCGAGCGAGCGGCAGTCGTCGGGGCGCAGCCCCGCCTTGTCGAACGCCGCCCGGTAGAACGGGACGTTCTCGTACGCATGCAACAAGGTGTCCTGGAGGCGCTCCAGCTGCAGGGCTGCGAGCTCGCGCGGGCCGAGGCGTTCGGCCGCGTCCAGCAGTAGCGGCATACGCGTCATAGGGAATGCTCCCGTCCTGAACGGGCGACCGATCATTCGGTCGTCGATCTTCTGTGCAGCTCAGTAATCCAGGCCGGGCGGTGGGCGTCAAGGGATCTCGCACAGCGGCTTTGAGCTGCGGCGAGACGGTACGGGCAGCGGCACGGACGGCGGCATGGGCCACCGTCATGGGCCACGCCGGCACAGCGTTGCCCGGGTGGCACACGGGATGTGATGATCACCCCCATGCCGACATTCAGCGCGTACGACGGGACGGAGCTCGCCTACCACGAAAAGGGGGACGGCGAACCGCTGCTGTGTGTGCCGGGCGGCCCCATGCGTGCCTCCACCTACCTCGGCGACCTCGGCGGGCTCACCGCGCACCGCCGCCTGATCCTGCTCGACCTGCGCGGCACGGGCGACTCCGCGGCGCCGGACGACCCGGCGACGTACCGCTGCGACCGGCTCGTCGACGACGTCGAGGCGCTCCGCGAGCACCTGGGGCTCGACCAGGTCGACCTGCTCGGGCACTCCGCGTCCGGCAACATCGCGACGCTGTACGCGGCCCGCCACCCGAAGCGGGTCCGCGCCCTCGTCCTGGTCGCCCCGGCGACGCACGCCCTCGGCCTCACCGTCACCGACCGGGACCACCGCGAGGCGGCGGCGCTGCGCGCGGACGAGCCCTGGTACCCGGCCGCCGTGGCCGCGCTGGACGAGCTCGCCGCCGGACGCGGCTTCGCCGAAGTGGCGGACGCCCTCGCGCCCCTGGCCTACGGACGCTGGGACGCGGCGGCGCGGGCGCACCGCGCGGCGAGCGCGTCGGAGAAGAACGCGGAGGCGGCAGCCGCGTTCTACGGCGACGGCGCGTTCGACCCGGCCGCCACCCGCGACGGCCTGACGGAACTGGCCGCGCCGGTCCTCGTACTCGCGGGGGAGTGGGACGGGGGCCCGAACCCCGCACACGCGGAGGAACTCGCCGGGCTCTTCCCGCACGGCGTGCGCCAAGTGCAACCCCGAGCCGGGCACTTCCCGTGGCTGGACGACCCGGAGTGGTTCGTGCGGCGGGTCGCGGGGTTCCTCGCGCAGGACTGACGCGACCGGCGGGACCGTGCGCGACCGGCCGGACCGTGCGCGGACGCTCGTCCAGCGAGGACTGTTCCGGCGCTGGGACGCCGACCCGTCGCAGGCGCCGACTGAACGGCCCGACCTCGCCGGGGTGCGCAAGGAGATCAACCGTGTCAACGGCGAGCTGGTGCGGTCCGCCGCCCTGGGGCGGGCGCTGCCGTCAACCTGTGCGCACTGAGGCCTGCGGCTCGTCGCGAGGGCTGCGGTAGGCGAAGCGCGGCAGGAAGAACTGGGTGACGGTGCCGACCGCGACGGCGTAGAGCACCGTGCCGACGCCCACGGTCCCGCCGAGCAGCCAGCCGACGTTGAGCACGGCGAGCTCGATGAGGGTGCGGACGAGGCGCAGCGACAGACCCGTCAGCGCGGCCGTGCCCGTCATCAGGCCGTCGCGCGGTCCCGGGCCGAAGCGCGCGCCTACGTAGACGGCCACGGCCAGGCCGTTGAGGACGACCCCCGCGACCAGCAGGCCCACCCGGACGGGCAGGTCGAGGGAGTCGGGAATGACGAGCAGGCCGAGGTCCGAAGAGACGGCCAGGACCACGATGTTGGCGACGGTGCCGAACGTCGGCCGCTGCTTGAGCGGTATCCACAGCAGCAGGACGAGCACCCCGAGGACAGCACTGATCATGCCGAAACTGAGGGGCGTGCGGCGCTCCAGGCCCTCGTACAGGACACTCCACGGATTCACGCCCAGAGAGGCCCGGACCAGGACCGACAGGCTGAACCCGTAGAGGGCGAGACCGAGGAGCAGTTGGGGCAGCCGCCGGGAGGGGCGTTCGTGCAGGGGGACGTAAGAGATGGCCATTTCGGCAACTCTGTAGAGTGATTGGCCTGGAAAACACGGCCAATCACGGGAGAATGGTTTGGTTGACGCCGATCGAACGCTGGGCGGCCGTCGGCTCGCGGCGATGCTGCCCGACCCGTCCGGCACGCGTCCCGCCTACCGGCATCTCGCCCACGCCCTCAGCGGACTGATCCTGGACGGCCGCATCGCCCTGCACGTCAGGCTCCCCGCCGAACGCGACCTGGCCGTCGCCCTCGGAACCAGCCGAACGACCGTCACCGCCATGTACGACCTGCTGCGCTCGCACGGCTACGCACACAGCCGCCAAGGCGCGGGCACCTGGACGGCGCTGCCCGAGAAAGCCGCGCCCAGCGGCGTGCGGCGACTCCTCGCGGCCGAGAACACAACGGCCCGGAACAGCACGGCCCAGAACACCGCGACCGAGGACACCGCGACCGAGGACACCGTCATCGACCTGGCCAGAGCCGCACCGGGCCTGCCGGGCCAGGAGCTCACCGACACCGTCGCCCGGATCGCACCGCGCCTCGCGGAGCACGCGCACACCCCCGGCTACCACCCGTACGGCCTGCCGGAGCTCCGGGCCGCCATCGCCGGGCGCTTCACCCGGCGAGGCCTGGCCACCGTGCCGGAACAGATCCTGGTGACCTCCGGCGCCCAGCACGCACTCACCCTCGTGCTGGGGCTCCTGTGCGGGCCCGGCGACCGCGTCCTCACCGAGAACCCGTCCTATCCCAATGCGCTGGAGGCCATGCGGCGCGCACGTCTGCGGCCGCGGTCCGTGCCCGTGACGGAGGCGGGCTGGGACGTCGGCGTCGTCGAGGCCGTGTTCCGCGAAACCGTCCCGCAACTCGCCTATCTGATACCGGACTTCCACAACCCGACCGGCTGCCTCATGCCCGAGGAGGAGCGGATCCGGGTGCTGCGTGCCGCGCAGCGGTCCGGCAGCTGGCTCGTCGTCGACGAGACCCTCGCCGAACTCGCCCTCGACGTGCCCGCGCCGCCGCCGCTCGCCTCCCACGCGGCACCCGGCGGCGCGGCGAAGCTCATCACCGTCGGCTCCATGAGCAAGACGCACTGGGCCGGGCTGCGCATCGGCTGGCTGCGCGCCCCCGCAAGGCTCGTCACCGAACTCGCGGGACAGCGCGTCGCCACCGACATGGGCGGCTCGGTCCTCGACCAGCTGGTGGCGCTCGACCTCCTGGGCAGGACCGACGCACTGCTTCCGGCCCGCCTGGAGCGGCTGCGCGTGCAGCGGGCCGCGCTCTGCGCCGCCCTGGAGGAGCACTTTCCGGCGTGGAGCTGGAGTCTTCCGCCCGGCGGCCTCTCGCTCTGGGTCGACCTGGGCGAACCCGTCGCGTCGGCGCTGGCCGAGCGGGCCCGCGACAAGGGCGTACGGATCGAGAGCGGCTCCTGCTTCGCCACCGACCCGGGCGTTTTCGAGCAGCGGCTCCGCATCCCGTACACCGCTCCGCCCGACGCGCTGCGCGAGGCGGTGCGTCGCATGGCGGTCGCCTCGGCGGCCGGTCTGGGCGCGGTGTCCGGTGCGGGGCGGCCGCGCTGGGTGGCGTGAGGTGCGCCGGTGAGGTGCGCCGGTGAGGCAGGCGGGGCGTCAGGGGCGCGTGGCGGTCGCGACGTCCTCGTGCAGCGCGAAGATCTGGTCGAGCCCGACGATGCGCAGGATCCGCAGGGTGTTGGCGGGGACCGCGGCCAGCGCGATGTCCGCTCCGGCGGCCTGGGCGTGGTTGCGGGCTGCCAGCAGGGCGGTGATGCCGCTGGAGTCGCAGAAGTGCATCGCGGTCAGGTCGAGGACGAGGCGGCCGCCGGGCCGCAGGTCGACCGTGGGGAGCACGTCGCGCAGCTCGGGGGCGGTGTGGTGGTCGAGGTCGCCGATGACCTCCAGGACCGGGCCCGTCGCGGAGTCGCCTGTGATGATCTTCAGTGGTCTCATGGCGTGGTCTTCGTCGTCAGGGGCTCAGGCGTCGGCGTTGCGGAGGCAGCCCCCAGTGCGAGCAGGGCGGTGTCGTCGTCCAGGCCTGCGGCGAGGCCGGTGAGCAGCTCGGTGAGGGCGGCGACGACGGCCCCGGCGGAGGTGTCGGCCTGCTCGGCGGTGAAGGCGCGCAGTGCCTCGTCCCCGAAGAGGTCCGAGCGGTCGGCGCCGGTGCGGGCCTCGGTGACGCCGTCGGTGTAGAGGAGGAGCGTGTCGCCGGGGGCGAGGGTGGTGGTGGCTGCCGTGAAGTGGGGGTTGGGCAGCGCGCCGACGAGGAGGCCGCCCGGGGTGGGGAGGTACTCCGCCGTACCGCCGCTGCGCAGGACGAGGGCCGGCGGGTGACCGCCGGACGCCAGCTCCACGGAGACGTACCCGGAGACGGGGTCGGGGTCCAGGACGCCGAAGATGACGGTGCAGAAACGCGGGTCGTCGCCCGAGTACCGGTCGTGCAGGACCTGGTTGAGCGTGGTCAGCGCGGCCACGGGGTCGGGATCGTGCAGGGCCGCGGCGCGCAGCGTGTACCGGGTCAGCGAGGTGACCGCGGCCGCCTGGGGGCCCTTGCCGCAGACATCGCCGAGGAAGAAGCCGAAGCGTCTGCCGTCCAGCGGGAAGACGTCGTAGAAGTCGCCGCCGAGCTGGTCGGGGGAGGCCGTGTGGTAGTACGTGGCTGTCTCGACGCCGGGAATCGGGGGCAGGGAGGCGGGGAGCAGCGACTGCTGGAGCACGGCCAGCGCCTGCTGGAGCCGGGCCCGGTCGGCGCGGGCCTGCCGCGCGGACTCCTCGGCTGCCTTGCGGCTGCGCAGCAGCTCCGTCTCGTAGGCACGGCGGTCGGTGGCGTCGAAGAGGGTGACGCGGGTCAGCAGCGGCGTGCCGGTGCTGCCGTACTTCAGGACGGCGGAGACGAGGACCGGCCTGCGGCCGCCGTCGGCCTGCTTGACCTCCAGGGCCACCCCGCTGATCTCGCCCTGCATGCGCAGCAGCGGCGCGAAGTGCGTCTCGTGGTACAGCCTGCCGCCCACGGGCAGCAGGTCCGTGAACCGCAGCCGGCCCACCACGGCGTCCCGGTCGAGCCCCAGCCAGTCCAGCAACGTGCCGTTGATCTTCACGACGGTGCCGTCCATCAGCGTGGACAGGTAGCCGCACGGCGCGTTCTCGTACAGGTCCTCGGAGCTGTCCTCAAGAAGGGCGGCGAACACGGAGTCCGAAGAGGTGCTGCCGTCGGCCTCCTCGGGACCCGGACCCGTTCCGGTGCGGCACATCACCCGAGGCCTGCCAGGAACGCGGTGATCGCCGCGTTGGTCGCGTCCGGCGCGGACAGGTGCGGGCAGTGTCCCGTCGCGTCGAGGGTGACCAGCTGGGAGGAGGGCACGGCCCGGTGCACGTAGGCGCCGACCTCGCGGGGCGCGATCGCGTCCTGCGTGCACTCGATGACCAGCGTCGGGATGCGTACGCTCGTCAGCTCTTCCCGGGCGTCCGAGAGGAACGTCGTCCTGGCGAAGACCAGGGCCATCTCCGGGTCGGTGGCGCAGAAGCTGTTCTTGAGCTCGTCGCCGAGCTCGGGCCGCTCAGGGTTGCCCATGATGAGCGGGGCCATCGCCGCCGACCAGCCCAGGTAGTTCGCCTCGAGGGACTCCAGGAGCTCGTCGATGTCCTCCTCGCTGAAGCCGCCGCGGTAGCCGTCGTCGTCGATGTACCGAGGGGACGGGGCGACCATCACGAGGGCCTTGATCCGTTCGGGGGCCCGCCTGGCGGCCAGCACACCGATCATGGAGCTCACCGAGTGACCGACGAACACGGCGTCGCGCAGGTCGAGCCGCTCGCACACCTCCACCACGTCCTGGGCGTAGCCGTCCAGCGAGCCGTACCGCTCCGCGGAGAACGCGGACAGGTCCGACCGGCCCGCGCCCACATAGTCGAACAGGACCACGCGGTAGTGCGGCTCCAGGGCGGGCACGGTCAGGCGCCACATGTTCTGGTCACAGCCGAAACCGTGGGCCAGCACCACCGTCGGCCCTTGCGGGTTGCCGGTGACGGTGACGTTGTTCCTGTGGATGATGTCCATGACTTCCATGATCTCAGACACCCGGAAGGGGCGGCCCCTCCAAGGGGGCCGCCCCGACGGCGTCGAACGGTGCTGCGGTCAGTGCTTGCCGATGTCCTTGGTCTTCTCCTTGGCCTGGCGCGCGTCACCCTTCATCTGCTCGGCGCGGCCCTCCGCGGTGAGACGCTCGTTCCCGACAGCGCGACCGGCCGCTTCCTTGGCGGCGCCCTTGGTCTGCTCGGTCTTCGCCTTGGCCTTCTCGTTGGCGGTCATGTCCGCTCACGCTCCTTGGCATCGACATCATGTGCTGAAGATCCGCCTGACCGCTCAGCGCCGTGTCAAACATCGTCAGCCGTCGAGGAGCTTGTTCAGCTGCCGCAGACCGTCCTCGTGCGTGTCGGCCAGGATCAGGATGTCGATGACACCCGTGATCTCGAACAGCCGCCGGATGGCGCTGTGCAGGGGGCCGCAGAGGACGAAGGGGCGCTGCGCCTGTTCGTGCTCGGCGCGCGCCAGCAGGATCAGGTTGAGCAGGGCACTGTCGGCGAAGGTCAGCCCGGCGAGGTCGAGCAGGGTGGCCTCGGTGCCGCTCTCGGTCCGGGCGCGCTGGAAGGCGGCGGTGACCTCGCTGCCGTTCTCGAGGTCGATGTCGTGGCGCAACGTGACGACCGCCACCCGGTCCTGTCTGGTGACTTCGATGCTGTTGAGGGACATGCCCCGACCTTGTCATATGCCGCAGCCGGGTGAGAATGGAGCGGCCCTTTCACGGGTGGAGCGGGCCGCCGCGAGAGAGGACCCACAGGAGGCCGTTTCACTGTTGTGAACGTGTTTCGTCCTTGTGGGGTGCGGGGGGTGTGCGGGCAATGGCGTCGGGCATGCGAACACAAGGAAGGGTGCGATGCGGTCGCGTTTGCACGTGTGCAGGGAAAGGATCACAGCTTTATGAGCGCTCCCGAGATGCCGGACACAGTGCGGACGACCTGCGCTCGGGCCCGCGCCGAGGTCGACGCGGCACTGCTGACGGTGAGTCAGGGGCTGCCGGCCGAGCAGGCGCGGCGGGTGAACGAGGACGCGCTGCTGGTGGTGAGCGAGTTGGTGGCCAACGCGATGCGGCACGGCGGGGGCCTGAGTGGACTTACTGTCCGCGTCCAGGGCGGTGCCCTGCTGATCCGCGTGAGCGACCGGAGCGAGGGGGTGCCGGTTCAGGTGCCCTCGGATCCGGCCCGGCCCGGCGGTTTCGGCTGGCTGATGGTCCAGCGCCTCAGCTCCAGCGTCACGGTCGAGGCGGAGGACGGGGGCAAGACCATCGTCGCCGCTCTGAACCTGCCTTGAGGGCTCGGCGCGAATTCTTCGAAAAACTGTACGCGTGAGATGCGATCGACGGGGTAACCGTGGCGCTGCGGGGGTAAACAGCCGAGCTGAACAAGGAGCGGAACGCCATGATTACCGTGACGCAGGGGCAGACGCAGGACACGGCCACCCGTGCCGGGGAGGACCTCGTCGAGCGCGCGTACACGGACCCCTCCTCCATCGCGCCGAGGGACGCGCGTGAGGTCGGCAAGCGGTTCTTCGACCGCCTCACGCAGCTCGAGGAGGGTACGCACGAGTACCAGTACGTGCGTAACGCGCTGATCGAAATGAACCTCTCGCTGGTGCAGTACGCGGCATCGCGCTTCAAGCACCGCGGCCAGCAGGAGATGGAAGACATCATTCAGGTCGGCACCATCGGTCTGATCAAGGCGATCGACCGGTTCGAGCTCACCCGTGAGGTCGAGTTCACCTCCTTCGCCGTTCCGTACATCACAGGCGAGATCAAGCGGTTCTTCCGCGACACCTCCTGGGCCGTGCACGTGCCGCGCCGGCTCCAGGAAGCGCGGATCGAGCTGTCCAAGGCGACGGAGGAACTGCGCACCCGGCTCGGGCGCATGCCGTCCACCGCCGAGCTCGCGGAGCTGATGCAGCTGGAGCCCGCGGAGGTCTCCGAGGCGCAGAAGGCGTCCAACGGCTACAGCGCGGTCTCCCTGAACGCCGCGGTCAACGGCCAGGACGACGAGTCCGACACGATGCTGGCCGACTTCATCGGCATCGACGAGGAATCCTTCGAACTCGTCGAGAACTTCCACTCCCTGGCACCGCTCATCGCGGACCTCGACGAAAGGGACCGCACCCTCATCCACCTCCGCTTCGTCGAGGAGCAGACCCAGCAGCAGATCGCGGACACCCTGGGCTGCTCGCAGATGCACGTGTCCCGGCTGCTCTCCCGCGTCGTGGGCAAGCTCCGCGCGGGCCTGCTGACCACCGACTGATCCGCGGCTCACCCCTCCGCCACGACGAAGGCCCCCACCCGACCGGAGCGGTCGGGTGGGGGCCTTCGTCGTGTCAGCCCTCGGCGGCCACCGCCTTGGCCCAGCGGTAGTCCGCCTTGCCGCTGGGGGAGCGCTGGATGTGGTCGGTGAAGACCACGGACCGCGGGATCTTGTAGCCGGCGAGGAGGGCTCGGCAGTGCGTCTGCACCGCCTCCAGGTCCAGCGCGGCCGCGCCGTCCCTGAGCTGGACGACGGCGGCCACATGGCTGCCCCACCGCTCGTCGGGGACCCCGGCGACCAGCACGTCGTACACGTCGGGGTGCGACTTGAGGGCCTGCTCGACCTCCTCCGGGTACACCTTCTCGCCGCCCGTGTTGATGCACTGCGAGCCGCGGCCGAGCACGGTGACGATGCCGTCCTCGTCCACCGTAGCCATGTCTCCGAGCAGCACCCAGCGCTCGCCGTCCTTCTGGAAGAAGGTCTCCGCGGTTTTCCCGGCGTCGTTGTAGTAGCCGAGCGGCACGTGGCCACGCTGGGCCAGGCGCCCCGGCTCGCCCACCGGCACCGGCTCGTGCGTGACCAGGTCCACCACCTGCGTCCGCTCGTTGACCTCGAGCCGGAAGCCCTTCTCCGGCCCCGAGTCGTCCGTCGCCTTGCCGTTGGAGCCCGACTCGGAGGAACCGAAGTTGTTCAGGAGCAGCACGTCGGGCGCGAGCTCCTGGAACTGGGCGCGGACGGTCTCCGACATGATCGCCCCGGACGAGGAGACGCTGAACAGGGAGGACAGGTCGGTGCCCTTGAGCGGCCCGCGCAGCGCGTCGATGAGCGGCCTGAGCATCGCGTCGCCGACCAGCGAGACGCTGGACACCCGCTCCTTCTCGATCGTACGAAGCAGTTCCTCGGGGACGTACTTGCGGTGCAGGGCGACCCGCTGCCCGTAGTTGAAGGCGATGAACGACGTCAGGGTCGACGTGCCGTGCATCAGCGGGGGCGCGGGGAAGAACGTGATGCCGGGCCCGCCCGCCGCGACCCGCTCGGCGAGTTCCTCGGGCCGCTTCACCGGCTCGCCCGCCGGTTCCCCGCCGAAGAGCCCGGCGAAGAACAGGTCCTCCTGGCGCCACATGACGCCCTTGGGCATGCCCGTCGTGCCGCCCGTGTAGATGATGAACAGGTCGTCGGCCGAGCGGGGCCCGAACCCGCGCTCCGGCGACCCCGAAGCCTCCGCGTCGGCGAACGCGACCACGTCGAGCGCGGGCGCGCCGACGGGCGGCCCGCCGACCCGCACCAGGTGCCGCAGCTTCTCCGTGCGCGGCAGCGCCGCCGCGACCCGCTCGGTGAACTCGGCGTCGAAAACGAGCGCCGCGAGGTCCGCGTCGCGGTAGAGGTAGACCAGCTCCTCCTCCACGTAGCGGTAGTTCACATTGACCGGTACGAGACGTGCCTTCAGGCAGCCGAGGACCGTCTGCAGGTACTCGACGCCGTTGTACAGGTGCAGGCCCAGGTGCTCGCCGGGGCGCAGGCCGCTGTCGACGAGGTGGTGGGCGACGCGGTTGGCGGCCGCGTCGAGCTCGGCGTAGGTGAGGCGGCGTTCCGCTCCCGTGCCGGGGTGGTCGATGTAGACGAGCGCCTCGCGGTCGGGGACCACGTCGACGACCGACTCGAACAGGTCGGCAAGGTTGTACTCCACCGCACTCCTCCTGACCCCGGCGTCCACACTGACGTCTCGCCTGGCGGTCATCAGAGCAGAGGGGCCCACAAGTGGGAAGGGTCCCCGCGGAAGAAAACTGACTGAGTGTCAGAAAACTATTGAACTGGCTCCCCGGCTACTGCAACCTGTTCCAGGTCCGCAGCCGACAGGCCGGCCGCACGGGCGGCCGTCGATGGAGGGAGCAGGGCGATGGGCGGGACGGAAAGCGGTACGGAACGTGGGACGGAACATTTCTCCGTGCGGCGCGAGGGCGCCACACTGGTCCTCACGCTGAACAGGCCCGAAGCGAAGAACGCGCTGTCGCTCGCGATGCTCGTCGGCCTGTACGACGGGTGGGTCGAGGCCGACGACGACGACGGGGTCCGCTCCATCGTGCTCACCGGCGCGGGCGGCTCCTTCTGCGCGGGCATGGACCTCAAGGCGCTCGCAGGCAAAGGCATGGAGGGCGAACAGCACCGGGACCGCCTCAAGGCCGACCCCGATCTGCACTGGAAGGCGATGCTGCGCCACCACCGCCCCCGCAAACCCCTCATCGCCGCCGTCGAGGGGTACTGCGTGGCCGGCGGCACGGAGATCCTGCAAGGCACGGACATCCGTGTGGCGGGGGAGTCGGCGACGTTCGGCCTGTTCGAAGTGGCACGCGGGCTCTTCCCCATCGGCGGCTCGACGGTACGGCTGCCGCGGCAGATCCCCCGTACGCACGCCCTGGAGATGCTGCTCACCGGGCGGCCCTACTCGGCGGCGGAGGCCGCGGCCATCGGCCTCATCGGACACGTGGTGCCGGACGGCACGGCCCTGGAGAAGGCACTCGTCATCGCCGAACAGATCAACGCGTGCGGGCCGCTCGCCGTGGAGGCGGTGAAGGCGTCCGTGTACGAGACCGCCGGGATGACCGAGGCGGACGGCCTCGCGGCCGAGCTGAAACGGGGGTGGCCCGTCTTCGACACGGCCGACGCGAAAGAGGGCTCCAGAGCCTTCGCGGAGAAGCGGGCACCTGTCTTCCGGCGTGCGTAGGGCCGTTCTTCTGCCGCGGGCCTGTTGTGGCAGGTCGCGCAGTTCCCCGCGCCCCTCTCAGGGGCGCCCCGCCCACTTGGAAACGGAGTCCCCTCATGGCGTCCGTCCCCTCCCCAGAAGTGCTTCGAGCCCCTCTCGTCGTCGAGTTTCCCTTCACCCGCTCGCTCGGGCCCGTGCAGAGCGCCTTCCTCACCGGGCTGCGTGAGCGCACCGTGCTCGGCGTGCGGACCGGTGACGGCCGCACCCTCGTCCCGCCCGTCGAGTACGACCCCGTGACCGCCGAGGAGATCCGTGACCTCGTCGAGGTCGCCGCCACCGGCACCGTCACCACCTGGGCCTGGAACCACGCACCGCGCCGCGGCCAGCCCCTCGACACCCCGTTCGCCTGGGTTCTCGTCAGGCTCGACGGCGCCGACACCGCCCTGCTCCACGCACTGGACGTGCCGGGGCCCGACGCCGTGCGCACCGGCATGCGGGTCCGCGTCCGCTGGGCCGGCGAACGCGTCGGCGCCATCACGGACATCGCCTGCTTCGAGGCGTACGAGGGGGAGGCGGCGGAGGCCGGGCCCGCACCGCACACCGGCGCGTTCGACGACCCCGTCACCGGCATCGTCGCCGCCGCACGACTCGACTACACCTACTCGCCCGGCCGCGCGCAGTCCGCGTACATCAACGCCCTCTCCGATCGGCGCACTGTCGGCGAGCGGTGCCCGTCCTGCCGCAAGGTGTACGTCCCCCCGCGCGGCGCCTGCCCCACCTGCGGGGTCGCCACGGTGGAGCGCGTGGAGGTCGGACCGCGCGGCACCGTCACGACGTACTGCATCGTCAACATCAAGGCGAAGAACCTCGACATCGAAGTCCCCTACGTCTACGCGCACATCGCCCTCGACGGGGCCGACCTGGCCCTGCACGCCCGCATCGCGGGCATCCCCTGCGACCAGGTCCGCATGGGCCTGCGCGTGGAACCGGTCTGGACCGAGGGCGGCCGCTACCCCGACCACTACCGGCCCACGGGCGAACCCGACGCCGACTACGACACGTACAAGGAGCTGGTGTAGATGGCGCCCCACGAGCGGCGGCCCGTCACCGTCGTCGCCTTCGGGCAGAGCGACCACCGGCGCACCACCGACGAGGTCTCCGAGGTCGAGATGCTCATGCCGGTGCTGCACGAAGTCCTCGCCGCCACCGGCCTGAAGACCAGCGACATCGGCTTCACCTGCTCCGGTTCGTCGGACTACCTCGCGGGCCGCGCCTTCTCCTTCACGATGGCGCTCGACGGGGTGGGCGCCTGGCCGCCGATCTCCGAGTCGCACGTCGAGATGGACGGCGCCTGGGCCCTGTACGAGGCCTGGGTGAAACTCCAGACCGGCGAGGCCGACACCGCGCTCGTCTACTCCTACGGCAAGTCCTCGCCCGGCTCCGTGCGCGACGTGCTCACCCGGCAGCTGGACCCGTACTACGTCGCCCCGCTCTGGCCCGACTCCGTGGCGCTCGCCGCACTACAGGCACAGGCACTGATCGACGCGGGCGAGACCGACGAACCCGCGCTCGCCGGGGTCGCGACCCGGAGCCGGACGGCCGCCGCCACCAATCCGCACGCGCAACTGCGCGGTGCGGTCGCGCGGGGCGAGTACGCCGTACGCCCCCTGCGCACCGGCGACTGCCCGCCCGTCGGCGACGGCGCCGCCGCCGTGATCCTCGCCGCGGGGGAGCGAGCCCGGGAGCTCTGCGAGCGGCCGGCGTGGATCCGCGGCATCGACCACCGCATCGAGGCACACGGCCTCGGCGTCCGCGACCTCACCGACTCACCGTCCACCCGCCTGGCCGCCGAACGCGCCGGAGTCTTCGAACGCCCCGTCGACACGGCTGAGTTGCACGCCCCCTTCACCTCGCAGGAAGTCGTCCTGCGCAAGGCCCTGCGCCTGGCGGACGACGTCACCGTCAACCCGTCCGGCGGCGCCCTCGCCGCCAACCCCATGATGGCCGCCGGACTCATCCGCATCGGCGAGGCCGCCGCGCGCATCCACCGGGGCGCCTCGGACCGGGCCGTCGCCCACGCCACGTCCGGCCCCTGCCTTCAGCAGAACCTGGTCGCCCTCCTGGAAGGAGAGACCCGTGGCTAAGGAACCCGTGGCGGTCGTCGGGATCGGCCAGACCAAGCACGTGGCCGCACGCCGTGACGTGTCGATCGCGGGCCTGGTCCGCGAAGCCGCCCAAAGCGCCCTGCGGGACGCCGAGTTGACGTGGGCCGACATCGACGCCGTCGTCATCGGCAAGGCGCCCGACTTCTTCGAAGGCGTCATGATGCCGGAGCTGTACCTCGCCGATGCGCTCGGCGCCGTCGGCAAACCCATGCTCCGCGTCCACACGGCGGGCTCCGTCGGCGGCTCCACGGCACTCGTCGCCGCGAACCTCGTCGCCGGGCGCGTCCACGGCACCGTCCTCACCCTCGCCTTCGAAAAACAGTCGGAATCCAACGCGATGTGGGGCCTCTCCCTGCCCGTGCCGTTCCAGCAGCCGCTGCTCGCGGGCGCGGGCGGCTTCTTCGCCCCGCACGTGCGGGCGTACATGCGGCGCACCGGCGCCCCCGACACGGTCGGCTCCCTCGTCGCGTACAAGGACCGGCGCAACGCCCTGAAGAACCCCTACGCGCACCTCCACGAGCACGACGTCACCCTGGAGAAGGTCCAGGCCTCGCCCATGCTCTGGGACCCGATCCGCTACTCGGAGACCTGCCCGTCCTCCGACGGCGCCTGCGCCATGATCCTCACCGACCGCGCGGGCGCGGCCCGTTCGCCCGGACCGCCCGCCTGGATGCACGGCGGCGCGATGCGCAGCGAGCCGACGCTCTTCGCGGGCAAGGACTTCGTCTCGCCGCAGGCGGGCAAGGACTGCGCGGCCGACGTCTACCGGCAGGCCGGCATCGCGGACCCGCGCAGGGAGATCGACGCCGTCGAGATGTACGTGCCGTTCTCCTGGTACGAGCCGATGTGGCTGGAGAACCTGGGCTTCGCCGAGGAGGGCGAGGGCTGGAAACTCACCGAATCCGGCGTCACGGAACTGGACGGCGACCTGCCCGTCAACATGTCCGGCGGCGTCCTGTCCACCAACCCCATCGGCGCATCCGGCATGATCCGCTTCGCCGAAGCGGCACTTCAGGTGCGCGGCCGGGCGGGGGACCACCAAGTGGACGGAGCGCGCAAGGCACTTGGGCACGCCTATGGAGGCGGCTCGCAGTTCTTCTCCATGTGGCTCGTCGGCGCCGAACCGCCCACCGGCTGACGGAGCCCGGCGCCGGACGGACCGAGGTCCTGTCACCGCGGCCTGTCCGGCGCCCGGAGCGAAAGCTAGGCTGACGGCCGGACCGACGCATTCGGGAGGAGCACGGACGTGGCCGACAGCACCACTCAGCAACATCCGCTCGCGGGCTGGGACAAGCCGGAGCTCGACCTCAGCACGGCGGACTGGCGATCGAGCAGCGAGGGGCGCGGAGACGTCGAGATCGCCTTCGTCGAGGGCTTCATCGCCATGCGCAACGGCGACCGCCCGGAGAGCCCTTCCCTGATCTTCACCCCGGCGGAGTGGGGAGCCTTCGTCCACGGCGCCCGGGAGGGCGAGTTCGACCTGACGTAGCACGCCGGCACGGCACGCGGCCGCGACGGTCTTCGGTCCCTGCCGATCACGTGACCTTCGACTCTCGTCGCGCGCCCCGGACTGCACGAAGCTGAAGCCATGAGCAGCGAACCGGTCGGCAGCGTGAGCAGTGGGTCCGTGAGCGGCATGGGGCCGGAGGGCGGCGGTGGACCCGTCGTCGTGGCCGTGGACGGTTCGAAGGGCAGCGGCCGCGCCCTGGAATGGGCGCTGGCCGCCGCCGCGCTGCGCGACGTGCCGCTGCGGATCGTGCACGTACGGGGATACGACGTACCGCTGGTCGACGGCCCCTTCGCGTCCGTACTGGAGCGCGACGAGAGCGACCCGGTGGTGGACTGGGCCCGCGATGCTCTCGTGGGGCGGGCCGGTCTGCCCGAGCTCGAGTTCGTCACGGTGGACGGCAGCCCGGGGCGCGAGCTGCCGCGGCTCGGTGCGGGGGCCGGACTGCTGGTCCTCGGCTCCCGCGGCCGGGGCGGCTTCGCCAGCCTGCTGCTCGGCTCGAACGGTCTCGCGTGCGCCCGTGAGGCGGCCTGTCCTGTGGTGGTCGTGCCGCGCCCCGCGGGGCCCGAGGCGCCGGACACCGCAGCGCGCGTGGTCCTCGGCCTTTCGGCGCCCGCGCCGGACGAGCACTCCGTCGCGTTCGCCTTCGCCGAGGCCGGGCGGCGCGGGGCGCGGCTTCAGGTCGTCGCCGCGTATCCGTGGCCGGTCCTCAGCTCCACGCCCGCCGGGGAGTTCGTGATGAAGGCCGTCGCGGACGAGGAAACGGAACGGGACTACGCGGCCCTCACCGACGACCTGCTCACCCCGCACCAAAAACGCCACCCCGATGTCCCGGTGGACGTGTTCGTCGCCCCGGGCGACGCGGCCCGCCACCTGGTGGACGCCTCCCACGCCGCCGACCTGGTGGTGGTCGGCCGCCACCGCCGCAGGCTCGCCCCCGGCCGCATCCTCGGCTCGGTCACCCACGCGGTGCTGCTGCACGCGGCGTGCCCGGTGGCGGTGGTGCCGCCGGAGACCGCGGGGGCGTAGCGGAACCGGCGCCGTCCGCTCCGGATCAGTACAGGACGACGCAGCCCCTGCTCTCCAACCCGTCCAGCAGGTTCCGGCCGACCGGGGCGTCGGTCCAGCGCAGGTCGAGCTTCTCGAGCGCGGGCAGCTCGGCCAGCCAGTCGGGCAGCGCGGCGAGGGGGTTGCCGCGCAGGTCCAGGCGGCGCAGCCCGGGGGGTGCGGGTACGGCTGGGGTGCGGTCGGGGTGTGCTGCGGACGCGGTCAGAGTGCGATGTGGGTGCGGCCGGGGTGTGGTCTGCGGGCTTTTCGGTTGCTCCCGGGGCGCTCGCAGGGTGGTCTTCGGGCGTACCCGAGTCGTCGTCATTGTGGCCGAGGGGTCGGCCGGGTCCGCTCCGTGGCTGGTGGGGCAGTCGCCGGTGCCCCGGGACGCGCCCGCCCCCGCGCCGGAACGCCCCGCAGGCCACGTACCATGGGCGCATGTCCTTCCTCCGCCGCCGCAGCTCCGCCACTCCCGCGGGCCCGGACTTCGATGTCCTGGCCATGGACCCCGGTGACTGGCCCGGCAATCTCGGCGCGGGCCTCCTGCCCGCCCCCGACGGCAGCTGCCAGGGCGTCTTCCTGCGCTACGACCTCTTCGGCGGCCGCGGCCCCGCGATGATCATCGGCAACCTCCCCGAGGGTTCGCCCGCGCGCGAGACCGCCGAGGGCGAGGTCCCCTTCGAGGTGGCCCAGCTGCTGCTCGCCCTGGAGAACGACGAGGACGTCACGGTCGTCTCCAGCGAGGACGTACCGGTGATGCAGGGGGACAACCTCCTGATCGTGCGACGCCTCAAGCTCTCCGAGAGCCGGATCTCCTGCGTGCAGTTCGACCGCAGCGACAACGTCCTGGTGACCATCGCCGCCTGGGACCGGCCGATCACCGACGACCTGTACGCGCTCCTGAAGCCGCTGCCCGCCGAGCTCTTCCAGCAGGGCTGACCGCACGGCCGGCCCACATCCCGCGTCCTGCCCCGTTCCGTCCGAGGAGCGGGGCAGTTTTGCGTCGCGCCCCCGCAGGGTTGTGCAGACTCTTGTCAACCAGTCATCGGACTTTTAACGTGACCGGTCATGACTCAGGGGATCACGCGAAGGACAACCATGAAGTCCGCCGTCGGCGGAGCGGCCGCTCTGACAGCGGGTGGCGTCGCTCTCGGCGGCGCCCCGACGGCTTCGGCCGCCACGGAGCGGGCCGAGGAGGACGGGAAGTCGGAGCCGGACACCTCCGATGAATCGCTGCTCTGGTACGCCGCCCCCGCCGCCGACTGGGAGCGCGAGGCCCTCCCCATCGGCAACGGCGCCCTCGGCGCCATGGTCTTCGGCACGCTCGCCTCCGAGCGACTCCAGTTCAACGAGAAGACCCTGTGGACCGGCGGCCCCGGCTCCCGGGAGGGCTACGACTCGGGCAACTGGCGCGCGCCCCGGCCCGGCGCCCTCGACGCCGTGCGCGACGAGCTCGACGCGAAGGGCAGACTGAACCCGGACGACGTCGCGGCCGACCTCGGCCAGCCCCGGCGCGGCTACGGCGCCCACCAGACCTTCGGTGACCTCCACGTCGACGTCCCCGGCGCTCCCGACGCGCCCGACGCCACGTATCGCCGCGCCCTCGACCTCGGGCAGGCTCTCGCGACCGTCACGTACCGCAGGGAACAGGTGCGGCACGAAAGGGAGTTCTTCGCCTCGTACCCTGATGGAGTGATCGTCGGCCGACTCTCCGCCGACCGCCCCGCCCAGTTCACCTGCACCTTCCGGTACACCTCGCCCCGCGCCGACCGCACCGCGAAGGCGACCGGCGACCGGCTCACCGTACGCGGTGAACTCGCCGACAACGCCCTGAAGTTCGAGGCCCAGCTCCGCATCCGGCACCAGGGCGGCACGCGCACCGCGCACGACGACGGCAGCATCACCGTGACCGGCGCCGACCACGTGTGGTTCGTCCTCGCCGCGGGCACCGACTACGCCGACACCTACCCCGGCTACCGCGGCACCGATCCGCACGCCACCGTCACCCGCACCGTCGACAGAGCCGTCGCGGCGGGCCACGGAACGCTGCGCGCCCGCCATCTGCGCGACCACCGCGCCCTGTTCGGCCGCGTCACGCTCGACATCGGCCAGGCACTCCCCGCCGACCTGCCCACGGACCGGCTGCTCAAGCAGTACGGGACGGGGACGGACACCACCGCGGGCCGGGCGGCCGACCGGGCGCTGGAGGCGCTGTTCTTCCAGTACGGCCGCTACCTCCTCATCGCCTCCTCACGCGCCGGATCGCTCCCCGCCAACTTGCAGGGAGTCTGGAACAACAGCACCACACCGCCCTGGTCCGCCGACTACCACACCAACATCAACCTGCAGATGAACTACTGGCTCGCCGAGGCCGCGAACCTGCCCGAGACGACCGCCCCGTACGACCGTTTCGTCGAGGCGCTGCGCGCTCCCGGGCGACGTACGGCGAAAGAGATGTTCGGCAGCCGCGGCTGGGTCGTGCACAACGAGACCAACCCCTACGGCTTCACCGGCGTCCACGACTGGTCGACCGCGTTCTGGTTCCCCGAAGCCGCGGCCTGGCTCACTGCGCAGCTCTACGAGCACTACCGCTTCGGCGGCTCCACGGACTACCTGCGCACCACCGCCTACCCGGCGATGAAGGAGGCCGTCGAGTTCTGGCTCGACAACCTGCGCACCGACCCGCGCGACGGCACCCTGATCGTGACGCCCAGCTACTCGCCCGAGCACGGCGACTTCACCGCGGGCGCCGCGATGGCCCAGCAGATCGTCCACGACCTGTTCACCAACACCCTGGAGGCGGCCCGCGTCCTGGGGGACTCACCGGCCTTCCGCGCCGAGCTGCAGAAGACCCTGGGTGCACTGGACCCCGGACTGCGCATCGGCTCCTGGGGACAACTCCAGGAGTGGAAGGCCGACTTGGACGACCGTACGGACGGCCACCGGCACGTCTCCCACCTCTACGCCCTGCACCCCGGCCGCCACATCGAACCCGGCAGCAAGTGGGCCGAGGCGGCGAAGGTCTCCCTCACCGCGCGGGGCGACGGCGGCACCGGCTGGTCCAAGGCCTGGAAAATCAACTTCTGGGCGCGGCTCCTGGACGGCGACCACGCGCACAAGATGCTCCGCGAACAGCTGAAGTCCTCGACGCTTCCCAACCTCTGGGACACCCACCCGCCGTTCCAGATCGACGGCAACTTCGGCGCGACGTCGGGCGTCGTCGAGATGCTGCTGCAGAGCCAGCACGGCGTGATCGAGATATTGCCCGCACTGCCGTCCGGCTGGCCCGACGGTTCGGTGCGCGGCCTGCGGGCCCGCGGCGGCGCGACGATCGGCATCGACTGGGCGTCGGGCCGCGCCACGCGTGTTGTGCTGCTTGCCTCGCGTACGCGCGAACTCTCCCTGCGCAGTGGGCTGTTCAGCGGCGGCGCGAGGACGCTGAAGGTGCGTGCGGGCAAGCGTTACGTCTTCGGCGGCTGACCCTGGACCTCCCGCGGAGGCGGGCGCGTGGCCCGTCGGTCAGGCCGCGCCGTCGACGGTCATCCCGTTCCGCCGCATGTCACCGACGACGCGGTGCGCCGGTCCCGCGCAGCCTGTCGCGGCGGGCTGCGCGGCGATCCGGACCAGTTCCGCGTACGCGCAGCGCAGCGCGACCAGGGACTCCTGGGCGTCGCGGTAGGCGTCCGCGTCCGGTCCGCGCCGGTGCGCGAGGGTTCTGACGGCCGTGCTGCGGCGGTCCAGGGTGGACAGCCAGGCGCGGTGCCGGGCGGCGAGGTGCCGACGCTGCTGGTACCGGCTGCCGACACCCAGGGGGCCGCCCATGCCGAGGACGGCGTCGGCGGCGAGCAGCACCGGCGGTTCCAGCGCCTCCTTCCCGGCCAGCGAGGCGAGCACCGCGCACTGCTGCCCGGACGCGGGCGCCAGGTTCAACTTCACGGCGGCCGACCGCAGTTGACCGTGCAGCGCGTGCTGGACGCGGGTCATGCGGCACAGCGCCACGGAGACGGACCGGTCGCCGGGGGACCGGCCCGCCAGCGTCTCGGCGAGCCGGCACAGCCAGACGCCGTGGGCCTCCAGGCGCACGGTGGCCAGCATCAGCCGGTCCAGGCGGGACAGCGGCTCACCCCTGGCCGACCAGCGCACGATCGGCACGAGGGATTCGGTACGGGCCAGCTGGTCGACCGGCAGGGCGCGTCCCGGCTTGCGCAGCGGTGCCCAGTTGAAGAGCGCCAGCATGGGAAGTCCGACGAGCCGGGAGTGGTCACTGCGGTGCGCGAGGGACGTCCACAGGGCGAGGAACCGCTCGTTCGCCACGCGCCCGGCCCCGGCCGAGGACGGGTCGAGGTCGGTCCACCCGCAGGCCGCCACGATCACCGCAAGACGCATCGCGGCCGCTCTCGCCCGATGCTCCGAAAGACGGGCGACACGATGACGCAACAGCGGCAGCTCGGTCGACCGGCAGGCCTCCTCCACGAGAAGGCGGGCCTCCTCCCGGCTCGGCGCGGCGGCGGCCGCGTGGGCCAGCGCGTCCAGATCCGTCCAGCCTCCGGAGAGGTGAGGCGCGGGAAGCCGCTGAGGCAGGAAGCCGTGGACGAGTGGATCGTCCGAGTCCGAGAGGGAGGTCATCGGGGTCATCGGGGCACCCTTTCGCACGTTCTCACGGTGACGGATGATCTTTGCGTACACCTTGATCGTCACAGTTCGACACCGCCGATCGACCTGGCGAAGGTCCTCAAAGCGGGGGCCTTTGGCCCTCTGGTCCTGGCGACTCCGTGGGCGCTCACCGGAAGGACCGCAGCCCGGTGAGGACCGGCCGGTGGTCGCTGCCCAGGTCCGGAAGGACCGTCGTCCCCGTCGGCGTGAGGCCGCGCAGCAGGACGTGGTCGAGACGGACGACGGGGAACGCGGCGGGCCAGGTGAAACCCGGGCCGTGGCCCGACCCGCCACCCGCGGGGCGCAGCCTGTGGGTCAGCGGGGCCAGGCCCCGGTCCCGCAGACTGCCGTTGAGGTCGCCGAGGACCACCACGCGCCGCGCCGGATCCCGGGCGACCCGCTCGGCCAGCCGGGCCGCGCTCGCGTCGCGCCGCCGCACGGCGAAGCCTTCGCGGACGGTGACCCGTACGGACGGCAGCCGCACCGCGTACACCGCCGTGTCGCCGACGGGCGTGCGGGCCACGGCCCGTACCGCGTGCGGCCAGGCACCGCCCAGGTCGAGCTTCTCGACTCCGTGCAGCGGATACCGGGACCACAGACCGAGCGTGTCGCCCGTCGCGCGGTGCGGGTAGATGGCGTGGAGCTCCTGCTCGTACGTCTTCATGGCGCCGTTCGGCACCTTCTCCAAGGCCACCACGTCGGCGTCGGCGGCGAGGATGTCGCGGGCGACGTCGCGTGGCGCGGTGCGGTCGCCGCCGACGTTGAGGGTGAGGACCTGGAAGTCGGTACGGCCGGGGCTCGGTTGGGGCAAGGAGACGAGGCCCGGACCGAACAGGGCGGCCCAGGCGACCGTCGGGACCAGGGCGAAGGCGAGCCCCTTGAGCGAGCGGCGCACCGCTGCCGCCGCCAGCAGGAGCGGAATGCCGAGGCCGAACCACGGCAGCGCGGTCTCCACCAGACTCCCCAGGTGCCCCGGCGTGTTGGGCAGCACGCCGGGGAAGACCAGGAGCGCCGTGAGGAGGACGGCGGGGAGGGCGATACGCATCGTCGGCACCGTCCCCTCTCAGAAGTCGCCACCGCGGGCGCCCCGCCCGGTCACGCCTCGCCCAGCCACACCCCAGCCCACCAGGGCGAACGCCACCGCCGTGACCGAGGCGCCGAGCAGCACACCGCAGAGCAGCCGGGCCGCCCCGGGAGCCGCGGTGGACACCGCGGCCAGCAGGACGGCGGCGACCGCGACCAGGGCGGCGGCGGCCCGCAGGGACTCGCGCGACGTCATCGCTCGTCCCCCGCCACCTGGTCCTCGCGCGGCAGCAGCAGGACGCGGTCACGGGCGTCGTACTCGAAGAGTTCGGCGTAACGGCCCCACGTGATGGCGGTGTTGAGCTGCTGCCGCGAGGCGCGGTCCGAGGAGCTCGCGCGCAGCCGTTCCGTGACGTGGTGCTCCCGAAGGCGCCCGCTGCCGGACGCCATGAGGAGCGTACGAATGGTGGCGATGAGCGGGACGTTGGCGAGCACGGCGGCGGCGAAGAGATGCTTGCGGGTGAGGATGTCGGCGCAGGCGAAGCCGCTGCCGGTGGTGGTGAGCCGCAGCTCACCGGCCCGGATCCGGGCGTAGGCGAGCGTCACCGCCGCCTCCACCAACGGCATCAGGTCGTCGACCTCGTAGTTCAGCGCGTCCGCCAGAGAGGGGAGGTCCACGGCGCCGCCCCGGCTGTCGAGCTCCTCAAGGAGCCCGGTGAGCTGCTCCACGTCGGCGTGCGGCAGGGGAGAGGCGGCCCGGAGCGGGTCGTGCGTGCCGAGGGCGGGCGGGAGTTCGGCCCGCTCGCCGGTCAGGCATTCGTACGCGTCCTCGATGAGCGCCTCGAAGCCGCGGGTACGGCGGTTGCGGGGGCGCGGGAGGTCCACCCGCAGCTCGACCTCGATGGTGCCGGGGTCGGTGCCGAGTATCAGGATGCGGTCGGCGAGCTGGACGGCCTCCTCGATGGAGTGGGTGACCAGGAGGGCGGTACAGGTGGGGCTTTCGGGACGGGTGAGCAGTTCGACGAGTTCGTTGCGCAGGGTCTGCGCGGTCAGTACGTCGAGGGCGGAGAACGGCTCGTCCATCAGCAGCACGTCCGGCTCGACGACCAGGGCACGAGCGAAGCCGACCCGCTGGCGCATACCGCCGGAGAGCTCCTTCGGGTAGGCGTTCTCGAAGCCGTCGAGGCCGACCATGTCGATGGCCGCAAGGGCCCGCTCCCGGCGCGCGATCGGCTCGACGCCCTGCGCCTGGAGGCCGAGTTCGACGTTCTGCTGCACCGTGAGCCACGGCATGAGGGCGAACGACTGGAAGAGCATGGCCGTGCCCGGGTTCGGGCCGTTCACCCGCCTGCCCCGGTAGTGGACCGTGCCGGCGGACGGGGCGAGGAGGCCCGCGATGTGGCGCAGCAGCGTCGACTTGCCGGAACCGGACTTGCCCAGGAGCGCGACGATCTCGCCCTCGCGCACGGTCAGGTCGATGTCCTGGAGGACCGGCAGCACACCGCCGGTGGGGGAGGCGAAGTGCTTGTGCAGGCCGCGGACGGTGATGACCGTGGGGTCCGCGACGGCGACGGCTGAGGTGTTGTTCATGGAATCGCTCCTCGGCGACGGGGTGGTGGGGTGGTGGAGGTGGCAGCGACGCCGCGTGCGCACCCGGTGCGCTCGGGCCCGGTACCTGTGACGGTGCGCCGTCACAGCGCGCACCGCTTCTGCGCGAACCGGTACAGACGCCGCCACAGCAGCCGGTTGATGATGACGACGTAGACGCTCATCAGGACGGCACCCAGGAAGTTGCGGGCGAAGTCCCCCGAATCCGTGGCCTGCGTGATGTAGGCGCCGATGCCGACGGCGGTGAGCGTCGTCGTGCCGTAGCTGACGAGTTCGCCGGGGATCGAGGCGTTCCAGGCGCCGCCGGACGCGGCCAGCGCACCGGTCGTGTACGACGGGAGGACGGCGGGCAGGATGAGCTTCTTCCAGCGCAGCCGGCCACGCAGCCCCAGGTCGTCGGAGGCCTCGCGCAGATCGCCGGGGATGGAGCTGGCGCCGGCGATCACGTTGAACAGGACGTACCACTGGGCACCGAGCGCCATCAGCGCGACGGCACCCCAGTTCAGCGAGATGCCCGAGGCGCCGAGCACCACGACGGCGAGCGGGAAGAGGAAGTTGGACGGGAACGAGGCAAGGACCTGCACGACCGGCTGGGCGATCCGGTTGACCTTCGGGTTCATGCCGATCCAGGCACCGATCGGTACCCAGACGAGCGTGGAGAACACCACGAGGATCATCACGCGGCCGTACGTGACCAGCGCGAGCCACGCCGCGTGCCCGATCTCGCCCACCGGGACGTTGTCCAGGATGTACGTGCAGGCCTGCCAGAGGATCGCCGCGACCGCGGCGGTGTACAGCACGTAGAAGGCGATGTCGGCGCGCCTGCGGCGGACCGGATCGTGGTGCAGCCGCCCCGGGCTCGTGCCGAGGACACGCATCGCACGGTCGAGCCGCTCACCGGCCGGACGCGCCGTGCGGCCGAGCAGCGACGGCACCGTGGAGCGGCGCAGGAGGGTGAGGAACCAGCTGCGGGGCTGCTCGGCGAGCTCGCAGTCCTCGGTGCGGAACCGCTCCGCCCAGGCGGTGATCGGCCGCCAGAAGAAGAAGTTCACGGACACGACCATCGCGATCATGACGACGATGGCGAGCGTGACCCGCGTGCCCTCGCCGTTGTCCAGGGCCTGCGCGACGTAGGAGCCCACGCCCGGCAGCCCGTTGTCGCTGCCGTTGACGCTGATCGTCTCGGAGGCCGAGAGCGCGAACCACGCGGCCCCGAAGCTGATCATGCCGTTCCAGACCTGGGCGATCATGCCGCTGGGCACGTCCACCTTCCAGAACCGCTGCCAGCGGGTGAGGCGCATCAGCCGTGCCGCCTCGTCCAGCTCCTTGGACTGGGTGATGAGGGACTGGTAGAAGGCCATCGCCATGTTCCACACCAGTGCGGTGAACACGGCGAAGACGGAGGCGAGTTCGAGCCCCAGGGTGGAGCCGGGGAACAGTGCGATGAAACCGGTGACGGTGATGCTGAGGAAGGTCAGGACCGGCACCGACTGCAGGATGTCGATGGCCGGCACGATCACCTTCGCCGCGCGCCGCGAGCGGGCCGCCCACGTGCCGAAGACGAAGGTGAAGAGCACGGCGGGCACGAGCCCGGCGAACATCCGCAGCAGGGAGCGTGCCGCGTAGTAGGGCAGCTCGCCCGGATCGGTGGAGACGACCGGGGGCTCGTCGACGTCGTAGGGCTGGTCGGTCGAGGCGCCGACCCGCGCCACGACGTAGAAGAGCGCGACGACCCCGAGCAGCACGAGGAGGTCCACGGGGCGCATACGGGCGACGCGCACGGCGCCGCGGGAGGGGAACTGACGGAGCTTGGACATGGGGAACCCGAATGTGTTCTGCGGGCACGACAGCGCGACGGCGTGACGGCACGGCGGTACGGCGGCACGGCGGTACGGCGGCATGCCGCGGAGGGCACCGCGCGCGGAAGGGCCCGGGGGAAGGGGAGGGGAAAGCCCGCCGTGACGGTGTGCGTCAGACGGCGGTCCGCCGCTGCGGTCCAGCGGTGACGGCACGCATGGAGCAGCGGGACACGCGACTGGGAGGGTCGCCGTAGAGCACAACGACCACCTCCTCACCTCTTCGGGCAGCGCGTTTCTCGCACCGGTCCCCAAAGGATCCCGCCACGCCGCTGAAGAGAACCTGAGCGACCTGAACGCCTCTTCAGCTTCCCCTTCTTCGGATATGTGATATTTGCACCGTGAAGATCCTGGTCATCGAAGACGAGCACGCACTCGCCGACACCCTGCGCCGGGCCATCTCCTCGGACGGCCACTGGGTGGACGTCGCCCACGACGGGCACACCGGCCTTGAGCTGGCCCTGACCGGCGGCTACGACGTGGTCGTGCTCGATCTGATGCTGCCGGGGCTCAGCGGCCTGGAGGTCTGCCGCAGGCTGCGCAGCCACGACGAGCACGCCCTCGTCCTGATCCTCACCGCCAAGGACAGCGAGTACGACGAGGCCGATGGCCTCGACGCGGGCGCGGACGACTACCTGACCAAGCCGTTCTCCCTCGTCGTGCTCCTCGCCAGGCTGCGCGCCCTCGGCCGCCGCGCCGGACGCGAGCGCCCCGCCACCCTCCAGGTCGGCGACCTCACCCTCGACGTCGTCGCCCGGCTCTGCAAGCGCGGCGAGCAGACGATCGAGCTGACCGCGCGTGAGGTCGAGGTGCTCGGCTGTCTGCTGGCCGTGGACGGCGGCACGGTCTCCAAGCAGGACATCCTCGACGAGGTGTGGGACTCGCCGTCCGACCTCGACCCCAACATCGTCGAGGTGTACGTCAGCTCGCTGCGCAAGAAGGTCGACGCACCCTTCGGCAGGCACACCATCCGCACGGTGCGCGGCATCGGCTACCGGCTGGCTCCCGATGCCCCCTGACAGAACCCGTGCGGCCCGGGGGCCCCGTCGACCCCGCGGCCTCCGCCCCCGCATCCCCCGCACCCTCCGAGGCCGGGCCACCGCCGCGGCCGTCCTCATCATGGTCGTGGCCCTCTCCATCGGCGGCGGCTGGCTGTACGTCACCCTGCGCGGCAACCTGATCGACAACGCGGGCGCCCGCACCGAACTCGCCGCCCGGCAGGCCGCCGCGGACATCGCCGCCGAGCAGGGCCGCCCGCACGGCGACATGCCGGAGCCCGACGGCGGCGTGGACGCCGTACTCGTCCTGGACGACCAGGGGCGCCCGCTCGCCAGCACCGCCCCGCGCCCCGCCGCCCGCGCCGCCGTCCTCGCGGGGTTCCGCCCCGGCCGCGGCGAGGACTCCGCGGTACGGGACTTCGCCGCCGCGCCCGCGCTGGCCAGCCACACCAGTGTCGTCGCGGTCGTCCGCACCCCTTCGCCGAACGGTGACGGCGACCTCTACGTCTACGCGCTGACCGTCCTCGACGCCGTGGCCGACGCCGAGCGGGCCCTCGGCGTCACCGTCCTCGTCGGCGGCCCGCTGGTCGTCCTGCTCACCGGACTCATCGCCTGGTCGGTGACCGGTGCCGCGCTGCGGCCCGTCGAGTCCATGCGCAGAGAGCTCGTCGCCGTCTCCGCGGACCGGCTCAGCCGCCGCGTGCCCGCGCCGGGCGGCCAGGACGAGATCACCCGGCTCGCAGAGACCGTCAACGACACCCTGGAACGGCTCGAGCACTCCGTCACCCGGCAGCGCCAGTTCGTCGCCGACGCCTCGCACGAGCTGCGCAACCCCATCGCCGCGGCCCGCGCCGAACTCGAACTGGCCCTCCTCAACAAGCCCGGCCCCGACACCGCGGCCTCACTCGCCCAGGCCCTCGACTCGACCGTACGACTGGAGCGGATCGCTGCCGACCTCCTGCTCCTCGCCCGGCTCGACGCGCAGCAGCCGCCGAACGTGGAGCTCGTCGACCTGTCGCTGCTCGCGGCCGAGCTGATCGCCCGGCGCCGTTCGGCACGGGTGCCGCTGCTCCTCGTACCGGACGACGATCCGGTCCTCGTACGCGCCGATCCAGGACAGCTGGAGCGGCTGCTCGCGAACCTCCTGGACAACGCCCAGCGGTTCGCCGACTCCGAGGTGCGCGTCAGCACCGCGACCGACCGGGCCACCGGCAGGGCTCTGCTCGAAGTGACCGATGACGGGCCCGGCATCCCGCCCGAGGCGACGGAGGAGGTCTTCGACCGGTTCACCCGGCTGGAGGCGGACCGCGACCGGGCCAGCGGCGGCACCGGCCTCGGCCTCGCGATCGCTCGTGAGATCGCCCGCGCCCACGGCGGGAGCCTGCGGGTGGAGCCGAGCGAGCGCGGCGCACGCCTGGCCCTGCGGCTCCCGACGGCTGACACGCACGCTCCACCCCGTTCCTGAAGACCCCTTCCGATTCCTCAGGATCCGCTCAGGAACGGACGTTCAGGATCGTCCCCATGCCCCAGCACCGAGCCGTCAGCCCCCGCTCCCGACGACATCGCGCGCGTCGCCTCTCCCGCCGGGCCCGGCTCGGCCGCACGCTGCTGGCCCTCACCGGTGTCCTGGTGCTCTGCGGCGGCGCCGCGGCCTGGTACCTGTACCGCGAGATCGACAGCATCGGCTCCTCGGCCGCTCTCGGCACCGACGCACCCAAGTCGAAGGACGGCTCGACGAACATCCTGCTGATGGGCCTCGACACGCGGAAGGACCAGAACGGGGACGACCTGCCCGAGGACGTGCTGAAGAAACTGCACGCCGGGAGCTCCGACATCGGCGGCTACAACGCCAACACGCTGATCCTGCTGCACGTCCCGGCCGACGGCGGCAAGGCCAAGGGCTTCTCCATCCCGCGCGACGACCTCGTCGACATACCGGGGTACGGCAAGGACAAGATCAAGAAGGCGTACGGGCTCGCGAAGGCGGCGGAGGAGGAGAAACTGCGCCGCGAGGGCGTCACGGACGGGCACCAGCTGGAGCACGAGGGCCGGGAGGCGGGCCGCCAGTCCCAGATCCGGACCGTGCGCGACTTCCTGGGCGTCCCCATCGACCACTTCGCCGAGGTCAGCCTCTCCGGCTTCTACCGCCTGGCCGACGCGCTCGACGGCGTCGAGGTCTGCCTCAACCACCCGGTCAAGGACCGCTACTCGGGCGCCGACTTCCCCGCGGGCAAGCAGGAACTCGACGGACAGCAGGCACTCGCCTTCGTACGCCAGCGGCACGGCCTGCACCGTGGCGACCTGGACCGCACCCGCCGCCAGCAGGCGTTCCTCGCCTCCGCCCTGCACCAGGTGAACAGCGTCGGCACCCTCACCAACCCCGCCCGCCTGCTCGACCTGAAGAACGTCGCCAAGGACAACGTCGTCCTCGACAAGGGCTGGGGCGTCTTCTCCTTCGTCCGGCAGGCCAAGAACCTCACCGGCGGAAAGGTGGAGTTCACGACCCTGCCGGTGGAGAGCTTCGCCGAGCACAACGGCGAGGACGTGAACATCGTCGACCGCGACCTGGTGCGCAAACGGGTGCGGGAAGCCGGGAAGGGGACCGGTGACAAGGGTGGGAAGAAGTCCGAGGACACCTCCGGAAGCCACTCCGGGGACCACTCCCCGAAGGTCGCCGGAGGAGGTGTGCCGTGCGTGGACTGAACGCCCGCGACGCAGGCCCTCGCGCCCTCGACGCCCGCCGCACTGAGGCGTTGCTGCTCGCTTTCGCCCTCGCCGTCATCGTCTACGGCTACGCGTCCGCCGGCCTCGCCATGACCGGCGGCCTGCCCGCCCACCTCACCCACTTCGCCGTCTCGCAGCTCTGCCTGGCCACCGCCGCCCACCTGGCCGTCCGCAGATTCGCACCGCACGCCGACCCGCTGATCCTGCCGCTCGCGTTCCTCCTCACCGGCCTCGGCCTGGTCCTGATCCAGCGTCTGGACCCGGCCTACGCCGCGCGTTTCCACTCGGCCCCCGCGAGCGGCGGCCAGCTCGTGTGGACCGTCCTCGCGGTGGCCGCCACGATCGTCGTGCTGTGGGCGCTGCGGGACTACCGGCAGTTGCAGCGCTATCTCTACGTCACCATGGCGGCGTCCATGGTCCTGCTGATGGCGCCCGCGTTCTTCCCGGGGGACACGTACGGCGCCAAGCGCTGGGTCCACCTCGGCCCGCTCTCGTTCCAGCCGGGCGAGTTCGCGAAGGTCAGCATCGTGGTGTTCTTCGCGGGCTTCCTGGTGCTCAACCGCGACGCCCTGTCCTGCACCGGCCGCAGGATGCTCGGCATGACGCTGCCGTACGGCAGGCAGATCGGACCGATCGCCGCGGTGTGGCTGTTGAGCCTGCTGGTGCTGGTCTTCGAACGCGACCTGGGTACGTCACTGCTGTTCTTCGGCGTCTTCGTCGCCATGCTCTACATCGCGACCGAACGCACCAACTGGGTGGCGTGCGGCGTCGCCATGACCCTGGCGGGGGCCGTCGCGGTCGGCGCCACCGAGCCGCACGTCAAGGGCCGCGTCATGGCCTGGCTGCACCCCTTCGACATCTATCTGCCGGCCGATCAGCGCCCGCCGGGCCTGATCTCGGGCCAGGCCGCGGAGGCGCTGTTCAGCTTCGGCAGCGGCGGTGTCACGGGCAGCGGCCTCGGGCAGGGGCATCCGGAACTCATCGGCTTCGCAGGGCGCAGCGACTTCATCCTCACCACCGTCGGCGAAGAGCTCGGCCTGGCCGGGGTGATGGCGGTGCTGCTGCTCTACACCCTGCTCGTCGCGCGCGGCTTCCGCACGGCCGTCACCTGCGGCAATCCGTTCGGGAAGCTGCTGGCCGCGGGCCTGTCCCTGGTGCTCGCGTTCCAGGTGTTCATCATCGTGGCGGGAGTGACCGGCCTGATGCCGTTCACCGGCAAGGCGCTGCCGTTCCTCGCCCAGGGCGGCTCGTCGATGGTGGCCAACTGGCTGATCGTCGCGCTCCTCCTGGCCATCAGCGACCAGGCCCGCAGGCACCTGCACGAGGCCGACCGGTCAGACCCGGGCGCCGATCATCCCGAGCCCGTCGACCGCGGCCGGGGACAGCACCGACTCGTCCAGGCCGGACAGGGGCAGCCAGGCGACGTCCGACGTGGAGCCGTCCGCCTCCTCGGCCCTGATGGCACCGGGGGCGAGCTCGACCACGTAGAAGAGCCCCACCAGGTGCCAGCTCACGCCGAGCCTGCGCGCCGAGTACGTCCGCGCGTCCACGAGACGCGCGCCGACGAGTTCGAGGCCCGTCTCCTCGTGCAGCTCGCGCGCGAGCGCCTCCTCCGGCTGCTCGCCCGGGTCGACACCGCCGCCGGGCAGATGCCAGAGGCCGGGCTCGAACACCGGGGAGGCGGCCGAGAGCCGCGTCAGGAGGAGCTCGTCCCGCACGGTGGCGACGGCGTACGCCGAGACACGCGACCGCACCTGATTGCTCGCCTGCTCGCCCACCTGTGCACCTCCGGAGTTCCCCGCCCGCGCTACGAGACCGCTCCAGATCGTACGACGGGTCCGGGACCGCCCTCACGCGGCCCCGGCCCCGACCGGTCGCGGCGCGGTTACTTGCCCGACCGCGCCACCTGGACGTCGGCCGCCCGCACGTAGCCGACCCGGTGCCCGTACTGGATCACGTAGTACATGTCCTTGCCGCGGACCACCTTGTGGGGGGCGGTGTCGAACGTCGGGGAGTAGAAGTACTCGCCCGGCACCTTGTCACCGACCACGTACTTCTGACCCGCGAGGATCTTGTACGGCAGCGGCGAGACGGTCTGCACCGGCACACCGGCCGGGTAGGCCTCCTTCTCGGGGTAGGCGCGCCCGTACACCGGGACCTCGCTCGCCCCGGCCTTCGGCGTGACCACGAGGCCCGCCGCGTCGACCGCCGTGGGCTGCTTCTTCGGGTTCTTGAACCAGGCCTTCTGGCCGAGGTACCAGACGGCCGTCCAGTCGCCCTTGCGCTCGGCGACCGCGTACTGCTGGCCGGTGGAGAGCCGCGCGCCCGTGTCGTTCACGTCGATCGTGGACGCCTGGCCGCCGGGGCGCTTGCCGATGTCCTTGATCAGCGGCGCGTCGTCACGCGGCTCCGTGTGGACGCGCACCGCCGCCGAACCGTGCGGCACGCACGTCTCGCCGGGCTTGACGCAACCCGTGTACTCCGGGCGGTTCTTGGCGTACTCGGGGGCCACCGTCACCACGCCGCCGCCCGTGCCCGCCGTGCGGTGGAACGGCTTGCCGAGCAGCGTGAAGTAGTGCTGCCAGTCCCAGTAAGGACCCGGGTCCGTGTGCATGCCCGGGATCGACGACGTCACCGTGCCCTGGACGTTGTCGTGGCCGAGGATGTGCTGCCGGTCCAGCGGGATGTCGTACTTCTTCGCCAGGTACTTCACCAGCCGCGCCGACGTGCGGTACATCGCCTCCGTGTACCAGGTGTCGGGCGCGGTGAGGAAGCCCTCGTGCTCCAGGCCGATCGACTTGGAGTTCACGTACCAGTTGCCCGCGTGCCAGGCGACGTCCTTGGCCTTCACGTGCTGGGCGATGTGGCCGTCGGTGGAACGCAGGGTGTACTGCCACGACACGTAGGTCGGGTCCTGCACCATCTTCAGGACGCCCTCCCACCTGCCTTCGGTGTCGTGGATGACGATCGTGTCGATGCTCTGGCTCTTCGGCCGGTCCGACAGGTCGTGGTTGCCGTAGTCCGGATTGCCGTTGGGGTCCTTGAACTCCTCGTACGGCGCCGGGATCCACTCGCACGCCACGGTCTTCGGGCACTCCGTGCCGCCCGTGGGTGCCTTGCGCAGGCCCGCGCGCTTCAGCTGCGCCGCGTCGGGCGCGAGCCCCGGCTCCGGCGCGAGCGTCACGCGCTGGCCCGCGTCCGTGGTGCGCCGCTCACCGTCACGGATCACGGCGAACACGTCGTTGGCGTACGTGGCCGCGGTCGCCTCGTCGTCCGCTCCGGAGAAGCGGGCGACGGCGCCGTACCAGTCGGCGGGGTCGCTGCTCAGCGGCTTGCCGAGCTTGCGCTGGGCCGCCGCGAGCAGGGCCGCGCCGCCCTCGACGTTCGCCGCCGGGTCGGTGCGCAGCTCGTCGGCGGACCGGCCGCTCAGCTCGGCGGCGCGGGGCAGCGTCTTGAGGCGGGCGGGGAGTTCGGACTCCTCCGGCACCTCGGCCTTCGGCGGGGGAGCGGGGCGCGAGGTGTCGCCCCGCGGGTCCTCCGTGCCCTCGCTGTGGTGCGGGGCCGAGGCCAGGGCGGTGCGGGCGTCGGTGAGGTGCATGGGGCCGTAGCCACCGGTGACGCTGGCCGCGCCGCCGTGGGCGTCCCAGCGCGACTGCAGGTAGGAGACGCCGAGCAGCACGCTCTGGGGTACGTGGTACGCGTCGGCGGCAGCGGCGAAGGCGCCCTGCAACCGGTCCGGGGCGTCCTGTTGGGGTGCGCCCGACGACGGGGCCGCGCCGAGCAGCGGAACCAGCAGGCCGGCCGACGCGAGGGCGCCCGCCGTCCTGACGGTGCGTCTGCGCGCGGACGGCGTGCGGGCGGTGTCGGATCCTCGCAAGGCAGCCTCCTGGGACTTCTGGGCCGGTGAAGCGTGACGGGGCGTGCGGGGCCGGGCGTGCGTCAGTGGTACCGGCTCTCCGACGATCCGTCAATCATGCCCAGAGGTAGCGGATTCGCATGTCAGCGCTGGTCCTGATGGGTCAAGGGCGAGGTGCGGACAAGTTTTCGCAGACGGCGGTCCCACCGCCTGCGATGCGTCAGTGGCCTGAACCAATGGGGCCCGGGCGAGGAGCCGACGTCACCTGGTGGCCCGCGCCCTCGTGACTCTCTCCCGGATACCCCCTGGACCATGCCTCAGTGGAACGCGTGTGCCATTACTGCTCGGGGCTCTCCGATCTCCAGACGTGGCCAGTCCGCGAGGTCCCGGAGCAGTTGCCGGTCGTGCGTCGCGACCACGACAGCGGCGCTCGTGACACGGAGCGCGTCCGTCAACTCGTCGACGAGCGCGGACGACAGATGGTTGGTCGGCTCGTCGAGCAGGATCGCCCCCGGCCGCCCGGACAGCGCCAACGCCAGGTCAAGGCGCCGCTGCTGCCCCTGCGACATCCGCCCGACCGGCGTGCGCGACGCGTCGCGGTCCAGCAGACCGAGCGACCCGAGCGGGACCACGTCGGCGTCGCCGAGCACCCCGCGGGCCACCAGCCGCCCCACGTGACGCGCGTACACGTCACGGGCGGTGAGAGCGGGGTCCTGCCGGGCGGTCTCCTGACTCACCCGCACGACCCGGCCTCCAGGAGCCGTGGAGACGTATCCCTCCGTGGGCGCCATCGCACCGGCGAGCACCGCCAGCAGTGTCGACTTCCCTGACCCGTTCGGCCCCGTCACGAGCAGCCGGTCGCCGCCGTCGAGCGTGAGGTCGACGGGCCCCGCGAGCTGCCCCTCGACCGCGACGCCGTGCGCCCGCAGCTGAGCCGCACCCCGACGGACACCGAGGTCCGGCCACCGCAGCACCGGCGGCGGCTCCGGCACGTCGATCCGGTGCGCCTCCAGGGCGTCCTGCTGCCGTTTCAGGGCCTGTACGACGCCGGGGGCGCGGGACTGGCGCTGGTGCTTTCCGGTGCCCTTGTCCGGACGCCAGCCCGTGGAGAGCCGGTCGCGGGCCCGCGCCGCCGCGTCCCGCAGCCGCCGGTGCTCCTCCAACTGCTCCTCGTGGTCCTGCTCCCAGCGCTCGCGCTCACGGCGCCGGGCCGCCTGCCAGGCGTCGTAACCGCCCGCGTACGAGCGGGTTCTCCCGTCGCGCGTCGGATCGAGGTCGAGGAACCGGTCCGCGACGTCGCGCAGCAGCGCCCGGTCGTGGCTGACGAGGGCGAGGCCGCCGTCGTGCTCGCGCAGCCTGCGGGTCAGGAAATCCAGCCCGCCCGCGTCGAGGTGGTTGGTCGGCTCGTCGAGGAGCAGGACGTCGTGCCGCGCACCGAGCAGGCACGCGAGGCGTACCCGGTAGCGCTGCCCGACCGACAGGGTCGACAACTCCCGCCCCCGGTCCGTACAGGCACCGAGAGCCTCCAGGGCTACGTCGACACGGCGTTCGGCGTCCCACGCGTCGAGCCGGGTGGCGGCGTCGAGCGCGGCGGTGTAGCGGTCGTCGGCCGCGGGGTCGCCGTCGGCCATGGCGCGCGTCGCCTCGTCCAGCGCGTCGAGCGCCGTGAGCGATGCGGCCAGCGCCCGCGAGGTGAGGGTGCCGACGGTCTCGCCGTCCCGCGCGGACAGCTCCTGCCGGGCGAGTCCGATCGTGCCGACGCGGTGCACGGTGCCCTCTTCGGGCGTGATCAGCCCGGCGAGGACGTGCAGCAGCGTCGTCTTGCCCCGGCCGTTCTCGCCGACGACGGCGATGCGCGACCGGGCGGAGACGGTGACCGAGACGTCGTCGAGGACACGTCGGGACGCGCGGGTGACGGTGACGCCTTCGGCGCGGATGTGGGAAGGGGTGGGGTTCACGGGGTGCTCCGCAGCTCGCAGTGGAGCCGGGCAGCGGTGAGCGGCCGCCCGGCGGGAACCGGGACGGCGAGCGCTGATTCAGTGGGAGAAGGGCGCCGCCGTCAGCGGGCGGAGCGGACCTTCTGCGACCAGATACCTCGTGCCATGCGGATCAGGCTAACAGGGCGACCTGCCGCTCTTCCTGTGATTTTTTCGCATCACCTGATGTCCCCGGCCCACTCGAACCGGGCAGGACCGCCCGGCCGTGGGCGGTACGTCGACCTGCCACCGGCACCGAACCGCCCCAGCTCGGTCGGCAGGTCGACACCCGCGGTGACTTCCTCGCGCGTCCAGCCGGTGATGTCGAGCAGCAGCCCGTCCAACGGGCCGCCCACCAGCTCCGCATAGGACTGCCCCGGACGCGGGCCCGGGCGCTCGTGATCCTGGCCGTAGACCCGGCCGCGCAGCAGCTGTTCATCGTCGCTGTCCATGCGGACCAGCCTCCCAGCCACCACTGACAGTGGACTCCCCGCCGGCCCCTTCGCAGATCCGCAATTTTTCTTGCAGGAACGAAACGCCGCTACCGAAGCTGGCGAAATGGACTCCACCGAGAACGAGACCGAGACCGAGAACACGACCAAGAACATGACCGACAACACCGCCGAGACCGCCCAGCAATTCTGGGAGCGCCACTACCGCGCCCACCGCGACTGGGGCACCCGCGCCAACCCGCCGCTCGCCGAGACCGCCGCGCCCCTGCTCCCCGGCACCGCCCTGGACCTGGGCTGCGGTGCCGGAGGCGACGCCGTCTGGCTGGCCCGGCGCGGCTGGCACGTCACCGCCGTGGACATCTCCGGCACGGCCGTCGAGCGGCTGCGGGAACGCGCACGCCGGCTCGGCGTCGCCGAGCGGATCACCGTGCAACAGCACGACCTCGCCGGAGGCTTCCCGGCAGGGCGCTTCGACCTCGTCTCCGCCCAGTACCTCCACACCCCGTTCCCGCTGCTCCGCACCCACGTCCTGCGAGCCGCCGCACGGTCCCTGCGCCCCGGTGGACTCCTCCTGATCGTCGACCACGGCTCCACGGCGCCCTGGTCCTGGAACCAGAATCCCGACGTCCACTACCCGACCCCGGAAGAGGTCGCCGCCGACCTGGGTCTCGACCCGGCGTGCCGACCGGTCCTGCGGGCGGAGACGGTCAGTCGCCGGGCCACGGGGCCCGGGGGCGACACCGCCACCGTCGTCGACAACGTCCTCCTCATCCAGTCCACCGCCGGACTCCTCCGGCCCGCCACCGAAACGGAGGGATGACTCCATGCGTACGAACACCGCACCCCCGCACACCGGCGCCGACGAGAAGGCAGTCCTCCGGAACGTCCTCGACCAGCTGCGGAACTCGATCGCGGCCAAGGTCGACGGCGTGCCGGAACCACAGGTGCGCACGGGCGGGGTCCCGTCGGGCACGAGCCTGCTCGGCCTGCTCAAACACCTCGCGTCCGTCGAGCGGTTCTATTTACTCGGCGAGGAGCCCGCCGACTGGCAGGCGACCTTCAGGCCGTCGCCCGAGGACACGGTCGACGGCGTGCGCACCGACTACCGGAAGACCGTGGAGCGGGCGAACGAGATCATCGACGCCTGCCCGGACCTGACCCTCCCGGCGCCGCGCGCCCGTCGTCGCGGGCCGGTGCCGTCGATGCGGTGGGTCCTGGTGCACATGATCGAGGAAACCGGTCGGCACGCGGGACACGCGGACATCCTGCGCGAGCGGATCGACGGGTCCACCGGCCGCTGAGAAGCGGGCGCGGGCGCGCGAAGATGGACGCATGGCAGGGGAGAGCGGAACAGCGGAAGCGGCCGAGGCGACGGACATCGCGCTCAGCAGACATGACCTCCGCGAGGTCACGGCGTTCGCGGCGGCCTGCGCGGAGGAGGTGCTCGCGGTCTTCGAGGCCGACCGGCCGGACGACGGGCGCCCCCGGGAAGCGATCGACGCGGCGCGGGAGTTCGCCAGGGGCGGTGCGCGCGGCAAGCGTCTGCGCGACACCGCCTGGGCGGCCCTGAAGGCGGCCAAGGAAGCGGACACCCCCGCCGCGCAGGAGGTGGCGCGGGCGGCGATGGCCGCGGCAGGAGCCGCCTATCTGCACCCGCTGGCCAAGGCCACCCAGGTCAAACACATCCTGGGGGCTGCCGCCCACGCGGCGCGCGCGGCCGAGCTCGTGGCGGGTGACGATCGGACCGTCGGAGCCGAGGGGGTGGTGCGGGCGGCCCGTCGGGCGACACCGGCTGTCGTCGACGTACTCGGACGCTATCCGGCGGCACCGGGCGGCGGTGGACGGGTGGGCGAGCTGACTCGCGCCCTGGACGCGCACCTTCGCCCCTGACCCTGACCCCGGCAGGACCGGGGCCAACCCGGCAGTCGGGCAAGAGAAAGCCCCGGCTGGACGGGGGAGACCAGCCGGGGCCGTTGGGCGTGGCAGGCGGAGGGCGGTCGCCTCTCGGCGAAAGGCTCCATGGGGCTTCAGCCGAACGATCTTCCCCATGGGCTATAGGTGAGGCCCGGGGACACTGTCCCCTCCGCAGCCACACCTACCAGAACGACGTGCTCCCGCCCGTTGTTCCGGGCCCTCGCCGCATATGGGGTGAAGTGGGCCACATGGGAAGCGTCCCGCAGGGCGAAAGTGTCCTACCTGTGGAAGTGGTCGACAGCACTTGTCACCACAAGCGACGATGGTGTGACGCAAGGTGAGAGCCGCATGCCGAGCGGCTACTCCGCTAGGGAGTGCTCTGTGGAACCGTCCGAAGCACCCATCGCCCTGGACCGCGACGTGTTCATGCGGAGCCTCATCCGTGAGTTGGCACGGGTCCTGGAGGACGTGGTCGGTCTCGAGGAAGCCGCCGGATACGTCAGCCTCGTCAGTCAGACCATCGGCGTCGACCTCAACGGCCAGTACGCCAAGGCGCTCTCCGTCGAGCGGCTCGACCGGGGGCAGGTCGCCAAGGTCATGGTCGACTTCAAGAGGCGTGTCGGCGGTGACTTCTTCGTCGTGGAGGAGAACGACCAGCGCATCGTGCTGGGCAACAGAGTCTGCCCCTTCGGCGAGAAGGTCGTGGGCCGCCCCTCGATGTGCATGATGACGTCCAACGTCTTCGGCACCATCGCCGCGGAGAACCTCGGGTACGCCCGCGTGGAACTGGAGAAGACCATCGCCCGCTGGGACGTTGGCTGCCGCGTCGTCGTGCACCTTCGCCCACCATCCGAATCCGAACCGAGCACAGGGCGTGAGTACTACGGCGATCTTCCGTGATCCGCGACGAGGCGCTCGGCCTCTTCCGGAAGATCACCGCCCTGCACACGGAACCCGTCCTGCTGGTCGCCGCCGACAGCCGGGTCCTTGCCGCCAACCCGGCAGCCGTCCGGCTGCTCCCGGGCGTCGAGGACGAGAGCCCGCTGAGCGCCCTCGTGTCCGAGTCCGCCGATGACGTCGACCGGTTCGTCCGGCAGTGGCTGCGCACCGGCCACCCGACCCCGGCGGGCCTCACCCTCCACGGCTACGACGGCGTACGGCTGCGATGCCGCTGCTTCGGCGCACGGGCACAGTGGCTGCCCGCCCCGGCCGTCCACCTCCGCGCCGTCCGCATCGACCCCGGCGACCGATTCCTCACTCTCAAGGACCGTGTCAACGCACTGGAACGCGAGCGCATCCTCCGCTTCCGTGCGACCGAGGACCGCGCCGCACTCAACGCGGCCCTGGCGGCCGTCCACGCCCGCCTCGGCCACCTGCACGCGCTGGTCACCTCGCTCGCCGCGGCCGCCACACCGGAGGCCGTCGGAGAGCTCGTCGCGAAGCATGTCCCGACGGTTCTCGGCTGTACGCGAGCCGACCTGCACCTGAAGGACTCGACACCCGTGTACGCGAACCTCCGCATCCCCGTCCCGCCGCACGCCATGCTCGCCCTCACCACGGACTCGCCGCCCCTGCCGGAGCACCTGGCGTCGGTGACGGCCCTGATCGGCGGCGCGTTGAGACGGTTCTGAACGCGCGCCGTCAGACGAACCGGCGTACGAACGCGAGCGCGACGTCCGCGACCTCCTGCCACCTGCTGTCGAGCGTCAGCGCATGGTCCCGCCCGTGCAGCTCGACGATCTCCGTGACGCCCGGATTGCGCTTCTGCCGCTTGTACGCCCCGCTGGCGAGGGCCCAGGGAATGGCGTTGTCACGGCCGCCCGAGATGACGAGCAGCGGGCCGCGCTGCGGATTGCGGCAGTCCACCTTCACCTCCGTGCGGGGGTTGAGGTTGGCGAGCGCCGCCTGCATGGGCGGTGCGCACGGGGCGGGCACGGCGTACCGGTCGTAGATGGAGCGGGCCTCCTCCTCGCTGACGGCGCTGGCGTAGGCGTAGCGGAACTGCTCGTACGTCAGGGGCTTGGCGCGCTTGCGGTCGGCGGGGTTCGCGATCATCGGGATCAGCGAACGCACCGTCGACAGCGGCATCGCGAGGACGCCGCGGAACGGTGCCGGGTTGATCGCCACCGACGCCGCCGAGAGGCCGCGGCCCGCGAGGATCTGCGTGAGCAGCCCGCCGACGGAGTGCCCGATCACCACGGGCTTGCGCTCCAACGTGCCGATGAGCCCCGCCAGATGGTCGGCGACCTGCCCGACCGTCCGGCCCGCGATGGACTCGGGGCGCTCCCTGGCCTCGGTCGTCGTCGCCGCCTCGCCGGGCCACGTCAGGGCGACCGGGGCGAACCCGGCGGCCTCGAAGTGCGGCAGCCAGTGGTCCCAGCTGGCGGCCAGCATCCACAGGCCGTGCACGAACACGGCCGGTGTGCGGTCGGAGGAATTGGCCCGGTCGATCTGCTCTGCGTCGGTTGCGGACATGCCCCGACGCTATGGTCTCAAGTGTCGTGCGGTAAGGGGGATTTGGAGGTGTTGGCCGATACTGCCGCCCGCACTTCCGGATCGCGCCGTCGCGGAGGGGGCGAGTGTGTCCGAAGACGGCGCGGTGCGTTCCGCCGACGACCCGGCTTCGCGCGTCAGCGCACCGCACCCGCCAGGACACGGTCCACCTGCCGCGGTGACAGCGCGTGCTCGACCGCGAGGATCCCCGCGCCGATCGCCGCCGCGTTCTCCCCGGTACGGCTCGGCTCGATGCGCAGCACATGCGTGGCCAGCGGATGCGAGCGCCGGTAGACCGCCTCACGGACGCCCGCGAGAAGCTGGTCGTGGACGGCGGCGAGCGCCCCGCCGACGACCACCGTGTCCGGGTTGAAGAAGTTCACCAGCCCCGCGAGCACCTCGCCGACCGCCCGGCCCGCCTCGCGCACCATGCGCACGGCGTCCCGGTTGCCGGACTTGACCAGACGTACGACATCGCTGCCCGACGCAGCATCGAGGCCGAGCGCCGAGAGTCTGCGGGCGAGCGCCGCGCCGCCCGCGACCGCCTCCAGGCAGCCCGTGTTGCCGCACCGGCAGGGATCCTCCACGTCACCGACCCGGATGTGCCCGATGTCGCCCGCGCTGCCCTGCGCGCCCCGGTGCAGGCGGCCGTCGGCGACGATGCCGCAGCCGATGCCCGTGCCGACCTTGATGTAGAGGAGGTAGCGGGTGTCCGGAAACGCGCGGCGCTGCTCGGCCAGCGCCATCACGTTCACGTCGTTGTCGACGAGGGCGCGCGGGCCGAAGCGGTCGGCGAAGAACTCGGGGATGGGGAACTGGTGCCACCCCGGCATGATCGGCGGATCCACCGGCCGGCCGGTGGAGAACTCGACGGGCCCCGGCACGCCGACACCGATCGACTTGAGGCCCCCCGCGTCCCGCCCCGACTCCTTGAGCAGGGTGCGCAGCGTGCGCTCCACATGGCCGAGAACCGCCTGCGGCCCGTCCGCGATGGACAGCGGGTCCTCGCGCAGCGCCAGCGTCTCGCCTCCGATGTCCATGAGCGCCACCCGGCAGTGCGACGCACCCAGGTCCACGCCCGCCACCGCGTGCTCGCGGGTGCGCAGCCGGAGCCTGCGCGGCGGCCGCCCGCCCGTCGACCCGCCGTCGGACTCCTCCGCGAGGAAGCCGTGCGCGATCAGCGCGTCCACGCGCTGCGAGACCGTCGACCGTGCGAGGCCCGTCAGGCGGGCGATGTCCGCACGCGTCTCCGCGGCACCGGCGCGCAGCAGGGCGAGCACCTCACCGGGTGAGGACGGCACGGCTGCGGGGAGATGATCCGGCGCTCCAGACATGCCGCCACCCTAGGGACGACTTTCGCTGCTCACAAGGCCGATGCTGTTCGATCGTCGACCTAAGTCAACGTCAAATACCGTACAGGCAAACGTGCTTGAGCCCTTGACAGGTCAAAGCTCGCTCACCACATTGCTCTGCAGACCGCTGCCGAAGGAGCCGAGGGTGCAGGCGATGCAGGCAAGCCAGGTGAACCGCACGATGCTGACGATGCACGGCGTCTCCAAGAGTTTTCTCGGGGTGCGCGTGCTGCACGGGGTCTCACTCGACCTGGCCGCGGGCGAGGTGCACGCGCTCGTCGGCGAGAACGGCGCGGGAAAGTCGACCCTGATGAAGATCCTCGCCGGTGAGCACGTACCGGACGAGGGCACGATCACGCTCGACGGCACGGAACACGCCTTCACGCACCCCGCGCAGGCGCAGGCCGCCGGAATCGGCATCATCCACCAGGAGTTCGCGCTCCTCGCACACCGCACCGTCGCCGAGAACGTCTTCCTCGGCCGCGAACCCACCCGCCGCGGCCTCGTCGACCGCCGCACGATGGAGACCCGCACGGCCGCACTCCTCGACGAGGTCGGCGTGCCGGGCATCACCCCGCGCACGTACGTCCGTGATCTCTCCGTCGCCCGCCAGCAGACCGTCGAGATCGTCAAGGCGCTCGCCTCCGACGTACGCGTGCTGGTGATGGACGAGCCGACCGCGCCCCTCGCCGACCACGAAGCAGGCCTCCTGCACGCGCTCGTACGCCGCCTCGCGGCGCGCGGCCTCGGCATCCTGTACATCTCGCACCGCCTGCGCGAGGTCTTCGACCTGTCGCAGCGCATCACGGTCCTGAAGGACGGCCGCCACGTGACGACCGTAACCACCGCGCGGACCGACACCGGCCAGGTCGTACGCGCCATGGTCGGCCGGGAACTGAGCGCCTACTACCCGCCCCGCGCCCGCCCCGACGACCCCGGAGACGTCCGCCTGAGCGTGCACGGCGGCGGCAACGGCCGACTGACGGGCATCGACCTCACCCTGCGCGCCGGCGAGGTCACCGGCATCGCGGGGCTCCAGGGATCCGGCCGCACCTCCCTGGCCCGCGCCCTGTTCGGCGCCGCACCCTTCACCGAAGGCACCATGACCGTCGACGGCACCGAGCTGCGCCCCACGTCCCCGCGCCGCGCCATCCGCGCCGGCATCGCCCTGGTCACCGAGGACCGCAAGACCGAAGGCCTCGCGCTGCGCCAGTCCGTGCGCGACAACGCGCTCCTCGTCACCCGCGCCGTCCCCGACCCGAACCGGCCGCCCGCCGCCCGCGAACTGACCGCGCTCCTGGAGCGGGTCCAGCTGCACGCACGCGGCGAGGACCAGCAGACCCAGTACCTCTCCGGCGGCAACCAGCAGAAGGTCGTCATCGCCAAATGGCTCGCCGCACGGCCCCGCGTGCTGCTCTTCGACGAGCCGACCCGCGGCGTCGACGTCGGCGCCAAAGCCGCCATCCACACCCTCGTCCGCGACCTGGCCCGCGAAGGCCTCGCCGTTCTCATCGTCTCCTCCGAACTGCCCGAACTCATCGGCATGAGCGACCGGATCCTCGTCATGGCCGACGGCCGCATCGCCGGTGAACTCCCGCCGGGCGCCGCCGAGGAGGACGTCATGCGCCTCGCCACCGGACACCCCGCAGCGCGCCCGGCGCCGGACCCCGAACCATCGGCGCCCGGCAGACCCACAGAGGAAGGAGCCGCATGACCGGCACCGCCGTCGCGCCGCCGCCCACCGTGAGAGAGAGCGCCCCGCACCGCCGCAACCGATTCACCGACCCCGCCGTCGGCATCTGGCTCGCGGCCGCCGCCGTCACCGCACTCGGCTGGATCGTCGTCGCCGCCCGCGGCGGTGACTTCCTCACCCTCGCCAACGTCGTCGGCATCCTCCAGAACTGCGTCGCCCTCGGCCTCGTCGCCGTCGGCCAGACCGCCGTCATCCTCACCGGCTCCCTCGACCTGTCGGTGGCCTACCTCATCAGCCTCGGCACGCTCGTCGCCGCCACCACCATGGAGGACGGCGGCGTCGTCACCGCGATCCTCGCCGTCCTCGCGCTGTCGGCCGCCGTCGGCCTCGCCAACGGCCTCATCGTCACCGGACTCAAGGTCAACGCCTTCAT
The DNA here is from genome assembly GCF_026810505.1 of Streptomyces sp. Je 1-369. NCBI lineage: Bacteria > Bacillati > Actinomycetota > Actinomycetes > Kitasatosporales > Streptomycetaceae > Streptomyces > Streptomyces sp. Je 1-369. Next base: position 8,421,297 of record NZ_CP101750.1, read on the forward strand.
CGCGACCCTCGGCACCGCGTTCATCCTGCGCGGCTGGATCGAGGACAACTACACAGGCCCCGCGGGCAAGGTCACCGTCTCCTTCCAGCACCTCGGCTACGACCGCGTCGGCCCCTTCCCGGTCTCCCTCTTCCTGCTCCTCGCCGTCGCCGCCGCGCTCTGGCTCATCACGCGCCGCACCCGCTTCGGCCACCACCTGTACGCCACCGGTGGCGACGAACACGCGGCCCGCCTCTCCGGCGTCCGCACCCGCCGCACCGTCATCGCCGCGCACGTCCTGTGCTCGCTGTGTGTGGGCGCCGCCGCCCTGTTCCTCGCCGCGCGCCTCGGCTCCGGCGCCCCCTGGGCCGGCACGGAGGCCCGCTACGACCTGGAGTCGATCGCCGCCGTCGTCCTCGGCGGTACGGCGCTCGCGGGCGGCCGTGGGGGAGTGGTCGGCACCCTCGGCGGCGTCCTCGTACTGGCCGTCCTCGACTCCGTCTTCAACCAGCTCGGCGTCGACCCGTTCTTCAAGAACGTCGTCCGCGGCGTCGTCATCATCGCCGCCGTCGCCCTCTACGCCCGGCGCGGCAGCAGGAGGCCCGCATGACCACGGCCACGGCGACCGGCGCGACGTACCAGCGCGTGGTCCGCTCCCTGGGTACCGGCGCCCCGGTCTACGCGCTCCTCGCGGCGCTGCTCGTCCTCCTCGCCGTCACCGACATCGGCTTCTACGAACCCGACCGCTTCCTCGCCTTCGTCAAACGGGCGGCGCCCCTCGTGATCCTCGCGGCAGGCCAGTACCTGGTCATCGTCTGCGGCGAGTTCGACCTGTCCGTGGGTGCGATCGTGACCGCCGGGGTCGTCGCGGCGGCCGAGGTGTACGGCTCGTTCCCGGACGCGCCCTGGCCGCTCATCGCCTCCGGACTGCTGCTCGCGGGAGCCCTCGCCGGAATGGTGAACGGCCTGATCACCACCTGGCTGCGCGTGCCGTCGTTCATCACCACCCTCGGCATGATGCTGATCCTCGAAGGAGCCGTCTTCTACTGGACGGGCGGCTCGCCGCACGGCCGACTCCCGCAGGACTTCCGGCAGCTGGGGCGCGGCACCGCGATGGGCTGGCTGCCCTGGGCCGTCGTCGCCTGTCTGGCCGCGGGCGCCCTCGCGGTCCTCCTGATGCGCTCCGACTTCGGCCGCACGCTCCTCGCCACCGGGGACAGTGAACGCACCGCCGCCCTGTCGGGGGTACGCGTGCACCGGGCGCGCGTCATCGCCTTCGTCCTGTCCGGGGTGGCCGCCGCGCTCGCCGCCGTCCTCGTCGGCGGCTTCTCCGGTGTGTCCGCGCAGGCCGGGCGGGGGTACGAGTTCGAGGCGATCACCGCCGTGGTCCTCGGCGGCGTCGTGCTCGGCGGCGGCCGGGGCAGCGTCGTCGCCGCGATGGCCGGCGCGTTCTCCTTGCAGGCCCTGTTCACCCTGCTCAATCTGCGGGGCGTGTCCGGCGCCCTGGAGTCCACCGTCCAGGGCGTCATCGTCATCGCCGCCGTCGGCATCGGCGCCGCCGACTGGTCCCGGCTGCGCCGCCGGCGTACTCACCCCTCGGGAGGGACCCCCTCATGAACCCCCTCATGGACCCCCGCACGGTCCGTAGACCCATGCTCGCGTCGGCCGCCGTCCTGCTGTCGGGCGTCCTGCTCGCCGCGTGCTCCAGCGACACCCCGCTCGACGCGCCCGCCGCGGCGAGCGGAAGCACGGACACGGACACGGGCGGCGACAAGCCGTCCAAGTTCTTCGAACGCTCCGAGTACAAAAGGCAGTTGGCGCTCGCCCGCGAGACCCCGAGGGGCCCGGCGGGCAAGCCCTGGGAGCAGATGCTCGAACCGCAGATGACCAGCACCGCCCAGTACGAGAAGAACGGCAAGGGCGGCGTCCACCTCTGCTTCTCCAACGCGGGGGTGTTCAACCCCTGGCGGCAGGTCGGCCTCAAGACCATGAAGGCCGAGGTGAAGCTGCACGGGAACATCTCCGACTTCACCGTCCTCGACGCGCAGGGCAAGGACGACAAGCAGATCTCCGACATCCAGGAGCTCGCGGGGAACAAGGACTGCGACGCCCTCATCGTCTCCCCGAACACCACCGCCACCCTCACCCCCGCCGTGAAGGAGGCCTGCGGCAAGCTGCCCGTCATCGTCTTCGACCGCGGTGTCGAGACGGACTGCGCGGTCACCTTCGTCAACCCGATCGGCGGGTACGGCTACGGCGCGGTCGCCGCCGACTTCCTCGTCGACGAGGTCGAGCCCAAGGGCAAGATCCTCGCCCTGCGGATCTCGCCGGGCGTCGACGTCCTGGAGACCCGCTGGTCGGCGGCGAAGCTCGCCTTCGACAGGAGTCGACTCGACGTCGCCGACGTGAAGTTCACCGACGGCGACCCCGCCAAGACCAAGTCCATCGTCGCCGACGCCATCTCCCGGCACGGCTCCATCGACGGCGTGTGGATGGACTCCGGCGCCACCGCGGTCGCCGCCGTCGAGGCCTTCGAGGACGCGGGTGTCGACGTACCGCCCATCACCGGCGAGGACCAGCAGGACTTCCTGGAGGCCTGGAAGGACAAGAAGCTCACCGCGATCGCCCCCACCTATCCGACCTTCCAGTGGCGTACGCCGGTCATCGCGGCCCTGCGCGTCCTGGGCGGCAAGCCGGTCCCCAAGGAGTGGAAGCTGCCGCAGCCCACCGTCACGCAGGCCAACCTCGACGAGTACCTCCGCGACGGCATGCCGCCGCTGCACTACGCCATGTGCGGCTGCCAGAAACTGCCCGGCTACCCCGGGGACTGGGGAGGCGAGAAGTGACACCGACGGACAGGCCTCAACACATCGACCCAACATGGCAGTTGGGCGCCAACCCCTGGATCTGGCACTCGCCGGTGACCACCGACGCCCTCGCCGCGACCCTGCCCCGCCTCGCCGACTGGGGCTTCGACTGCGCGGAACTCCCCCTGGAGAACCCCGACGACTGGAACGCGGCGGCCGTCACCAAGGTCCTCGACGCCACCGGCATCTCCCCGGCCGCCGTCGTCGCGGTCATGTCCGACGGCCGCAACCTCGTCCGGGCCGACCCGGTCACCGCCCGCACCACCCAGGACTACCTCCGCCGCTGCGTCGACGCGGCACACGCGGTGGGCGCCCCCGTGGTGGCCGGGCCCGTGTACGCGCCGGTCGGCCGCACCTGGCGCATGGACCACGCCGTGCGCAGGGACGCGTACGAGGAATGGCGGGCCAACATCGCCCCGGTCGTCGCCTACGCGGCCCGCGCCGGAGTACACATCGCCGTCGAGCCCCTCAACCGGTACGAGACGAGCCTGCTCAACACCGTCGCCCAGACCCTCGACGCCCTCGAAGGCCTCCCCGAGGACGCCATCGGCATCGCCCTGGACACGTACCACCAGAACATCGAGGAGCACTCCCTGCCCGAGGCCGTGGCCGTCGCGGCGGGGCGCATCGCCCACGTCCAGGTGTGCGCCAACGACCGCGGCGCGCCCGGCGCCGACCACCTCGACTGGCCCGGCTTCCTCTCCGCGCTGCGGGCGGCGGAGTACCGGGGCCCCCTGTGCGTCGAGTCGTTCACGGCCCACAACGACGCCATCGCGGTCGCCGCGTCCGTCTGGCGGCCGCTGGCCCGCAGCCAGGACGCGCTCGCCACGGACGGCCTCGGCTTCCTGCGCCGGACCCTCGCGGCCCTCTGAGTCTTCTGAGACTTCCGGCATCCGGCATCCGGCATCCCCGCCCCGTCCTGTCCCGTCCATATAGAGAGGACCAGCTCATGAGCTGTCATGCTCGTGACATCACCGGTCTCCGAGGCCTACGAAGAGCGTTCGTCGCCCTGACCGCCGCCCTGCTCCTCACCGTGGCCTTCCTGCCCGGCACCGGAGCCACGGCGGCCGACAAGACCCCCGCCTTCCGCGCCCTGCTCTTCACCAAGGCCGTCGGTTACGTCCACGACTCCATCCCCGTCGGCGTGAAAATGGTCCAGGAACAGGCCGCCGCGGAGAACTTCGAGGTCGTCCGGACCGACGACGCCACCGTCTTCGACGACGCCAAGCTCAAGGACTTCGACGTCATCATCATGCTGCAGAACTCCGGCATGGTCTGGGACACCGAGGCGCAGCGCGACGCCATGAAGAAGTACGTGAAGAGCGGCAAGGGCGTCGTCGCGCTGCACAACACCCTCGACATGGGCGTCGAGGACTCCTTCCCCTGGTGGGACGAGCTCATCAACGCCGGTGCCCACATGCCCGCCCACTCCCCGGGCGTCCTCAAGGGCACCGCCAAGGTCGCCGACCGCGCCCACCCCTCCACCAAGGGCCTCCCGGAGCGCTGGGAGCGCCCGGAGGAGTGGTACAACTTCGACAAGAACCCCCGCGGCGACGTCCACGTCCTGGTCACCGCCGACGAGACCACGTACGACCCGGGCGGCTCCGCGATGGGCGCCGACCACCCCATCTCCTGGTGCCGCAACGCCGAGGGCGGCAAGGTGTGGGCCACCGCCATGGGCCACGACAAGGCCTCCTACACCGAGCCCGCCTTCCGTGAGCACGTACTCGGCGGCATCAAATGGGCCGCGGGCAACGCACCCGGCGACTGCGGCGGCACCGTCTGGTCCGGCTACGAGAAGACCGCACTCGACGACAACACCGCCGACCCCATGGAGCTCGACGTCGCCAAGGACGGCAAGGTCTTCTACGTCCAGCGCAGCGGCGAGGTGAAGATCTTCGACCCGAAGACCCACGCCACGAGCACCGCGGGCAAGCTCGACGTGTACACGGGCGGCGAGGACGGCCTGGTCGGCATGGAGCTCGACCCCAAGTTCGCCACCAACCGCTGGATCTACCTCTACTACGCGCCCGCCAAGGCCACCGACGACGTCAACCGGCTCTCGCGCTTCACGGTCAAGACGGACAACACCCTCGACCTCGCAAGCGAGAAGAGGCTCCTCGACGTCCCCGCCTACCGCGACCGCACCTTCCCCGAACCCGGCCACACCGGCGGCGCCGTCGAGTTCGGCCCCGACCGCACCCTCTACCTCGGTGTCGGCGACGACACCCCGCCCAACCTCGACCCCGCCTGGCAGGGCTACGCCCCGCTCGACTGGCGCCCCGGCAAGCAGATGCTGGACGCCGCCCGCACCGCGGGCAGCACCAACGACCTGCGCGGCAAGATCCTGCGCATCAAGCCCAAGGACAAGGGCGGCTACACCATCCCCAAGGGCAACCTCTTCAAGCCGGGCACGGCCAAGACCCGCCCCGAGATCTACGCCATGGGCTTCCGCAACCCGTTCCGCTTCACCGTCGACCCCAGGACGGGGCATGTGCACGCCTCCGACTACGGCCCCGACCGCGGCGGCCCCACCACGGAACGCGGCCCCGAGGGCCTGGTCGAGTACAACGTCATCAAGAAGGCGGGCAACTTCGGCTGGCCCTTCTGCCACGGCAACAACCAGGCCTACGCGCCGTACGACCCCGACACCCAGAAGACGGGCACCAAGTTCGACTGCGCCAAGCCCGTCAACCCGTCACCCAACAACACGGGCCTCAAGGACCTGCCGCCGCTGGAGCAGCCCGAGATCTGGTACGGCTACGGCACCTCCAAGGAGTTCCCCGAAATGGGCTCCGGCGGCTCCGCGCCCATGAGCGGCCCGGTCTACCACTACGACGCGAGGAACCCCTCCACGACGAAGTTCCCCGCCTACTTCGACGGCGCGAACTTCTTCTACGAGTGGGCGCGCGACTCCGTGAAGGAGATCCGCTTCGACAAGGACGGTAAACTCCTCAAGATCAACGACTTCCTCAAGTCGGCGAAGTTCGCCAAGCCCATGGACATGACCTTCGGGCCCGACGGATCGCTCTACGTCCTGGAGTGGGGCAGCGAGTTCGGCGGCGGCAACAACGACTCCGGCCTCTACCGCATCGACTACGCCCAAGGTCAGCGCATCCCACTCGCCAAGGCCAAAGCGTCCGCCACCAACGGCCCCGTCCCGCTGAAGGTCGACTTCTCCAGCACCGGCAGCTCCGACCCCGACGGCGACACCCTCAGCCACGCCTGGGACTTCGACGGCGACGGCACCTACGACTCGACCGACGCCAACCCCTCCCACACCTACACCGCCAAGGGCGACTTCAACGCACAGCTCAAGGTCACCGACTCCACGGGCAAGTCCGGCTACGCCAACGTCCCCGTCACCGCGGGCAACACCGCACCCAAGGTGACGATCGAGACGCCCGTCGACGGCAAGCTCATCGACTTCGGCGACGAGATCCCGTACAAGGTCACCGTGACCGACCCGGAGGACGGCACCGTCGACTGCTCCAAGGTGACCGTCAACCCGGCACTCGGCCACGACGACCACGAGCACCCCACGACCGACATCCCCGGCTGCGAGGGCACCGTCGACACCGGTGACCTCGGCGGACACCCCGAGGGGGCCGACCTCACGTACGTCCTCAACGCCAAGTACACGGACAAGGGCGGCGACGGCGTCAGTGCCCTGACCGGGTACGGACGTTCGGTGCTGCAGCCCAAGCACAAGCAGGCCGAGTACCGCGACGACCAGTCGGGGACGCGCATCGTGTCGCAGGCTGGAGCCGAGAACGGCAAACGCGTCGGCGACATCAGCGACGGCGACTGGATCGCCTTCGACCCGATGAGTGTGGAGGGCATCGACAAGGTCGCGTACAAGCTGTCCTCGCCGTACGGCCTCGGCTCCATCGAGCTGCGCGCCGACGCACCCGACGGCAAGCTCCTCGCCACGACACCCGTCCCCGACACGGGAGGCTGGGACACCTACCGGTCGACACCCGCCGTCCCGGTCGAGGCCCTGACCGGCACGCACAAGCTGTACCTGGTCTTCAAGTCGCCCCAGGACAACTCCTTCGACGTGGACGCGGTGCAGTTCTCGGCGCCATAACCGCATACGAAAGGTCCGCGGTGCGCCCCTGTCCAAAGCGCACCGCGGACCTGTCTCCCCGTCAGCGAGTGCCGACCGCCGCACGCACGGCCCGGCGGGCCAGCTGGCAGTCGTCGTGCAGCCGCCTCAGCAGCAGCCGCTGTTCCTCGCCGGACGGCGCAGCACCGGGATGGGCCGGGCCCGGTGCCGCCGGGGCCGCGTCGTGCATCGAACGCTGCACGGCCGTTTCGTACGTACGGATCTCGCGGGTCAGTACCAGCATCAGGTTCACCAGGAACGCGTCGCGCGCCGCCGGACCCGCGGCCTGCGCCAGCTGACTGATCTCGCGCCGCGCCACGGGGGCGTCACCGAGCACCGACCACAGGGTCGCCAGGTCGTACCCGGGCAGGTACCAGCCGGCGTGCTCCCAGTCGACGAGGACGGGCCCCGGAGGCGAGAGAAGGATGTTCGACAGCAGGGCGTCACCGTGGCAGAACTGCCACATCGACTGGTGGCCGTTGCCCTGGTGTGCGACGGAGTGCGCGATGCCGTGCAGCAGCTTCTGCAGGTCGCCCATGTCGCGGTCCGTCAGCAGGCCCAGCTCGTGGAAGCGGGTGATGCGCTTGCCGTAGTCCATCGGCTTGCCGAACATCTCGGTCGGCGGTCGCCACTGGTTGAGGCGGCAGATGGAGCTCAGCGCCGCCCGGATGTCCGGGCGCGGCGGGGACTCGATGGGGTGCCGGTGCAGTGCCGCCACCCGTCCGGGCATCCGCTCGATCACCAGCGTGCAGTCGTCCGGATCGGCTGCGATGAGCCGCGGCGCCCGGACCGGCGGGCGGTGCCGGACGAACGAGCGGTATACCGCTATTTCGTGCCTGATCCGCTCCGCCCAGCCGGGTGACCGGTCCAGCAGACACTTGGCGACGGCGGTGCTGCGGCCCGTCGTGCCGACGAGCAGCACGGTGCGACCACTTCTGCGGAGCACCTGCACCGGATTGAACTCGGGGCAGATGCGGTGCACCGAAGCAATCGCGGTGCGCAGTTGCGCCCCCTGGGGGCCGGACAAGTCGAGTCTCCCGCTGAGCGTTTGCGTGCCGGCCCCCGGCGTACGGGGCGTGCGGCCGACGCCCAGCGGCGCGCCCGCGGGGCGCACCGGCTCCAGATAGGGGCCGTTCCCCGACGACGGGGTCACCTCGCGGCTCCGGGGGACCGGAGGGCGCGGGTGCAGCGGCCGGGGCGGGGCGGACACGGAGGACGATGCTGCGTACATGGGCGATACAGATCCCTTCGTGTGCCTGCGAATTGCGTGCGCCTCCCGGCCCGATCACTTTCGGGTGCACCCTGGGGAGTGCCTTGCGGCGACCGGGTCGGGGTGGCGCACTCCTACCTGACACCCGCCGTCCCCTGGCACACCATGTGGCGCACCCTGGCGAACCCTGGCGAATAGTCGCTCAGCAACTGACAGAGGGTTACTGTCAACTCAGCCGAGAACCTGGGGGCTTGACGTGAACGGACAACCCAACACCCGCCTGTCGGACCTGTTCGGCCTGGCCGGCTGGTCGAAGGGGGAGCTCGCGAGACTGGTGAACCGGCAGGCGGCGGCCATGGGCCACCCCCAGCTGGCCACCGACACCTCGCGGGTGCGGCGGTGGATCGACATGGGAGAGATCCCGCGCGATCCGGTGCCACGGGTGCTGGCTGTTCTGTTCACCGAGCGTCTCGGCCGTGTCGTGACCACTGAGGATCTGGGTCTGGTCCGGCACGGGCGCGTAGGGAAGCGGCGCGGCGACGGGAGTGTGGAGCACCCCGACGGCGTGCCGTGGGCGCCCGAGCGGACGGCCGCGGTCCTCACCGAATTCACGGGAATGGACCTCATGCTCAACCGACGCGGCTTGGTGGGCGCGGGCGCTGCGCTTGCCGCAGGCTCCGCACTCAGCAGCGCCATGCACGACTGGCTGCACACCGATCCGACCCTCAAGGCGGACGCCCCCCGTATCGCAGATCCCCTGCACGTCGACCCCGCGGGGCTCGATCGCTACGAGGCCGCTCCCATCGGGTCCCAGGAGATCGAGGAACTGGAGCGCTCCGTCGAAGTGTTCCGCGCCTGGGACGCGGCCCGCGGGGGCGGGCTGCAGCGCAAGGCCGTGGTGGGTCAGCTCAATGAAGTGGGCGGCATGCTCGCCTACCGGCACCCCGATCACCTCCAGCGTCGCCTGTGGGGCGTCGCCGCCAACCTGGCCGTGCTCGCGGGCTGGATGTCGCACGACGTCGGCCTGGAGCCCACGGCGCAGAAGTACTTCGTCATCGCGGCGCACGCCGCTCGCGAGGGCGGCGACCGCCCGCGCGCCGGTGAAGCACTGTCGCGGGCCGCGCGTCAGATGGTGCACCTCGGCAAACCGGACGACGCCCTGGACCTGATGAAGCTCGCCCAGTCGGGCGCGGGCGAGGAGGCCCTGCCCCGCACTCGGGCGATGCTGTACACCATCGAGGCCTGGGCCCACGCGTCGATGGGGCGCGGCCAGGCGATGCGGCGCACGCTCGGCCTCGCCGAGGACCTCTTCGTGTCCGACAAGGGGGACGTGCCGACGCCGAGCTGGATGCAGATGTTCGACGAGGCGGATCTGCACGGCATGCAGGCCCTGGCCTATCGCACCCTCGCCGAGCATGAGGCGTCCGCGGCGAGCGCCGCACAGCGGCACGCGAAGGAGGCGATCGAGCTGCGGGCCAAGAACCGCGACCGTTCGCAGATCTTCGACTACATCTCCCTCGCCTCGGCCTGCTTCATCGCCGACGACCCCGAGCAGGCCGACCGGTACGCGCGGTTGGCGCTGGTCTCGATGCGGGCGAACTCCTCGCACCGCACCTGGGACCGGCTGCGTGAGATGTACCGGCTGACCGCGCAGTACGCGGGCTACCCGAAGATCCAGGACCTGCGCGAGGAGATCAAGTTCGCCCTGCCGAAGGGCGCCAGGGGGAGGACGGCGAGGGCGTAGCTCAACGGAGCGGATAAGACATCGCGCGGCCGAAGGGTCCGGGACCTCAGACCCGCGCGACCAACAGGCAGGCGTCGTCCTCACGAGGTGCCGCGCCGAATTCCTCGACGACGGTCCGCACGCAGTCCTGTGCCGTACGCGCCTTGGCGAAACGGGGCGCGAGGGAGAGCAGCAGGCCCGTCGCCGTGTCCCTGTCGCGCCGCGGCACCAGGCCGTCGGTGTGCAGCAGCAACAGGTCTCCGGGCCGCAGTTGCTCATCGGCCTGCTCGTACTTCGCGCCGGAGGTCGCGCCCAGGAGCACGCCGTGCGGTGGCGTCAGTGTGCGCCCTGTCCCGTCGCGGAACAGCAGCGGGGCGGGGTGCCCGGCCTGCGCCCAGGTGAGTACGTGCGTGGCGGGATCGAAACGGCAACAGACGGCGCTGCCGAGGGCGGGCTGAACCGTGGCATCCAGCAGCTGGTTCAGCCAGCCCATGATCTGGCCGGGCTGTGCGAGGTGGCCGGGCTGCGCACCGGCGACCGCCATGCCGCGCAGCGCGCCGAGCAGCATCGCCATGCCGGAGGTAACGGCGACGCCGTGCCCGGTGAGGTCGCCGACGCTCAGCAGGGCGTCGCCGCAGGGCAGTTCCATCGCGTCGTACCAGTCTCCGCCGATGAGCGCGCTGGTCGCGGAAGGGAGGTACTGAGCGGCGAGGTCGAGCCGTCCCGGCCCGCCGTGCGGCAGGCGCAGGGAGCCGCGCCAGGGCGGCAGGACCGCTTCTTGCAGGGCTACGGCGAGGCGGTGCTCGGTCTGCGCGATGTCGTGGTGGCGCTGGAGCGAGTCGCGGCTCTCCCGCACGACGCGCTGGCTGCGGCGCAGTTCGCTGACGTCCCGCAGGACGGCCCACATGGATGCGGTGGAGCCGTCGGCGGCCAGCACGGGTTCGCCCATCATGTGCACCTGGCGCTCCCGGCCGTCGGAGCGCAGGATGCGGAACTCGCCGTCGATGGGTTTTCCGTCGATGAGGCAGTCCGTGACCATCGAGGTCAGCAGGGGCTGGTCGTCGGGGTGGACGAGGGACGGGAACTCGTCGAGGGAGAGCGGGGGAGCGGCGGGGTCGCGGCCGAGGATGTCGTAGAGCTCCCCGGACCAGGTCGCCTCGTCGGTGAGGAGGTTCCACTCGGCGCTGCCCACCCGGCTCAGGAGGGAACCCCGGCCCGGCTCTGCGGACTCCGGGACGACCGGCGCCACGGGCTCCCCGCCCGTTCGCGGCGGGCCGTCGCGCAGCTGGGCCAGATGATCGTCGAGGTCGTTGAGCTGATGGACCGCCAGGTCGCACAGGGCCCGCTGCCAGCGCCCCGCCGGGTCCCCGCGGTCCGTCACGGCGTCGCGTCGCACGGCGTCGACCTCGCCGCGGAGCCGGCGCGTCTGCGAGATCAGCGCATCGACCGTGCCGCGCTCGGGCGGTTGGGCGGCTGCGTGGTCCGCAAAGACATGGGACGGCATGAGGTGCTCCGTTGAGGTGCGGTGCGACTCCGTGGAGGTGCGGTGCGACCAGCTTGACGGGTGGTGGACCGCTAATGACTTTCGCACAGCAGGGGGTGGGCCGTAAGGGATTTGGCAACACACGATGCGGTGGTGCTTCTGGCATATGCCTATGTCCTGCGGATACGTGTATCCGGGTGCGGAAGTCTAGAGGGAAAGGGTGAAGACGGTGTAGAAGTACGACGCGGAATATGGGGCTCCGGTGGCGGGTGCAGGTGTGTGCGGGGGCGAGTGGTGCCCGTGCGGCCCGAGGTGACTCCGTGGCGCGGGCCCGTCGACGCCCTCGCACCGCGTGCGAGGTGAACTCCCGTACGCAGAGGACGTGTTGGACGTACCAGAACGGCGCGATTCGACCCCTCGGCGGTGACCGCGGACAGGCTGCGTGGCGTCAACGCAACTCATTCAACCGCAGCATGGGCAACCGGGTCCGCAACCTCCTGGAGGCCGTTCTGTCGGTCGGGCGGGAGTTGGATCTTCCGCAGGTGTTTCCTCCGGGCCATGAGGCTGATACGTAACCCCCGACACGGGAACGTGGAAGGAGACCGCCGTCATGCTCAGCAAGGTGCTGGTCGCCTACGGGACGACCAATGGTTCGACCGCGCGGATAGCCGAAGCCATCGCCGACGTGCTGCGCCGGAACGGACTCGATGCCGATGCGCTCCCGGCCGGGTCCGTGGCCGACGTGGATTCCTACGACGCCGTGGTGCTGGGCGGCGCGCTCTATGCCGACCGCTGGCACAAGGACGCCCGTCGGTTCGCCCGCCGGCACCGCCGCGCGCTGGCCACGCGGCCGTTGTGGCTCTTCAGCAGCGGCCCGCTCGACGCCGCGGCAGCACAGCACGAGATACCGCCCGTGCGGGGAGCGAAGGCAGTGCTGTTCCGGTTCGACGCGGAGGAGCACCGCACCTTCGGCGGATGCCTGGAAGAAGGCGCCAAAGGGTTCATCGCGCGAAAGATCGTGGCGGCCGGCAAGGGCGGGGACTTCCGGGACTTCGCGCAGATCGAGGCGTGGGCGCAACGCATCGCTGACGCGGTGTCCGGCATTCGTCCTGCGGTGAGTTCCGAAGAACGTACGGAGAGGGGCTGAGCACGGCATCAGAGGAGACGAGGAGGGCGATTCAGCGGACCTCGGCCCATGCGGCGGCCCGGCCGTGCGCTCACTTGCGTCCGATGGGTATGCGCAGCACCTGCCCCGGCGTGATCTTGTTCGGGTCGGTGATCTGGTCGGGGTTGGCGCGGACGATGTACTGGAAGAGGGAGGCGTCTCCGTAGTAGGTCTTCGCCAGTCCGGAGAGTGTGTCGCCCCTGACGACCTTGTGCTCCCGGTAGCCGTAGTAACCCGGCTTGATGCGCGGGCCGTAGATGACCGGGAGGGTGACGACGTGGACCTCGCTGCCGTCCTTGGGGCTGACCTCGAAGACCTGGACCAGGAGCTGGTCGGACTTGAACGCCGCGTGTGCGACGTCGACGGCGACGTGGAACTGGCCGTGCTCACCGGTGCCGCCGCCCACCTGGAAGTGCCCCGTCACCTCGTCGTGGCCGTCCCCGACGCGGTAGTTGAGCGTGGCCTCATAGCCGGTGCCCATGCCGCCCAGGTGGATCGGGTTCCCCACCAGGTCGAGTTTGCGCGGCTGGTCGATGCGGTTCGTCATCGGTCTCTCCTGACCACGAGGGACGTGCTGCTCCTGTCCACTCAACTCCCGTCACGGCGGCGGGCAAGCCCAGCTTTCGGTCACGGCGTCGTTCGGCCGGATGTCAGCGTGGGCGACTCGGCAGGAGCCGGGCGACGCGGGCGAGCAGGCGGACGCGGCGCCGGACGGCTCTCCGGCCCAGGCGGCGCAGGCGGCTCGGGCGGACCACGTGGCTCAGGCGGCGCAAGCGGTCCAGGTGGCGGCCGCAGCGGCCCGGGTGAGCCGGTCGGCTGACGCGTGACCGTCCCTCCGGGTGCGCATACGTGCCCGTCCGCGGCACGGCGATGACCGGACACCGGGCTCGGGGGAGGGCACGGATGACGACCGAGCCGGCCGGCAGGCGGGACGCACCGCCGCGTCTGCGGATGCCCACGATCAGCCCGAGCGACCGCGCGGATTCCTCGGTCAGTACCTCCGCCACCGGGCCGCGGAGAACCGCGTGCCGCACGTGCACCGCCGGGTGCAGGGTCTGCAGGCCCGCCACGGTGTCCGCCAGCATGCGGCGGCACTCCCGCAGGGCCGCCCGTTCGTCCAGAACGCCGAGGACAGGGGGATGCCACACGTGCAGGACCCGCAACTCCGCGTCCTGCCGCGCGGCCCTCTCGAAGGCGTGATGGAGTGCGGCCGCGGAGTGCCGGCGACCGTCCCGGTCGAGGTCCGCACCGACGACGAAGTACGGCCGCCCGCGGTCACCTTCGGGCACCGGCAGGACCACCACGGGACACTTGGCGTGCGCGAAGACGGAGAACCGCACGGTGCTGCCGGTGAACAGCGCCGTCCTCCTGTTCGCTCGCCGCGAGTCGAAGACCAGGGTGGCGGCCGTGCGGGCCTGCTCGCCCAGCACCGGGGCCAGGTCGTCCGGGGCGAGCCGTGCGGAGACCTCCAGGTGGGGGAGGCGGGTCTTGACGAAGGCGAGGGCCTGACCGACGGGCACCTCCGGGGGGTCCTGGGCCCGGCGTCCCGCGCGCGGGCGCGGAGACGCGGGCGGGGAGCGGCGGGCCGGATGCCCCAGGGCGACGATGACGCGAAGCGGCAGGCTGAGCCGGTCGGCCTCGTCGGCGCCCCACGCCAAGGCGCCCTCACAGGACGTATCGGCGCCGATACCGACCACGACGGGCGCGCGCGGGGCTGCTGGCATCGGCTTCTCCGTCGCCGTCTCAGGGACTCGGAGCGTTGCCACGACGGTAGGGCGGGCCGGTCGGCCCGGCCAGTCCCGTTCTCGGTCAGTCGGTTCTGACCTCGGAGATCGACCAGGGCGTCGAACTCGTAGGCATGCACGGGGCTTCGGGTCACGGCGCCGAGTGGTCCGACTCATGTGCGAGGACGATCCGGCCCTCGGCGCGGTCGTCGCCCAGGACGACCGGTGGCCTCAGCCGTGCAGTCGTACGGGCAGCCGTCGCACGCTGTTGCCCACGAACGAGGCGTGGCGCGCCAGTTCCGCGTCCGGGACGGCGAGGTCCAGTCGGGGGAAGCGGGTGAAGAGTCGCTCGAGGGCGACGGTGGCCTCCAGGCGGGCCAGCGGGGCGCCCAGGCAGTAGTGCGCGCCGTGGCCGAGGGAGAGGTGGCGGGCGGAGACGGTACGGGTGAGGGTGAAGTCGTCGGCGTCGGGGCCGTGGGTCTTGGGGTCGCGGCCCGCGGCGGAGTATCCGGCCAGCACCGGGGTGCCCTTGGGGATGACGGTGCCGTCCAGCGTCAGGTCCCGGGTCGGGTAGCGGAAGGGGAAGTAGCTGACGGGGCTGTCCCAGCGCAGCGTCTCCTCGACCACGTCCGCCCAGCTCGCCCGGCCCGACGTGACCAGGTCGAGCTGGTCACGGTGCGTGCACAGGGCGCGTACCGCATTCGTGATCAGGTTCAGCGTCGTCTCGTGACCAGCGATGATCATGAGCATCAGGGTGCCGAGCAGTTCGTGCGGGCCGAGCCGGTCGCCGTTCTCCTCGCGGGCGGCGATCAGGGCGGACGTGAGGTCGTCGCGGGGGTTCTTCCTGCGGACGGCCACGATGTCGGCCAGCACGTCCACCATCTCGTGGTTGGCGGCCGATGCCTGCTCGGGGCCGATGTCCGTCGCGACGATCTGGTCGGAGAGGTGGTGCAGACGGTCCTGGTGGCCGGCGTCCACGCCGAACAGTTCGCAGATGACGCCCATCGGCAGCGGCAGCGCGAAGTGCGTGCGCAGGTCCGCGACTCCGTCGCCCTCGGCGGCCGCCCGATCGAGGCCGTCGAGCAGCTCGGAGGTCAACTCCTCGATGCGCGGTCCCAGTTCCGCCACGCGGCGCGCGGTGAACGCCCGGCTCACCAGGGAGCGCAGGCGCTTGTGGTCGGCACCGTCCGCCGTGGTCATGCCCGGCACCGTGGCGAAGGTCTTGAGCGGCCAGGCGGCCGGTACCCCTCCCGTCTGCAACGCGGTGAAGTGCAGCGCGTTCTTGGCGACGTCGGGGTGGGCGAGGAACTCCCGCAGCGCGTCGTGTCCGAGCACCGCCATGCCCGCGACCTCGCCGGGCAGGACCACCGGAGCGACCGCGCCCCGGGCGAGCAGCCGGGCGTTGTCCGCGTGCGGGCAGCCGCCGGTCGGGTTCATGCGGTGTGCCGGTACGGGCGGTTGGTCGGACGGGCCGTTGCTCGGCGGTGTGGTGTCCAACGGGGTTCTCCAAGGGGAGATGCGTCGGGTGACGGGTGACGGGTGACGGGTGACGGGTGTCGGGTTTCGGGTGTCGGGTGGGTGCGACGGCATGCCGTCGTCGCCGTCGGATCGGCGACGAACCCTGTGCCCTATTAGAAACCGACGAATACGCGCCGGAACAGGTCCAGGGCCTCATCGGCCCAGCCGATGACGCGGAGTGTCGAGTCCAGGTTTCCCGGCGGCCGGTTGACCAGCGTGTCCTTGCGGATGAGACGCTCGAAGTCGACGTGCACCGGGTCCTCGCGGGGCGTCTCTCCGTCGGGGCGGAAGAACTGGACGCCCGCCAGCCGCATCACATCGATCAGTTCCTGGGCGAGGATGCCGTACCCCACCGTCGTCGGGTGGACTCCGTCGAGCGAGAACAGGCCGCCGTCGGTGCGCTGTTCCGCCTCACCGGCGAGGAAGCGGGAGTTCGGGGGCGGTGTCAGCGCCTCCAGAGCCGGCGGCAGGTCGTAGGGCCGCCACCACCCCGGCTGAGCCGCCGCGTCCTCGGCGTACCGGCGGGAAGCGAGCCGGTCCAGCAAGCCGCAGGTCTCCAGCAGGTACCAGTCCATACCCGATCGCCGGGCGTCGCGGACCTCCGCCGTGATCGCGTCGTTGTACTCGTCGATGGCGTCGTCGACCCGCCGCGCCTCGTCAGCTGTGATCTTCGGGTCACGGTGAGGGTCGAAGGCGTCGTTGCCGATCCACGGGCGGGTGTAATACGGGTAGTACCTCGAACCCCTCTCGACCTTGTCGTCGACGCCGCGCGCCACCGGCGCGATGGTGACGTGCGGGACCGTGCACCATATGACGTGCCGCGCCTTGATCCCGGCGACCTCGGCGGCCACCTGGCGCAGTTCGGCCGCGAAGTGCTGTGGCTGCCAGACGGTGAAGTCTCCTTTGCGGGACAGATCGTCGTAGCCGTCCGCACTCCAGACCACTTTGAGCTCGGTCACGGCCTTCAGCGCGTTGTTCGCGCCGAGGAAGACGACCAGCGTCTCGATCCCGTGCTCCGAACCGGTCCCGTCGGTCTCCTTCCCGAGCTCCGCCGCGGCGCCCAGTTGGGTCAGCGCCCCGGCCGCCGGGGGCTGCGTGGGCAGGACCCGGAGGGCGGCGCGCTCGCACGCGTTCTGGACGAGCTGCATGATCGGGTCGTCTTCGGGGGCCTTGATCCGAGCGAGGCACTCGTCCGCCGACTTCGAGAGCGCGTCCCGCAAGTCCCATCCGAAGACTGCGAGGTTGTGCATGATGGCCGTCGTCGACGGCACCGCCAGCCCAGGCCCCCGCTCCCAATAATCCTCCACCCGGTCCATGAGACTCCGGGCCCGGAACAGCGCGAACGGTGCCTCCCGCAGGTCCACGGTCCGCCCGTAACGCGCTTCCAGGTCGCGCAGGAGCAGCTCGATGTTGAAGGGCAGCCCGCCGAGGCCCTCGTAGCGGGGGTACCGGAACCGTTCGGCGCACCCCAGCTCGTGGGCGACGATCGCCGGATACGACAGTCCCGTGTTGAACACCGCCAGGCTCTGGAACCCCTGCGTCAGAGAATCCCCGATCGCGACCAGCCGGTGCCTCGGCTCTCCCTGCCGGTCGACGTCCACCGTGACCCCCACTGTGGGGTCGGTCTCGGGTACCCGTGGCTCCCGACGGCGTACGGAACCGTCCATGATGTCCCCCCGGCCCGTCACGGCGCACCGGCTGTGCCCTCGTGGGGCCAGTTCCTGCATACGCAGCCCGGCGGGGAGCGGGACTTCGCGGACGGGGGATACGTAAAACTCGGTGCTCGGTGCTCGGTGCTCGGTGCTCGGCGCGGCGGAGGGCGGGTGGCGGGGGATGGGTGGGGTGATACGGGGGTCTTACGGCAGCTGGAACGCGTCGGCCAGCATGTCGACCTGTGCGGCGAGCAGCGTCGCGGGCCGGTGCCCCATGCCGGCGAACTGACCGGCCGCTTCCAGGCCGACGGTGCCGTGCAGTTGGGGCCAGGCGGTGAGGGCGCCGGTCAACGCGACAGCGGCCGCGGGCTCATCGGGTGGCAGCCCGGTCCACTGCTCGACCCACGCGGCCACCGCCGTGTCGTCCCGCAGCCAGCGGCTGAACTCGGCCACGAGCGGTTCGACGGAGCTCGACGGCCGCCCCTCGGCGAAGACGGGGAGGAAGGGGCCCAGGACGGCGCGGGCATGCGCCACGGTCTCGTCCGGCGGACGGAAGCCGGGGACCGGGGTGCCCTGGATGAGCAGGTAGAGGTGCGGTTGCGCCACGGCCCAGTCCCGGAAGGCCGTCGCCAGCGCGTGCAGTGCCGTTCGCCCGCCGGGCGAGTTGTCGCCGACCGAGGTGCCGACGTCCGAGATGTCGACGGCCTGGATGTCGGCGGCGACCGACTGGTAGGCGTCGACGACCAGCTCGGTGAGCAGGTCGTCGCGGCTGGCGAAGTAGCGGTAGAGAGCCGGTCCGGACATGCCGATTTCCTTGGCGATCCGCAGTAGCGCCACGCCCTCCACACCGCCGGTGGCGAGCTGGCCCACGGCGATCTGCTTGATCTCCGCGCGTGTCTGCTCGCGGTACCGCTCCCGTGGGGTGCGGGCCCGTGATGTCGGATTCGGTGTCGAGCTCGATGTCGTCATGCGGCCTACCTCCATTAACGGAGGTTACATGCTGTCGCGCTCACGACTCAGTCTTGCACCACACAATCGCAAAAGTTATAGTGTGTAACCAGTCGAGCCAGTCGCATCGAACTCAACTGCTCGTGAAGCTTCAGAAGGGGCGTTGATCATGACCACCACAGCATCTGACCTGCACATAGTCCTAGGCGCAGGCCCGGCGGGTACGACGCTGGCGGGCGAGCTGGCCCGCCGCGGGCACGAGGTCCGCCTCGTCGACCGCTCCGGCGACGGCCCCGCTCCCGAGGGCGTCACCCGCCTCAAGGGCGACGTGGGCACTGTCGACGGCGCCAGGGCCGCGATCAAGGATGCCGCCGTCGTCTACCACTGCGTCAACGTGGCCTACCACCTCCAAGTCGACGTCATGCCCGGCATCCAGGACGCGGTGCTCGGTGCCGTCGAGGCCGAGGGCGCCCGCCTGGTCGTCCTCGACACCCTCTATCCGTACGGCGAGACCCACGGACGGGTGATGACCGAGGACACCGCCTGGCAGGCGGTCGGCGCGAAGGGCCGGATGCGTGCCGCGATGGACGAGAAGTACCTGGCGGCACATCAGGAGGGCCGAGCCCGCGTCGTCCTGGGCCGCTCGGCCGACTTCGTGGGCCCCAACGTCCTCAACTCCACCCTCGGCGGCGCCGTCTTCCCCGGCGCGCTGACGGGCACCGAGGTGTACGGCCTGGGCGACATCGACCTGCCGCACAGCTACACCGACATCCGCGACGTGGCCGCGGGCCTGGCCACCCTGGGCGAGCACCCGGACGGCGACGGCCGCGTCTGGCACCTGCCCACCGCCCCGGCCCGTACCACCCGGGAGGTCCTCCAGCTGATCGAGAAGAAGGTCGGGCAGCCGCTGAACACGGTCGTCAAGCCGAAGCCGGTGCCCTTCGGCCCGTTCGACCAGGTCTTCATGGACTCCTACGCCGAGCTGTTCTACCAGCACATCGAACCGCAGATCATGGACTCATCGGCGATCCAGGAGGCGTTCGGCCTCGAGCCCATCGACCTCGACACCACGCTCGACGACACCATCACCTGGTACCGCGACTTCCTCGCCGCGCGACGCTGACCTCAGCCCGTGTCCTGTCCAGGCACCAGTGGACGACGCGTCCCGGTCGTACGACAATCGCGCGCCCGTCCGGATCCGCCCATGTAGGAAAGGCGGAGCAGCCGCTGGACGAAGATCTCCTGGACGACGGGCCCGCGCCGACGCCCACTTGGCTCTCGCCCTGACCGGCCGCGGCACCACCCCCGCGCACGCCGGCCATCAGCCGCGACACGGGCAATCGGCGAGTACCGCGTCACCCGTGCGTTCCGCGGCCGTGCGCTGGGCAGCCCCGATCTCGCCGAGGTCGCCCGTACGACCGCCGCGGAACTCCGCGCGCAGCTCGCGCAGGCGGTCACCAACGGCAAGGAGTGCGGTGAGGTCGAACCGGACGTCGTGGCGTGAGGTCGGCCCCTCTCCGCCCTCATTGCGTTCGCAACCATTCACTCCGGTCGGTGAAAACCGTCGCAGGATGCTTGCCGACCGTACCCGCGACGCATGCTCGGTACATGGTCACGCCATCGTCGTTTCACGTCACCCCCGGGTCCCGCTTCCACCTGGGCGAGGTCACCTGTACCCCGCAGGCACGCATCCACCCGGAGTACCCCACGATCTACGAGCGCAGCACCCTGTGGACCGGTGAGTACTTGCCCATGGCCGACGAACGGGCGCGGCGGCGCCTGCTGGAGAACGACTACCCGGCATGGGACGCGATGATCTTTCCTGCGCCGGCGAGGGCCGAGCGCGTGTTCCACACGAGCAGGATCACCGCCCTGCTCTTCGAGGTGGATGACCTCTCGCTGCTGCACAACGGCTTGTTCGGCGACATCGTCACCGAATGGCGGGCCTCCAGCCACCCCTACGGCCGGGCGTTCGCCGACCTCTTCGACACCTTCGAGCGCAACATGCCGCCCCGCGTCTACGACCGCTTCCTGGCCGCGTGGCAGACGTGGTTCGAGGCCACCCTGGAGGAGTTGGAGTACCGCAAGAGCCTCCAAGTCCCGGACCTGGACAGCTACCTGCGGGCACGCAGTTACACCATCGCCATGCGCGTCTACCAGATCGCCGTCGAGTACGTCCTTGACCTGGACCTCACCGACCTCCTCGACGCCGACCCCGACTTCACCACCGCCCGCGAGGCGGCCATCCGCCACATCATGCTGGTCAACGACCTGTTCTCGCTGCGCACCGAGGCCTTCGGCGGCGAGATCTTCAACGCCGTGATGATCATCAGGTATCGCAACGGCGGCCGTCTGCCCGAGGCCGTCGACGACGTCCGCCGACTGATTGCGGAGGCCGACGACGCGTTCGCGCAGGTATCGGGCAGACTGCGCGACCGCTACCCCGACCCCGACGTCCACCGCTACCTCGACACCCTGGGCACCATGTGTTCGGGCAACCTGCGCTGGAGCCGCACCACCACCCGCTACAACGGCAGCGCCACCGCCTGGAACGGCCGGAGCACCGGCACCGTCACCCTCCACCACGACCGCACCACCATCGGCCCGGCCTCCTGAGAAACTTTGCGACCGGAACCTTCCTTGCGGCGCGCAGATCAGCCCGTGGCCGCCGAAAGGCCCGGGCGGCGTGCAGTCCCGGTTCCCCGGGCTCTCAACTCCAGCGCGCGCAGCACGAGTTCCGTGGCGAAGCGGTGGTCCGGGGAGGCCAGGAGGTCGCCGAAGGCCTTCTCAAGGTTGCGGAGGCGGTAGCGGACCGTCTGGGGGTGCAGGTGGAGGAGTTCTGCCATCTGTACGACGTTGCCGCGGGTGTCCAGCCACGCGCGCAGGGTGTAGATGAGGCGGTCGCGCTGGTTGGCCGTGAGGTCGGCGAGGGGGGCCAGCTGCCGCTTGGCGAGGGCCGTGATCAGGCCGGGGTCGGCGAAGAGGGAGAGGGCCACCAAGTGGTCCTCGCAGTGGATGTACGCGTCGCCCTCCAGGACACCCGCCTCGGCGAGGCTCAGGGCTCTTCGGGCCCAGCGCAGGGACTCCGCCGCGTCCGCGAGCGGCACGGTGAGGCCGACGGCCGCGCGGGTGGTGTGCGGGGCCGCGCGCATGAACGCGCGGCGGTGCTCGTCGACGGGGCCGGGGATCAGGGCGCGCGGGTGCGGGGCGGCGAGGTCGACCAGGACGTCCTCGGAGATCGCGCCCCGCTCCGGTTTGCCGTCCGCGCTGAACGCGATGGGCGTGACCTCGTCGGGCAGCTGCCACTTGGCGCGCTCGGCGAGTTCGACGAGGGTGGCCCGAGGGGCGGCCACGTCCGACAGCAGATGCTCTAGGAGCCGTTGGCGCTGGATGTCCTGGCCCTGCTCCATCTCCGCGCGGGCCTGCTGGTAGCCCTCGCGGGAGACCTCGATCAGCTTGTCCACGTACGCCAGCAGGGCGTCGGCGAAGGAGAGCATCAGGCCCGCCGGGAGGTTGAGCCGCCGCAGCACCCGCTTGGCGCGGTGGAGGGCGAGCCGGGCGCCGAGCCGGAAAATCGCCTGCATCGTGTCCAGGCTGCGGCCCTCGTACGCCTCGAAGCGCCCGAACATGCGGCACACCTTGTCGCGTTGCACGGTGGAGGCGCCCGGGGCGGCGACCTGGTCCACGAAGTTCGTCAGGTTGTGCTCGACGATCAGATGCACGGCACGGGAATACGGGCCGTCGAGGACTTCCGCGTACTCGGGATAGGAGCGGCGGATCTCGTCGATGACTTCCTGGATGAGTCCGGGGAGTTCGGGCCGCAGCACCGCGGCGAACTCGCGTGGGAGAACGGACACCGGATGCCCCGCGTCCACCGCCTTGACTGTCGCTGCCATGGAACTCCCCTTACTCCGCCCGTGATCGAAACCGCTGACCGGTGATGGTGGGGGACGAAACCGGTCCTGGGCGACCTCGGTGATCGCCGTCTGACGGCAGGTCATAAGAGATCTTGGCGCCTTGGAACCCCTGGCACGGTAGAGCATGGACAGTCCGTGTGCACCCTGCTCAGCACTCTCATTCGGTCAACCTCGTTCCTCTGGTGACGAGTTCAGGGCGCCCTGCTCGCGCGCGGTCCGTCAAGAGGCCGGCGGCGGAGTGCTCACCGTCGGATGAATGTCCGCCCGGAATTACTGCCCGTGGGATGAGGAACGGGCAGGTGGGATCGGCCCGGCACGCATTTCCAATTCGGCCGTTGCGTCGCCCGGTTACTCGTGCGTAAGGTCCGAATCGTTGGCTGAACAAGAAGCAGGGCGGGCCTTTCCGGACGATTGGACGATTGCCGGTCGGAAGGCACGGCCCGGGGCCTGCTTCGGCTCTCCGGCGCGGATCCCCCTTCGCGCACGTGGTCCCGGCACCCCCCCCGGGCCATGGGAGAGCCCCCTCCCTCGGACCCTGCGGCGGCCCCCCTGCCGCGGGGTCCGCCCTTTGATCGGAGAGCAGCGATGACTGGTGCCCTGAGCGGCGGGCGCACCGCACGGCTGGCCGTGGCCGCCGCCGTGGCCTGCGTGGCCGGTCTGCTGCCCGGCTCGGGCTCCGCCGCGCGGGATCAGCGGGAGGCCCGGCTCACGGTCACGTATGACTGCGGGCTGCCCTCCGGAGACCGGCACGTCGATGTCGCCTTCGACGCCACGTTTCCCGGGCGTGGTGCCGTCGGGAAGCCGATCAGGCCGGTGGGCGTGCGGGTGCGGGTGAGTCTGTCGCGGACTGTCGTGGCTGAACTGATGCCCGAGGGGACGACGTCGGTCGGGGGAACGGCCGCGGTCGCCACGACCGTCGCGCAGGGGCGTGAGCGGGCGCGGGCCGAGTGGGCGGAGCTGGCCTCCCCAGAGGTACGGCTGCCCGCGCGCGGTGCCGTCGAGGTCGGCTTCGGCGGCGACGTACCGCAGGTGACGGTCGGGGCCGAGGGCGATGTCACGTTCACGGTCGGGCGACTGGACCTCGTGCTCGACCCCGAACTGCGCGATACGGGCGCCCAGCCCGCCCCGGCCGCCCGCCTGTCCTGCACCCCGGCCCGAGGCGCGGACACCCTGCTCGCCACCGTCCCGGTCGGGGCCGACCCCACCGGGACATCCCCGGCGCCGGGCACCGGCTCCGCCGATCCGGACGACGGCACCTCCGACGGCACCTCCTCCGACGGAACCCCGAACGACCCCCGAAGCGGCACCCCGAAAGGCATCGACGCGGGCCCCCAGCCCCGGGCCACCACCGACAAGTGCCCCCTCGACCCGCCCAAGGGCGAGCTCGACCCGAAGCGGCTGCCGTCGCCGCCGCCCGGCGCGGAGGTCAGCAAGCTGGAGCCGACCTCGATGTGCGCCGTACCGGTGGGCTTCGCCACCCTGCGCAAGCTGAAGAGCTCGGCCATCGTCAACGACCCACGCGGCAGCGGAAGCGGGGCCCGCGCCGGTCGGCCCGGACTCATGCATCTCGCCATGCGCATGCGCGAGGTCAGGGCTCCCGACTACGTCGAGTACGACCACCTCGGCCTCATGCAACTCCCGGACGCCGAGGGTACGTTCCTCACCTTCGGGTTCCAGCCGACCACCGCCAAGGTCCGCTTCGAACCCGAGCCCGCGACCATCGTCAACGTGATCCGGCCGGGCAAGCCTCCCGTGACCAGGGTCGGCTACCGCCAGCATCTGCGCCTGTACGACGTGCGCGTCAACGGGGTGCCCCTCGACGTAGGGCCCCGCTGCCGCACTTCACGCCCCGTCGACACGGTCCTCACCGGCAACTACCCGGTGAGCGAGGGCGGACTGCTCCAGGGCGAACTCGACATTCCGGCGCTCGCGGGCTGCGGCGCCCGCGGCGAGGACTTCGACGTGCTGCTCTCCGGCGCGGTCTCCGGACCCGGTAACGCGCTCAGGATCCGCCAAGGGCGCGTCTGCGGCGCAGGCTCTCCCTGCAACGTCCCGGAGCTGCCCGCCCTTTGACCGATGGGCCGACCGAACTGTGCGCAACCCCGAAGTACGAGCAAGGAGGTGCGATGGGAGTCGAAGTGGTCGTCGAAGGGCTGACCAAGTCGTTCGGAAAGCAGAACATCTGGCAGAACGTGACGCTCACCCTGCCGCGCGGCGAGGTCAGCGTGATGCTCGGCCCGTCCGGTACCGGCAAGACGGTCTTCCTGAAGTCGATCGTCGGCCTGGTCCGCCCCGAACGAGGACACGTCCACATCGACGGTGTGGACATGGTCAACAGCCGTGAACGGGACGTGTACGAGGCCCGCAAGCTGTTCGGCCTGATGTTCCAGGACGGCGCGCTCTTCGGCTCGCTCAGCCTCTTCGACAACGTCGCGTTCCCGCTGCGCGAGCACACCCGCAAGAAGGAGGCGGAGATCCGCCGCATCGTCATGGAGCGGCTCGATCTGGTCGGCCTCGCCGGTGCCGAGAAGAAGCTGCCCGGCGAGATATCGGGCGGCATGCGCAAACGCGTGGGCCTGGCCAGGGCGCTCGTGCTCGACCCGCAGATCATCCTCTGTGACGAGCCGGACTCGGGGCTCGACCCGGTGCGCACCTCGTACCTCTCGCAGCTCCTCATCGACATCAACGCGGAGATCGACGCGACGATGCTCATCGTCACCCATAACCTCGACATCGCGGCGACCGTCCCGGACAACATGGGGATGCTGTTCCGCCGCAACCTCGTGACGTTCGGGCCCCGCGAAGTGCTCCTCACCAGCGAGGAACCGGTGGTCGAGCAGTTCCTCAACGCCCGCCGGGCCGGACCCATCGGCATGTCCGAGGAGAAGGACCAGGCAACCCTGGACCTGGAGGCGGCCCACGGCATCGTCGCCGGGCCCCCCACGGAGCGGACCATCGTGCCGCAGCTGGCGCCCACGCCCGGGCTGCCGGAGCGGCGGGCGGTCCGCCGCCGCCAGGAGCGGGTCAAGGGCATGCTGCACGAGCTGCCGCCCGCGGCCCGCCGCGCCATCGAGGCGAGCCTGCGGGGTGACGACGCGCCCACGCTGGTCGCGCCCCGCGTGAGCAGAGGAGCGGGCGCATGACAGCTCCTCCCGCCGCGCGTCCGCCCCTGCCCGGCCTCGGCGTGCTGCGCGAGATCGGCCACATGTTCGCGCTCGCGGTGAGCGTGGTCCGCCTGACCTTCAAACGGCCCTTCCAATGGCGGGAGTTCGTCGAGCAGTTCTGGTTCATCGCGAGCGTCACCATCCTGCCCGCCATCCTCGTGACCATCCCGTTCGGGGCGGTGATCGCCCTCCAAGTCGGCTCACTCATCGAGCAGTTCGGCGCCCAGTCCTTCACCGGCGGCGCCAGCGTCCTCGTCATCATCCAGCAGGCGAGCCCGCTGATCGTGTCGCTGCTCATCTCCGGCGTCGCGGGATCCGCGATCTGCGCGGACCTCGCCTCGCGCACCATCCGCGAGGAGCTCGACGCCATGCGCGTCATGGGCGTCTCGCCCGTCCAGCGCCTCGTCGTCCCCCGGGTGCTCGCCGTTACCCTGGTGGGGCTGCTGCTCAACGGCCTCGTCTCGGTGGTCGGCACCCTCGGCGGCTATTTCTTCAACGTCATCATGCAGAACGGCACCCCGGGCGCGTACGTCGCGAGCTTCTCCGCGCTCGCCCAACTGCCCGACCTCTACATCAGCGAGCTGAAAGCGCTGATCTTCGGCTTCATCGCCGGTGTCGTCGCCGCGTACCGCGGACTCCATCCCAAGGGCGGACCGAAGGGCGTCGGCGACGTGGTGAACCAGTCCGTCGTCTTCACCTTCCTCATCCTCTTCTTCGTCAACACGGTCCTGACGGGCATCTATCTGCAACTCGTCCCCTCGAAGGGGCTGTGACCCATGGCCCTGACCGAACGCCGCGGCAAGAGCCGCACCTTCGCCTGGCTGGACCGTCCGGGCGACGAACTCCTCTTCTACGTCCGCGCGTTGGTCTGGATCCCGCGCGCCGTGCGCCGCTACCCCAAGGAGATCCAGCGGCTCCTCGCCGAGGTCGCCTTCGGCAGCGGCGGGCTCGGGGTGATCGGCGGCACCGTCGGCGTGATGATCGGCATCACCGTCTTCACCGGCACCGTCGTCGGCCTCCAGGGGTACGCGGCCCTCAGCCAGATCGGCACCGACGCGTTCACCGGATTCGTCTCCGCCTACTTCAACACCCGCGAGATCGGCCCGCTCGTCGCCGCCCTCTCCCTGTCCACCACGGTCGGCGCGGGCTTCACCGCCCAGCTCGGCGCGATGCGCATCAACGAAGAGGTCGACGCCCTGGAGAGCATGGGGGTCCGCTCCACGCCGTTCCTCGTCAGCACCCGCATTGTGGCCGGTGTGCTCGCCATCATCCCGCTGTACAGCATCGGACTGGTCGGCTCCTACCTGGCCTCACGGGCGACGACCGTGCTGTTCAACTCCCAGTCCACCGGCACGTACGACCACTACTTCCACCTCTTCCTCGTCCCGACGGACGTGCTCCTCTCCTTCCTCAAAGTGATCGTCTTCAGCGTGCTCGTGATCCTCGCGCACTGCTACTACGGCTTCCGCGCATCGGGCGGACCCGCCGGAGTCGGGGTGGCCGTCGGCCGCTCGGTGCGGACCGCGATCGTCCTCATCAGCGTCACCGACTTCTTCCTCAGCCTGGCGCTCTGGGGCGCCACGACCACGGTGAAGG
Source organism: Streptomyces sp. Je 1-369 (assembly GCF_026810505.1). Taxonomy (NCBI): domain Bacteria; kingdom Bacillati; phylum Actinomycetota; class Actinomycetes; order Kitasatosporales; family Streptomycetaceae; genus Streptomyces; species Streptomyces sp. Je 1-369. Next base: position 8,448,351 of record NZ_CP101750.1, read on the forward strand.
TGGCCGGATGAGCGCCCCGCCGGACACGCGAAAGCCCCCGCCCCGCCCGTCGCCCGGGCCGGCGCCGCGCACACGCCCCACGGAGGGCGCCGTCGCCCGCCGCAGACGTCTCGCCGGAGTGGTGTACCTCGTCGTGCCCGCCCTGCTGGTCTGGCTGTCGATCGCCGTGTACGAGAAGAAGTTCGTGGACTCCGCGTCCGTCGTCGTCGAGACGGGGCGGGCCGGCAGCGAGATGCGCCCGAGCGCCGAGGTCAAACTGCGGGGCGTCGTCGTCGGCGAGGTCGAGCGGATCGACACCGACGGCCGCACCGCACGCCTCACCCTCGCCCTGCAACCGGACAAGATCGGCCGGGTCCCGTCCGACGTCCGCGCCCAGCTGCTGCCGACCACCCTCTTCGGACAGCGGTACGTCGCCCTCGTACCCCCCGAACGTCCCTCCGCGCACCCGCTGACCGCGGGCAGCGTCATCCCGCAGGACCGCAGCCGCAGCGCCGTCGAGCTGGACCAGGTGCTCGACAACCTGCTGCCGCTGCTCACCGCCGTACAACCGCAGAAGCTGTCGGCCACGCTGTCGGCGCTGGCCCAGGCCCTCGAAGGGCGGGGCGAGAAGCTCGGCACGTCGATGGTGGCCCTGGACGGCTACCTGAAGGACTTCAATCCCCACCTGCCGTCCCTCAACCAGGACATCAAAGAGCTCGTCGAGCTCAGCGACACCTACGCCGACGCGGCCCCCGACCTCGTCGACGCGCTGCACGACGCCACCACCACGAGCGCCACCATCGCCGAGCGGCGCGCCGGACTGTCCTCGCTGTACGCCTCCGTCACCAGCAGCTCACAGGAGCTCGGCAGCTGGCTGCGGAGCAACCGGGCCAACCTCATCCGGCTGACCGCGACTGCCCGCCCGACGCTGCGGATCCTCGCGGAGTACGCGCCCGCCTTCCCCTGCACCCTGAGCACGGTCGCCGACTTCGTGCCGGTGATGGACGCGGCCCTCGGCAAGGGCACGGACCGGCCGGGACTGAGCGTCGACGTGCACGTCGTTCCCTCGCGCGGCGCGTACGTGCCGGGCCGGGACACGCCCCGCTACACCGCGGGCGGCGGGCCGCGCTGCTACCCCGTCCCCTACACCGGCGGCTCGTACACGGCGCGGAAGGCGAGCACGGCCACCGCGTTGAGCGGGGTGTCCGGCGGTCTCGGCGTGGCCAACTCGCCGCAGGAGAACAGCCTTGTCACCGAACTCCTCGCCGCACAGGACCGGTCGCGGCGCGGCCCGCTGCCCGACTGGTCGAGCGTGCTCGCAGGACCGGCCTTCCGCGGGGCGGAGGTGAAGCTGAAGTGAGCGGACAGCGCAGCCTGACCGGGCCCGCCGTCAAGTCCCTGATCTTCATCGTGGTGACCGCCCTGGCCACCACCGTGCTCGCCGTGAGCGTCGCGGGCACCGATGTCGGCCGTACCCGTACCTACAAGGCCTGGTTCACCGACGCCACCGGCCTGAACGAGGGCGACTCGGTGCGCGTCGCCGGGGTGGAGGTGGGCCAGGTGTCGTCCATCGAGATCGTCCAACGGCGGTACGCGGAGGTCGAGTTCGCGCTCGACGAGGACCGTCGGATGCCTGCCTCCGCGACGGCCTCCATCAAGTACCTCAACATGATCGGGCAGCGCTTCGTCGATGTGCGGCGGGGCGCGGGTCCGGTCGGCCGCGCCCTGGAACCCGGGCAGACCATCCCGCTGAGCCGCACCTCCCCGGCGCTCGACCTGACCCAGCTCTTCAACGGATTCCAGCCGCTGATGCAGGGACTCTCCCCGCGGGACACCAATGAGCTCGCCGCGTCCATCGTGCAGGTGCTCCAGGGCGAGGGCGGCACGGTCGAGAGTCTCCTGCGGACCATCGGGTCGCTGACCACGACGGTCGCCGCCAAAGACCGGGTGATCGGGGAGGTCATCACGAACCTCAACCGGGTCCTCAAGGCCGTCAACACCCGGCAGAAGGGCTTCACCGAACTCATCGGCACGGTGGAGGAACTGGTCTCCGGGTTCGCGGACGACCGCAAGACCGTCGGCCGGTCCGTCGACTCGCTCGCCAAGCTCAGCGTCAGCACGGCGGACCTGTTCGGGCAGAGCCGGGCACCCCTGAAGGACGGCATACGCGACCTCGGGCGGCTGTCGAAGACCCTCGACGACCACGCGCCGCTGGTCGAGAACTTCCTGGAGAAGACGCCGCGGAAGATGGCGGCCGTCTCCCGCGTCGCGTCGTACGGCTCCTGGCTGAACCTGTATCTCTGCGAGGCGAAACTCAGCGGGGTCTCCACCTACGACGGCAGTCCGCCGCCGACCGGACTCGCCATCAAGGCTGCGAGGTGCCGGGCATGAAGCGACTCCAACGCCTGCGGCGCCCCAGGCGACTCAAGCCCATCGGCGAGCGCAACCCGGTGGCCGTCGCCCTGGCCGGACTGCTGGCCATGACCGTCGTCGGACTGCTCGCCTACAACGCCGAATCACTGCCCGTCATCGGCGGCGGCACGCACTACACCGCCGACTTCAAGGACTCGGTCGGCCTCAAGGCCGGTGACGAGGTCCGGATCGCCGGAGTACGGGTCGGGAAGGTGGAGGACGTCGCGCTGGACGGCCCGAAGGTGAAAGTGACCTTCGAGGTCAAGGACGCCTGGATCGGCGACCGCAGCACCGTCGGCATCGCCATCAAGACCCTCCTCGGCGCCAAGTACCTGGCGGTGGACCCGCTCGGCAGCCGCACGCAGGACCCCGGCAAGCGCATCCCGGTGGCCCGCACCACCTCCCCGTACGACGTGATGGAGGCCTTCAACGGCCTGAGCCGCACGAGCGGCGAGCTCGACGAGGACCGGCTCGCCAAGAGCTTCGAGGCCGTCTCCGGGGCCTTCAAGAACACCCCGCCACACGTCAGGAAGGCCATGAAGGGACTCTCCAAGCTCTCCCGCACCATCTCCACGCGCAACGACGAACTGTCCGAACTCCTCGAAGGTTCAGCCGACTTCACCACGTCTCTGAACAGTACGAAGACGGAGTTCGAGCGGCTGCTCGACAACGGCAACCTGCTGCTCGAAGAGGTACGGCACCGCCGGAAGGCCATCCACGGACTGCTCACCGGTGCCCGTGACCTCGGTACCGAGATCAGCGGTCTCGTCGACGACAACGAACGGCAGCTCGGACCCACGCTCGCCGCCCTCGACCGGGTCACCGGCACCCTCAGCAAGAACAAGAAGAACCTCGACAAGGCGCTCGCCGCCGCGGGGCCGTACTACCGGCTCGTCGGCAACACGCTGGGCAACGGGCGCTGGATGGACGGGTACCTGTGCGGTCTCGTCCCGGAGGACTACCTGCCCGCGGGGACGGCCTCGGGGACGGCCTCGGGTGCGGGCGCGGGTGCGGACGGCGGATGCATGCCGCCGAGACCCGGAGGTGGACGCTGATGGCCCGCACACCTCGCACACCCCGCACACCTCGCACACCTCGCACACAAGGACGACTGCGCCCCCGGCTCGGCGAACGCATCGCGGACGCGACCGGCGGACTGTGGGGCGGGCGGCTCGTCGTCATCCTCGTCGTCCTCGTCCTGATCGTCGCGGGCGGGATCGTCGGCGTGACGGCCCTCGCCCGCGCCGGGGACGGCAAGCACATCACCGCCTACTTCGACCGTGCCGTCGCCGTGCACGAAGGGTCCGACCTGCGGGTGCTCGGCGTCCGCGTCGGCAGTGTCGACGACATCCGGCCCGAGGGCAGACGGGTACGGGTGCGGCTCACCCTCGACGAAGGGGTGAAGGTGCCCGCGCAGGTCCAGGCCGTCGTGGTCGCCCCCAGCGTGGTGTCGGGGCGGTTCGTGCAGCTCGCCCCCGCCTACAGCAGCGGCCCGCAGATCCGCGACGGCGCGGTGATCAGCGCGGAGCACACGGCGACGCCCGTCGAAGTCGACGAACTCCTCAAGAGCGTCACCGACTTGAGCGACGCCCTCGGACCCGACGGCGCGAACAAGGACGGCGCCCTCGCCGGACTCGTCGAGGCCGGGGCGGAGAACCTCGACGGCAACGGCAAGGCCATCGGCGACACGATCCACCAGCTCGGCGGCGCCTCCGCCGTACTCAATGGGAACAGCGGCGACGTCGTACGGACCGTCGAGCAGCTCCAGGAGTTCATCACCCTCCTCAAGCGCAAGGACGGGCAGGTGCGGCGCGCCGAGACCCAGCTGTCCGAGGTCGCGGGTTTCCTCGCCGAGGACAAGGACGACCTCGCCGCCGCCCTCAAGGACCTCGGCACGGCGCTCGGCCAGGTCAAGGGCTTCATCAGCGACAACCGGAGCCGCCTCAAGTCGAACGTCGACAAGCTCGCGGGCCTCACCCGGTCCGTCGTCGACCAGCGGGCGTCGGTGGCCGAGGCACTGGACGCGCTGCCGCTGGCCGCCGCGAACCTCGAACGGGCCTACAACCCGCGCACCCGCACGATCGACGGCCGCGCCGACATCAACGAACTGGCGGGCACGCGGGGCGGCAGGAGCAAGGCCCTGCCCGCCCTGCCGCTGCCGCCGGTCGGCACCGCGTACGGCACGACGGCCCGTGCCGGGGGAGGCCGCCGGTCATGAAGCGCCGCACCGCCCGCATCGCGATGGGCCTCTGCCTCACCGTGTCCCTCGTGGGGCTCGCCCTCGGCGCCGGAGGGTTGCCCGACTTCGACGGTCTTGAGGACCTGCCGCTGCCCGGCGGAGCCGACCTCGGTGACCATCCGTACGAGGTCACCGCCGAGTTCCGGGACGTCGTCAGTCTCTTCCCGCACTCCGCGGTCAAGGTCAACGACGTCGAGGTCGGCCGCGTGACCCGGATATCCCTCGCCGCCGACGGCTGGGCCGCCCGGGTCACCCTCAAGGTCAACGGCGACGTACGACTGCCCGCCAACGCCTACGCCAACCTCGAACAGTCCAGCGTCCTCGGCGAGAAGTACGTCCAGCTCGTCGCCCCCGACGACATGCGCGCCCGCCCCGACCTCCAGGACACCAGGACCGGCACCGAAGCGGCGTACGCGCACGACCGGGGCCGCCTGCGCGACGGGGCGGTCATCCCGGTCGCCCGCACCAACCGCAACCCCGAGATCGAGGAGGTCTTCGGCGCCCTGTCCATGGTGCTCAGCGGCGGCGGCGTACAGCGGATCCGTACCATCACCGGCGAACTCAACAAGGCACTCGGCGGCAACGAAGGCGAAGTCCGCTCCCTGCTGCGGCAGATCGACACCACCGCGAAGAGCCTCGACAAGAACAAGAAGCACATCACCGCCGCCCTCGACGGCATGAACCGGCTCTCCACCACCCTCGCGACCCGCGACCGCAAGATCGGCGAGATCCTGCGGGACCTGCCGCCCGGCTTGAAGGTCCTCAGCGAACAGCGCACCTCCCTCGTCTCCATGCTGCGCGCCCTGGACTCCCTCTCCGCGGTCGCCGTCGACACCGTCGACCGTACGAAGAACGACCTCGTGGCCGACCTCGAAGCCCTCGCCCCGGTCCTGAAGAACCTCGCCGACGCGGGCGCCGACCTGCCCGAATCGCTACAGGCGATGTTCACCTATCCCTTCACGGACGAGGTGCTCACCGGAGTGAAGGGCGACTACCTCAACGTCTATCTGAGGATCGCAGCGGCCCCCGGCACCGAGATCGTGCCGCCGGTCCGCGGGGGCGGCGCCGCGCCGCGCTCCTCCTTGCCGCTGCCCGCGGTCACCGGAACGTCAGGAGGCGGCTCCTAGTGCTGACCCTCTCCACCCACGTGAAGAACATCGCCTTCCTCGTCCTCGGCGTGTTCGTCCTCGTCCACATCGCGACGACCTACGCGGACCTCGGACGGTACGTGGGAGCCCGCGACTACTACACGGTCACAGTTCAACTCGCCGAAACCGGCGGCCTGTTCACCCACGGCAACGTCACCTACCGGGGCGTCGACGTCGGCCGCGTGGAAGCCGTCGACCTGACCGGCGACGGCGTCGAGGCCCGCGTCCGCATCAAGGAATCGGCGCCGAGCATCCCCAGTGACCTGGAGGCGAAGGTCGCCAACCTGTCGGCGGTCGGTGAGCAGTACCTCGACCTGAGCCCGCGCACCGACGAAGGACCCTACCTCGCCGAGGGGTCGGTGGTTCCCCGCGGATCCACGGGGACTCCGGCGCCGGTCACCGACGTACTCACCAGCGTCGACCGGCTCGCCTCCTCCGTGGACACCGCCGCACTGCGCACCCTCGTCGACGAGCTCGGCAAGAGCTTCGAGGGGCGCGGACAGGACCTGCAGATCCTCATCGACACCAGCAGCGAGTTCATCCGGGCCGCCGACAAGGCGCTGCCCGCGACCACCCGGCTCCTCGTCGACGCCAAGACGGTCCTGCGCACCCAGAACGAACAGTCCGACGCCCTGAAGTCCTTCGCGAGCGGCACCGCCGAACTGGCCGACCAGCTCAAGAAGTCCGACCCCGACCTGCGCCGGCTCATCGCCACGACGCCGGACGCGGCGACCCAGTTCACCGGGCTGCTGCGGGACACCGACCCCGCGTTCGGCGTCCTGCTCGCCAACCTCGTCACCACCTCCGAGCTCCTGGTCACCCGCCAGCGCGGCACCCGCGAACTCATGGTGCGCCTGCCGCGGGTCGCCGCCACCGGAGCCACCGCCATCGGCCCCGACGGAGTCCGCTTCGGCATGATCACCAGCTTCTTCAAGCCGCTGCCCTGCACCGCGGGATACGGCGGCACGACGTACCGCGACGGCCTCGACACCTCACCGGCCCCCACCAACACCGACGCGGCCTGCACCGCGAGCCCCGGCAGCGGCCAGAACGTACGCGGCTCCGCCAACGCACCGCGCGGTGGCGTGCCCGACCCGGCCCGGCCCGGATCGCTGGGCCTCGGGCGGAGCGGGACGCGGTCCAACAGCCCGGCCGACCTGGGCGGACTCCTCGGAATGGGGGCGTCGTGAGGCGCCGGAGAACGGTGTGGCGGGCGTGGTCGGTCGCGCTGGTGCTGGGGGCGCTGTTCTGCGGCTTCTCGGGATGGACGTACGCGCAGACGCGTGCCGACGCGGATCTGGCGTACGCCCGCGACCGTGACGGCGCCCTGGACGCCGCCCGCAGACACATCGCCGTACTCAACACCATGGACGGCAAGGACGTGCGGGGCTCGCTGCGGGCCTGGGCGCAGGCCGCGGACGGGCCGCTCGCGGACGAGCTGCGGCGCACGGGCGACGCCGGCGCCGGGGCCCTCGAACAGGAGGGCACCACGACGCGTGCCACGGTCACCGACGCGGCGGTCGTCGCCCTCGACACGCGGGCGGGCACGGCGAAGGTCATCGCCTCGGTCCGCGTCGAGGTCGCCGAACGCACCGGCAAGTCGACCACCGACCGCAAACGCTTCGAGGCGGGCCTCGACCGCAAGGAGGCGGGCTGGAAACTCGGCTCGCTGACGGCGGTGCCGGTCGGGACGGTCGGGACGGGATGAGGGGGCGCAGATGAGTACTGGACCGCGGATGAGCACCGGGCAGAGGCCACGGCGTGCGGCGGCAGCCCGTTCGACTGAAACGGACACGGCCGACACGGACACGGCCGACACCGACGCTGCCGACGGAGGTATCGACGGAGATGTGGAGGCACGGCCGTCGCGTCGGCGCCGCGGAAGCCGACCCCGGACCGTCCAGACCGTCCAGACCGTCCTCGCCCTCGTCCTCGCGGCCCTCCTGCTTACCGGTGGCACGCTCCTCGTCCTCACCGCCCGGGCCACGGACACCTCGGCCGCCGACAACCACGCGCTGACCGACAGCGAACTGACCCGCCGGGTCGTCGCGGACGTCAGCGACGCACTCGCCGGGATCTTCACCTACGCCCCCGACGAGCTGGCCGCCACCGAGCGGCGCGCGCACGACGTGCTGCGCGGAAAGGCCGCCAAGGACTACCGGGTCCTGTTCGGCAAGCTCCGCCGACAGGTCGGGCAGCAGGAGTTGTCGCTCACGACCCAGGTGGTACGGGCCGGAACCGTCGAACTCGCCGGAGACAGCGCACGGCTCCTGGTCTTCCTCGACCAGCGGGCCAAGCGCAAGGGAGCCAAGGCGACCACGGCGGCCGCCCAGCTCTCGGTCACCGCGCGCCTGGACGAAGGCCGCTGGACGATCACTGACATCAAGGCCCGTTAGAGGAGGGGAACATGCGACGACGTACGACATCGCGGGACCGTACGGAACTCTCGATCGTCTGCACGGCGGCGGCCCTCGCCCTGGGCTTCGCCGGCTGGACGGGCTCGTCCTGGTACGCGGCGGCCCACGACGACTCCACGCGGTTCGCGGAAACCCGTGACGACGTCCTCGCGGCGGGCGAGCAGGCCGCGTTGAACATGAACACCCTCGACCACCGCGACCTGGAGCACGGACTCGACACCTGGGAGGAGTCCGCCACCGGCGAACTTCTCGACGAACTCCGCAAGGGGCGGCCCGAGTTCGAGAAGCAGGTACGCACCGCGCGCACGGCCACCACGGCCGAAGTGCTGTCCGGAGCCGTCACCGAACTGGACGATCGTGAGGGCAGGGCCGGAGTCCTGATCGCGATACGGATCACCGTCGACCCGCCGAAGAAGAAGCCGAGCACGAAGGAGAGCCGCCTGCTCGGCGAGCTGACCCGCACCGCCCACGGCTGGAAGCTGAGCGGGCTCGGCCAGGCCCCCACGGGCGAAACGGCACCCACCGACAAGCCGACCGACTGAGGGGCTGCTCCATGCCGACGACACGCCATATGGTCAACCGGCAAAGGCGGTTGACCGCCTACGAGGGCCGAAGAACCGCCACACCCCCTCCCGCGCCGCCGCGCGTCCCGCGCCCTACGGCCCGGAAACGTACGACCCGGGCGGCCGCCCGCAGGAGCATTCCGCGGCCGGTGCTGCTCGCCGTACTCACTCTCTTCGCCGTACTGGCCGGATGCTTCGCTGCCTACGCGCACACGCGGGCCGGAGACCTGCGTGACGTACCCGCCGCGCGCAACGCGGCGCTCACCGACACGGCCCGCACCGGCGAGGTGAAGGGCACGGTCGGCCAGGCCGTCGACGCGGTCTTCTCCTACGACCACACGGACCCGGGCCGGACCGAGAAGGCCGCGGCCAAGTACCTGACCGGCAGAGCCGTCGGCCAGCACCGGGAGATGCTCGCTCAGGTCCGCGCCCAGGGCGAACGTCAGAAGCTCGTCCTGACCACCACCGTCACCCACAGCGGAGTCGAGGTCGTCGACGGCGACCGGGCCCGTGTCCTGGTCTTCGCCGACCAGAGCAACACCAGTACGGCCAAGGGAGGTTCGGCCACGCAGGCGGCAGCGATGTTCGCCGTGGACGTGGTCCAGCGGGGCGGGAGCTGGCGGATCGCGAACATCGACACCTTCAACAGATGAGGCAGTCATGCAGAGCTTGAGCAAGAGATTCCGCACGAACGCGGGTGTGCGACGCAAGCGGCACACCGCCGGACTCCTCTCCGCATCCCTCGGGGTCGCGGCCGCGGTGGCGCTGTCCGGATGCAGTTCACGTGCCGACGACGCTCCGCAGGTCGACTGGGCCTCGGACGTCTGCGACAGCGTGCAGGACGTGGGATCGGAACTGACGCTCCCCGCCTCGAACGGCAAGGACGGCAAGGACCGCGAGGACGCCAAGAAGTACCACTCGGAGGTCGTCACCTTCATGGACGCGCTCGGCCGACGGCTCGGCGCGCTGGACAAGAAGATGCGGCACGAGGGCGCGCCGCCCGTCGACGGCGGCGACGCCGCGTACGAGAAGGCGCTCGGCAACCTCCGCTCCGCTCGCAGCAGCCTCGCCGACACCACCGCCCGCCTCAAGAAGGCCGATGTGACCGACGAGAAGTCCCTGGAGGCGGCGTTGAAGCAGGCGGGGGAGGGGCTGCGCAAGGCGAGCGCCTACCAGGGGCCCGCCCATGACTTCCGCGCCGACCCCGAGCTCGGGAAGGCCTTCGACAAGGCACCGGAGTGCGCGAACCTGCCGGGTGCGGGTTCCTCGGCAGCTCCGGCCGGATGAGACGGGGCGTCCCCTGTGAGCCCTCCGCCTCCCGCGACCCCCTAGCCCCGCAGGGCACCCCGCTCCCCGCCCCGTTCCGGACAGCGGTACGGGGCGCCGCCCTGCTGGTCGTGCTCGCCGCGCTGACCCACGTGGCGCTGCTCGTCCTGTACCTGAGCCCCGGGCCCCCTCAGGCCAAGGCCCGCTCGGCGCAGGTCGACGGATGGCTGCGGCCGCTCTTCCCGCAGGACTGGAACATCTTCGCGCCGGACCCGCCCAGCGCCAACGTGCACCTGGAGGTGCGCAGCCGGTACGCGGACGGCCGGGACGCGGACCACGTCGGCCCGTGGATCGACCTCACCGCCCACGACGTCGCCGCGCACCGCGGCAACCCGCTGCCCAGCCGGGAGGACCAGACCGTGCTGCGCAAGGCGGTCAGCGCGCACCTCGCGGGCTCGCCGCACACCCAGCTCAGGGCGCCGCTGACGCCCGCGGCCCAGTACCTGCGCAACGTCGTCGTCGTACGTCTCGAAGACCTCGGCGAGCCCCGCCCCGACGCCGTCGAACTGCGCCTGCACACCCTGCCCATCGCTCCGCCAGGGCAGCCCGCCCCGGCCGGGAGCCGACAGCCCCTCGGCACTTGGGAGATGCTCCCGTGACCCTGCGACAGGCCGTCGGGACGGCGGCCCGCACCCCGTACGGGCTGTACGGCGCCGCGGTCGTCAGAATCGGCGTGTCGGGGCTGTTCCTGCTCAACCTGCTCCGCGAGGCGGGGCACGCGGACCGCCTCTGGGGCCCCGGCTCCCCGTACACCCCCGAACTCTTCCGCGCCTCGGTCGAGGCGCGCGGCGCCGACGACCGGCTGTCCTGGTGGTACACCTGGCTCGGCACGCAGAGCCCCGACCTCTTCTGGGCCGCCTATGTCCTGGCCGTCGCGGTCAGCGCGCTGTATCTGCTGGGCTGGCACACGCGGATCATGGCGGTCCTTTTCGCCTGCGTCGTCGCGGGCTTCTACATGCGCTCGTCGGTCGCCAACAGCGGTTTCGAGCTCCTGAGCCTGCTGTTCGCCAACTACCTCGTGCTGTGTGCTTCGGGCCGCCGCTGGTCACTCGACGCCCGCCGGGCGGCCCGACCGGCCCCCGTGCCCGTCGGGCCGCGCGAGGAGCTGCGCCGCCGTGTCGTGACCGTCCTGCACAACACGGGTCTCGCCCTGCTGGCCTTCCAGGTGATGGTGGTCTACGGCACCGCGGCGCTGTACAAGATCCGCGGTACGTCGTGGCGGGACGGCACCGCGCTGCACTACGCCCTGCGCCTGGACGACTTCGCCACCTTCCCCGGGCTCTCCGACTGGCTGGCGGGGCACGGGGACTGGCTGGCTGTGCTCGCGTACGTCACCGTCTCCACCCAGTTGCTGTTCCCCGCGCTCGTGTTCAGCCCGCGGCTCAAGTACGCGCTGCTCGTGGTGATGCTCGGCACGCATCTCACGATCGGACTGCTGATGGCGCTGCCGATGTTCTCGGCGATCACGATCGTGGGGGACCTGGTGTTCCTGCCCACGGCGTTCTGGGTGGGAGCGAGTACGGCTGTTACTGCTTTTCGTACGTCAGGTCCATGTCGATGGTGTTGCCGGGGCCCGTGGTGAAAGCGCTGATCATGTCGTTGAGGGCGCCGCAGTCCTTGAGGCCGGGCAGGGTGTACGTGCCCTTGAGCCTGCCGCCCTTGTAGGGCTCGAAGCGGCCCTCGCCGACCAGGTCCATCTTCGCGGGTCCGACGGTTCCGCAGTCCGGCCCGCCGCCGATGGGCAGGCCGAACGTGCTCACGCCAGTGAGTTTCACGTACATCTCGGCGTGCGCCTTGAGGCTGCCCGCCGTGTCGAGGGTCCCCGTCGTCCTTGCGGTCTGCTCGAAGGCGATGTCCGCGGTCGCGGGCAGGAGGCCGAGGAGGGTGAAGCGGCCGGTGGTCGGGTCGAGTTCCAGGTCGGCGTCGAAGGTTCCCTTGTCCAGGTCGTAGCGCGTGTCGATGCCGCCGAGCAGCGGCGCGCTGCCGTTGGCCGCCTTGATGAAGGAGCTGCCCTTGATGCCGAAGCTCAGCGGCACCGGCTCACCGCCCGGGTCCGTCGGGTCCGGCGGGTCCGGCGGGTCCGTCGGATCCGTCGCACCCGGCTCCACCTGGATGGTGTGGAGCGTCCTGTTCTGGTCCGCGGGATCGAGCGTGCACTCGGTCTCGAACGTGTCGAGGCCCGTCTTGGCACCGGCCGCGTCCCGCGGGGTTATCGTCAGGAGCAGGCTGTTGACGTCGATCTTCACGCTGCCGGGCTGCCGGAACGTCAGCGGCGGCGCCTGTCCGGTCGCCGTCACCTCGAAGTCGGCGGGCGGGTCCGGCAGAGGTGTCCTGGGGATGGTGTTGTCGAGCCCGATGTCCAGTGGGCCCTCCGGCGTACGGACGGTGATGTCCGCCGTGGCGACCCCTTCGAGGGTAGTACCGCCGACCGTCCGCAGCGCGGTGGCGGCCGCCTTGCCGACCTTGGACACCGAGACGACCCGGAACGCCGGTATCCGCTCGCCGACCTTCACCTTGGCCGGCAGGTCCGCCGTGATGTCGACCGTGAGCGGGTCCTCCTCCATGAGCGGGAACACACACGTATACCTCTGCTTCAGCGTTACCGGGGCCGCGGTGGCCGGCGGCCCGGAGGTGAAGCCGGTCAGCACGGCGAGCAGAGCCCCGGCAGGGGCGATCCGCCGCGATAGGGCGCGCGATCTCAACACTGCCTCTCCAAGTCTTGAGGGGAACAGTCCGGCCCCCCGCCGGTAGGGGCGAGGGGCCGGGTCGGTCGTCATGCGGTCTCACCGCTGGGGAGTCGCCGACGGTGCTACTGCTTGTAGGTGAGGTCCATGTCGATGGTGTTGCCGGGACCCGCGGTGAACGCGCTGATGATGTCGTTGAGGCCGCCGCAGCCCTTGAGCGCGGGCAGGGTGTACGTGCCCTTGAGCTTGCCGCCCTTGTAGGGCTGGAAGCGGCCCTCGCTGGCCAGGTCGACCTTGGCGGGCGTGCCGCTCTTGCAGTCGGGGCCGCCGCCGATCGGGATGCCGAAGACGTTGACGCTACCGAGCTTGACGAACATCTCGGACTGCGACTTCAGGGCTCCCGCCGTGTCCAGCGTTCCGGTGGTCTTGCCGGTCTGCTCGAAGGCGATGTCCGCGGTCGTGGGCAGGAAGCCCATGATGGTGAACTGGCCCTTGGTCGGGTTGAGCTTCAGGTCGGCGTCGAACGTGCCCTTGCTCAGGTCGTAGCGGGTGTCGATGCCGCCGGTGAGCGGGGTGCTGCCGTTGGCGGCCTTGATGACCGACGTGCCCTTGATGTCGAAGTTGAGCTTCACTGGGTCATTGCCCGGCGGGTCGGTGGGAGGGTCGGTGGGCGGGTCCGTCGGAGGGTCCGTGGGCGGGTCGGTCGGGGGATCGGTGGGCGGATCGGTCGGCGGGTCCGTGGGATCGGTGCTGCCGCCGCCGATGGTCATCGTGTGGAGCGTGGTGGGCTGCCCCGCGTCCATGGTGCATTCGGCGGTGAATTCGTCGCCGTTCGGGGGGAGTTGGACGGGCTTGCCGTCCGCGTCCCGGGCGATCATGTTGTGCAGCTTCAGGCCCTTCACGTCGAACTTGGCGGTGCCCTCCTTCTCCCACGTCAGCAGGCCGCCGGGCGACTTGCCGCTGGCGATGACGTTGAACGCCGCCGCCGGGTTGGGGATGTTCGCCTTGGCGACCGTGTTGACGACCTTGATGGGCAGGTTGCCGGTGCCGCCCGGCAGGGTCACGTTCACATCGGCGGTGGCCTTGCCCTCCAGCGTGACCGCCCCGAGCACGCCGAGACCTTGGGCCGCGCGCTGACTCACCTTGGTGACGGCCTTGATGTCGTACTCGGGGACCGTCTCTCCCACCTTCATGGTGGCGGGCATGTCGGCGCTGATCTCGACTTCGATCGGATCGTTGTTGATGATCGGGAACTTGCAGGTGTACTTCTGCGTGAGCTTCACCGGGTCGGCGGCGGCGGTGCCGCCGCCCAGACTGACCAGACCGGTGACGAGGCCGGCGGCCGCCACGGCGCTCAGGGCGGTGCGTGCCCTGACTTGTCTCTTGTGCGCTCCCATGAGCTACCTCTCGGGCTACGTGAATGGGCACGAACGAACGTCGGTGCCACCTCTGCGATTCCGGACTCGCCGGCCCAGCCGTCCGGGAAGAACGAAGAGGCGAAATCTGCCGCCGTGAACGTGAGGGAGTGCGCCTGCCAATGTGCATCAGGCGATACGGCGGTGTTTCGGATACGCAAACTACTGGCGGGTAGTTGGGCGGTCAAGGTCTGCTCCAGCCTGATTCCCGCCCGGTGCGGGAAGGGAGTTGAAGGCCCGGGCTTTTGTGGCGGTGGTGAGTACGCGGTGGTGCGCGGATGACAAATTGCGGACCTCGTGCCGTCGAACCGCACCGATCTGCGCCGATCAGGTTGACGGTCCCCCTACCTGTCAGTAGTCATTGCTCGATTGTGCCGAATCTCGGAATCAGGGGCCACATATGGGAGATCGCATGGGAGACCGCATGGGAGAGCAGCCGGGAAAAGCGACGGTGCGACTGGCGCGGGGGTCCGCCCTGGCAGGGGTCTCCGCCGTACTGCTCGCGCTGACCGCCGGCGGTGGCAGCGCGTCGGCGGAGCCCGTGTCGCTCACGCAGAAGTACACCTGCAAGTTCCCGATCATCAGCAATGACGCCATCGAAGCCGCGATCACCACGGACATGCCCGCCACCATGAAGGTCGGCGAGACGGTGCCCGAGTACGACATCAAGGCGGTCACCAAGGTCAGCGCGCGGGCCGCGCAGGGCCTAGGGGTGCTCGGGGCGGTCACGCTGGAGGGCAAGGCGACGGCCGACGTCGTGGTCACCCAGCCCGGCGGCGACGGCACCCTGCCCATCAAGGTGGTCAACACGGTCGCCAAGGCGAACATCCCCAATCCGGCCGCGCCGTTCGAGGTGACGGCGACGGGCAAGTCGCCCGGCGGGCTGCTGACCTGGGGCAAGGCGGGTGAGGCGGCCTTCGACGTGAAGGGCCTGAAGCTGCACAACATGATCGCCCGGGACGCGGAGGGCAAGCCCGTACCGCTTCCGCCGAACGGCGACGAGTTCACCGCGGACTGCACCCTCGACGCTGGGCAGAAGACGCTCCTGCACAAGATGACGATCACGGGCGGCGGCGGTGGGGACCCGACGGACCCGCCCACGGATCCCCCGACCGACCCGCCCACGGACCCGCCCACCGACCCGCCGACCGATCCGCCCGCGGACCCGCCCGCGGACCCCGCCGACCCGACCGACCCGAGCGGCTCCGGCGGTCTCCCCGCGAGCGACGGCGGGACGACGACCGGCGGCTCCGGTTCCTCAGGCACCGACCTGAACACCGAGGTGACCGGCGGTTCGGGCGGTCTCGCGGCCACCGGCACGTCCGGCGTCGGCCTGATGCTGGCGGCGGCGGGCGGACTCGGCGCCGCGGGCATAGCGGCCTTCCACTACCTGCCGCAGCGCATCAGGAGGGGCGGGCAGGCGGTCTGACGGTGGGTTGTTCGAGGGCGGGCGGGCGGTCTGGCGGCGGGTTCTTCGACGGCAGGCCGCCCCGGCCTCCGGCCGCCCTGCCGCGTCAACCTCGCGCGGTGGTGCGGGCCCTGCGACGCCGCACCACCACGCCGACGACCAGGAAGACCACCACCAGGACGAGCGCCACGAGCACGCTCCAGTTCACCGTGCGATACCCCGTGCTTCCGCTCGCCACCAGCTCACCGGCCTTGTCGCTCGCGGTCAGCTCGACGCTGCCCCAGTCCAGTGGAGGGGGTCCGGCCCACTTCTGGGTGATCCGCACGCGCTGGCCGGGCATCAGCTCGGCCGGCAGCTTGTTGCCCGCGCTGTCGAAGGACGTCCGGCCGAAAAGCCCCTTGGCCTTGAGGTCGACCCTCGGTTCGAGCATCACGTTCCCGCTGTTCACGAGGGTGTACGTGACGGTGGCGTCCTTGCCGAGGCCGGGCAGCGGCGGCACCTTGTAGTCGAAGCGCACGTCCCGCACACTCAGCCCCGGCGCCCGTTCGCCCTTCACCTGGAGGTAGACCCGCGCGCCGACCGCCTGCCGGACGCCGACGCCGGTGCCCTTGGCGCGGGCGACGCGTTTGTCCAGGGCGATGATGGCTCCGGGATGGTCGCCCGGCGGCGCGGTGCGCGGCAGGGCGAGGGTGAAGGGCACGGTCGCTCTGCCGCCCGCGGGAACGGTGACCTCCGACCGTGCGAGCCGCGCCCAGGCCCCGACGGACCGCTGCTTCTCGCTCCGCTCGCGTACCGCGAAGCCGCCGTCGCGCGGGGTGTTGTAGGCGTCGGCCGCGTAGAGCAGGAACGTCACCGGCTCCTTGGCGAGATTGGAGACGGTGACCTTGTCGCGCAGGGTGCGCCCGGGATCGGCCTGCATCCGGAAGTACGCCCGATGGTCGGCGCCTTTGCGGGCGGTGGGGAAGACGGACCAACGGCCGTTGTCCGCAGCGTACGCGTCCGACGGCGGGCTCGCGGTGAGCAGACCGAGCGCCATGGCGAGCGCGGTGAGGAGCACGGCGGCGCGTCTGCGGTGCGTGGACTGCGTACGGACGACATTCATGCGGCCCCCAGGGAGAGAAGAGAGGTGGACCGGCCGTCGCACAACGGCCGGTCCACCGGGCACAGCGCTGGAGCAGGTGGAGCAGGTGGAGCAGGTGGAGCAGGTGGAGCGGGTAGGGCTGGTAAAGCGGGTGGAACAGGTGTGACTGGTAAAGCGGGTGGAACAGGTGTGACTGGTCAGGTCAGGTCAGCGTCAGCGTGAGCACGGACGCGTACTCACCCGCCGCCGCGGTCGCCGGTACGTCGAGCGCGAGGCCCGCGCCGACCGTGAACTCGCCGCCGGTCTGCGCCGCGTCGGGCGCGCTCGCCAGCGTGGCGCCCGCCGTGCCGACCGGCCCCTGCGAGCCGGGCACACATGTGCTGGCCGAGCCGGCCGCCGTCGCGCAGGACGGCGTCCAGCCGAGCTTGTCCGCGCCGATGGCGCCGGCGCTGCCCGTGAAGTCGGTGACCTTCCCGGTGAGCGACCAGCCGGTGGCGCCGTTACGGGCGTCCTTGACGGTCACCTTCTGCAGGTCGCCGGTCGATTTACCGCCCGCGCCCTCCTCGACCGGTGACAGCGCGACGGTGTCGCCCGCCTGGGCCATGGTGAGCTGACCGCCGCCCTGCTCCGGCGTGACCTTGGTGTTCACGTTCTGCTTGCCGGTCGTGGGGTCGGGGCCGGGGTCCGGATCGGGGTCGGTGCCGCCGCCCTTGATCTCCATGGTGTGCAGGAGCGTCTTCTGGCCCGCGTCGAGCGTGCAGGCTGCGTCGAACTCGTCGCCGAACGGCGGGAGCTGGACCGGGGCGCCGGACGCGTCCCGGGCGATCATGTTGTGCAGCTTGAGGCCCGTGACGTCGAACTTGGCGGTGCCGGGCTTGGCCCAGGTCAGCAAGGAGCCGGGTGACTTGCCGGTCGCGTTGACCTCGAACGCGGCGGCGGGGTTGGGGATGTTCGCCTTGGCGACGTTGTTGACCACCTTGATCGGCAGGGTGCCCTCGCCGCCGGGCAGCGCGACGACCACGTCCGCCGTGGCCTTGCCCTCCAGGGTCACCGCGCCCATGACGCCGAGCCCTTGGGCGGCCCGCGCGCTGACCTTGGTGAGGGCCTTGATGTCGTACTCGGGGACCGTCTCGCCGACGTTCATGGTGGCGGGCATGTCCGAGGAGATCTGGATCTCGATCGGGTCGTTGCTGATGATCGGGAACTTGCACGTGTACTTCTGGGCCAGCTGCACAGGGGCGGCAGTGGCGACGCCGGGTGTGAGCGTGACCAGACCGGCGACGAGTCCCGCGGTCGCGACGGTACACAGGATGCCGCGGACCCCGGTTCTTTTTCGATGAGCTCTCATGAGCTGCCTCTCGTACTGCGTGAAGGAGCAGAACGGGTGAAGGAAGAATGGCCGTACATGTCGTTATCTTCGCCAGATACGACTCTGTTTCGAATCGGTAAACTACTGACGAGTAGTTGGGCGGTCAAGATGTGGATTACCGGCAGAATTCAGTTGCCGGGTTTCGGGGGCGACTTCATCCTCACGTGAGCAAAAAACGCCTTGGGTTTGTGCGTGGCTGCCAAATTCTCGGAGGTGCGTCCAAGTGACAACTGAGCCCGGCCCCTTACTCACCGCGCAACAGATCTCCGGTACGTGGCGAAACAGCTCTTGACCTGCTTCTCGGGGCGCTACTAGCTTCCGCACTCGGCTCGATTGTCAATTCAACGTAATTGCCTGTGTCGACGAGCGGTCGGAGTGCGCATGCTGTCTTCTGAGGAAATCCTGGACGCGGTCCTCGGGGTGAGCCCTTTCGGTCGCCCGGACGCCCGTCTGGTGAGCGCGGTGTGCCGGGCGGGCGGCCTCGGCGTGCTCGACCTCGGGACGGGTGACCGGCACGCACGCGAGGAACTCGCCCGGCTCTGCCGCTGGGAGCCGGAACGGTTCGGGGTGCGGGTGGGCGAGCGGTGCGCGTTGCGCCCCGCCGACCTGGACGCACTGCCGCCGGGTCGCCCGCACGCGGTGCTGCTGGGCCTGGGGTCCGCCTGGCCGGCCGGCGAACTCAGCGGCTACTACTGGGTGTTGGTCGAGGTCGCCAGCCGCGAGGAGGCTGTCCGGGCGGTGGCCGACGGGGCCGACGGCCTGGTCGTGTGTGGCAGCGAGGGTGGCGGCGAGAGCGGCGCTCGGGGTGCGGGAGGGCTGAGCGCGGGTGCCCCGCCTGTCGGTGGCCCGAGCACCTTCGTTCTTCTGCAGCAGATCCTCGCCGACCCCGACCTGCCGGTGCCCGTCTGGGCGTGCGGCGGCATCGGCCCCCGTACCGCCGCGGCCGCCGTGATGGGCGGCGCGGCCGGTGTCGTCCTCGACACGCAGCTCGCCCTGCTCGCGGAATCCGGCCTGCCCGAACGCGAACGCGCCGTGCTCGCGACGATGGACGGGGTCGGGACCACCGCGGTCAACGGGGGACGGATCCCGCGCCGCGACCAGGCTCGGGCGGCGCTTCCCGTCGACGGCGGACGGACGCCGCACCGCCCCCGAGACACGCCTCCGCGCCACCCGCGAGAGCCGCGCCATCCCCAAGAGCGCCCGCTTCCCGTCGGCGAGGACGGCTTCCTCGCCGCCCGGTTCGCCGCCCGCTGGGGCACCGCCGCGGAGGCGGTACGTGGAATACGTACCGCCATCGCCCAGGCAGCGGCGCCCCCCGCACCCCGCGCCCCCGGCACCGAACTCCCCGTGGCGCAGGGCCCGATGACCAGGGTCAGCGACTGCCCGGAGTTCGCCGCGGCCGTCGCCCACGAGGGCGGGCTGCCGTTCCTCGCGCTGGCACTCGCGGACGGCGAACAGTCCCGCGCCCTCCTCACCGCCACCCGCGCCGAGCTGCACGACCGCCCGTGGGGCGTCGGCATCCTCGGCTTCGCCGAAGAGGGAATCCGCGAGGCCCAGCTCGCGGCGGTACGGGAGGCCCGGCCCAGCCACGCCGTCATCGCGGGCGGCAGACCCGGACAGGCCGCCGAACTGGAGGCCGCCGGCATCCGGACCTTCCTGCACGTCCCGTCGGCCGTGCTGCTGCGGCAGTACCTGGACGCAGGAGCCCGCAGGTTCGTGTTCGAGGGCTCCGAGTGCGGCGGGCACGTCGGGCCGCTCGCCTCCTTCCCCCTGTGGGAGGCGCAGTTGGCCGTACTGGAGGAGTACGCGGACGCCGGTCCCGAGGTGCTCGCGCAGACCCAGGTGATGTTCGCCGGAGGCATCCACGACGCGCGGTCCTCCGCGATGGTCACGGCCCTCACCGCGCCGCTCGCCGCGCGGGGCATGGCGGTCGGCGTCCTCATGGGCACCGCGTACCTCTTCACGCGGGAGGCGGTCGCCCTCGGCGCCGTACAGCCGGGCTTCCAGCGGCAGGTCGTCGCCGCGGAGTCGACGGCGCTCCTGCGTACCGCGCCCGGCCACGCCACCCGCTGCGTGCCGAGCCCCTTCACCGCGACGTTCGCCGTGGAGGAGGAGCGGCTGCGGGAGCAGGGCCTGGCGCCGGAGCGCAGATGGGCGGAGCTGGAGCGCCTGAACCTGGGGCGGCTGCGCATCGCCAGCA
Organism: Streptomyces sp. Je 1-369; assembly: GCF_026810505.1. Lineage (NCBI taxonomy): Bacteria > Bacillati > Actinomycetota > Actinomycetes > Kitasatosporales > Streptomycetaceae > Streptomyces > Streptomyces sp. Je 1-369. Next base: position 8,468,592 of record NZ_CP101750.1, read on the forward strand.
AGGGCGTGGAGCGGCGCGACGGCGAGCTGCTCACCGCCGACGAGCCGCGTCAGCTGGCCGCCGGGATGTTCATGGCGGGGCAGGTGTCGTTGCTGCGTACGCGACCGACCACGATCCGCGCGCTGCACACGGAGGTCGGGGCAGGGGCGGCGGACTTCCTGGCCGCGCGGCGGGCCGCTCTGCGCCCCCGCTTTCCGCTCCCGGAGCCGTCGCCGACCGAGGCCGCCATGGCGCCCGAGCCGCTGGACGTCGCCGTCGTCGGCATGGCCTGCATGTTCCCGCGGGCGGACGGCCTCGACGCCTACTGGGCGCAGATCCTCGACGGTACCGACGCCGTCACCGAAGTCCCCGCCGACCGCTGGGACCCGGCGGTCCACTACGGCGCCGACAGCGGCCGCACCCCCTCACGCTGGGGCGGCTTCCTGCCCAGGATCCCCTTCGACCCGCTGTCCTACGGCATTCCGCCCGCCTCGCTCGGCGCCATCGAACCCGTCCAGCTCCTCGCCCTCGAAGCGGCCCGCCGCGCCCTCGACGACGCCGGGTACGCGGACCGCTCCTTCGACCGCTCCCGCGCCTCGGTCATCTTCGGCGCGGAGGCGGGCAGCGACCTCGCCCACGCCACCACGCTGCGCACGGTCCTGCCCTCCTACGTCGACTCCGTGCCGGAGGCGCTGTCCGGGCAGCTGCCCCGCCTCACCGAGGACTCGTTCCCCGGCATGCTCGCCAACGTCATCTCCGGCCGCATCGCCAACCGCCTCGACCTCGGCGGCGCCAACTACACGGTCGACGCGGCCTGCGCCTCCTCGCTCGCCGCCGTCGACGCCGCCTGCAAGGAACTCGTCCACGGCACGAGTGACCTGGTGCTGTGCGGCGGCGCCGACCTGCACAACGGCATCAACGACTACCTGCTCTTCGCCTCCGTGGGCGCCATGTCCCCGACCGGCCGCTGCCGCACGTTCGACGCGGCCGCCGACGGCATCGCGCTCGGGGAGGGCGTGGCCTGCGTGGTGCTCAAGCGGCTCGCCGACGCCGAACGCGACGGCGACCGCGTCTACGCCGTGATCAGGGGAGTGGGCCGCTCCAGCGACGGTCGCTCCCTGGGCCTCACCGCGCCGGGCCCCGCGGGTCAGCGCGCCGCACTGGAACGCGCGTACGCCCAGGCCCGCATCTCGCCCGCCGAGGTCGGACTGGTCGAGGCGCACGGAACGGGTACGGTCGTCGGCGACCGTACCGAACTCGCGGTACTGACCCAGGTGTTCACGGAGGCCGGAGCCGGGACCGGCGACTGCGCGCTCGGCTCGGTCAAGTCCCAGATCGGCCACACGAAGTGCGCGGCGGGCCTGGCGGGCCTCATCAAGACGTCCCTGGCCCTCCACACCGGGGTCCTGCCGCCGACTTGTCAACTGACCCGCCCCAACCCGGCCTGGGACCCGCACACCAGCCCCTTCTCCTTCCACACCGAGGCACGCCCGTGGGCGGCGGCACCCGCCGAACGCCGCGCCGGGGTCAGCGCGTTCGGCTTCGGCGGCACGAATTTCCACGTCGTCCTGCGCGCCCACGAAGGCGGAGCGCCCCCGTCGCACGGGCACGCCCACTGGCCCGCCGAGTTGTTCACGTTCCGCGGCGACGACCAGGAAGCGGCGGCCCGCGAGGTGCGGTGGCTGCTCGACCTCGTCGACCAGCTCGACCGCGGGCCGACCACGCCACGCCTGCGGGATGTAGCGGCCACGGCTGCCCGGCGTGCGGCGGGGCGTCCAGGGCCGGTACGCATCGCGGTCGTCGCCCGCGACGTGGACAGCCTGTCGGGGCTGCTGAGGCGAGCATCGGCAGGCGAGGACGACCCGGCGGCCGGAATCTTCGTGGGAGGGGTAACGGGGAGCGGCACGTTCGGGGACGGCGGCCGCGTCGCCTTCCTCTTCCCCGGCCAGGGCAGCCAACGTCCCGGCATGAGCGGCGAACTGCTCATCGCCTTCCCCGAGACACAGCAACACCTGCGCCTCGGCTCCGCCTGCGCTCAGGCGCTCTACCCACCGGCCGACTTCATCCCCGACGCGGACGAACGCAGCCGCGCCGGCCTCACGGACACCCGCAATGCCCAACCGGCCCTGGGCATTGCGGGGCTGGCCACCGCCGACCTGCTCACCCGCGCGGGAGTACGCCCGGACATGGCCGCCGGGCACTCCTACGGCGAACTCGTGGCCCTCTGCGCGGCGGGCGCCTTCACGCCGGACGACCTGCTCGCGCTGAGTACCCGCCGCGCCGAAGCCATCGTCGACGCGGCGGGCGAGGACGCGGGCGCCATGGCGGCGGTGGGGGCGGGGGAGGCCGCGACCCTGGCGGTACTGCGGGGGGCGGGGCAGGCGGACCAGGTGGTGCTGGCCAACCTCAACGCGCCGGACCAGTGCGTCATCTCGGGCTCGACCTCGGCGGTCCGGGCCGCGGTGGCCGCGCTGGGCGACGCGGGGCACGGCGCCAAGATGCTGCCGGTCGCCTGCGCCTTCCACAGCCCGCTCGTCGCGGGCGCGGGACCGGTGTTCGCCGAGGCCCTCGCGGAAGTGACCGTGCGGGAAACGGAGTTCCCGGTGTGGGCCAACGCCACCGCCGCGCCCTACCCGTACTCGCCCGAGGCCATCAGGGCCGGTCTCGCCGCGCAGATCGCGTCACCCGTCCGCTTCGCCGCGCAGATCGAGGCGATGTACGAGGCCGGGGCGAGGATCTTCGTCGAGGTGGGCCCCGGACGCGTGCTGAGCACGCTGGTCGGCCGCGTCCTCGGCGACGACCGTCCGCACCGGACGATTCCCACCGAACCGCACGCGGGCGCCGGACTGCCCGGCTTCCTCACCGCCCTCGCCCGCCTCGCGGTCGAAGGCGTGCCCGTGGACACGGGGTGGCTGTTCCACGGCCGCGCGACGACCGACCTGGCCGACCCTGAGGGGTCCGCGTCGGCAGGCGCGTCGCCGGGCTGGACTGTCGACGGCCACCTTGTCCGGGACGCCTCGGGCGAGCCGCTGCCGGGCGCGTTGCGCCCGGCCCGACGTATCACTCTGGAGGCGGATGTGTCCGATGCGGGGCGGCCGGACCGGGACGAGCTGCTGACCGAGTTCCTGCGAGGGACGCGGGAGGTGGTGGCGGCTCAGCGGGACGTTTTGATGGCGTACTTCGGGGGTTCGGCGCTGGCGGCGGCGGGGTCGGTGGAGGTGCCCCTGCCGGAGCAGGGGCAGGAAACGGAAACGGAGACGGCGTCCGTACGTGTGCCCGCCCCCGAGCCAGTGGCCGCGCCCGTGCCCGCGCCCCGGGAGCCCGCCACCGGCGCCGACCTGCTCGACGCCGTCCTGCGGATCATCAGCGGCCGCACGGGCTACCCGGCGGACATGATCGAGCCCGACCTCGACCTGGAGGCCGACCTTGGCATCGACTCCATCAAACGCACCGAGATCGCCGGGGAGCTGGCGGGGCTGCTGGGTGGGGGAGCGGACGCGATGGGACTCGGCGACACCGAACTCGAAGCGCTGTCCCGGGCGCGTACGGCGGAGGCGATCACGCAGTGGCTTACGGCGAGGCGGGTGGCGTCGACGGGGGTGGGCGCGTCCGAGGCCCGCCGGAACGAAACGCGGGATGACGTGCCGCTCGGGACGGCGCCCAAGCGGTACGTGGTGGGGCGGGTACCGCTGCCGCTGCCACCTGGGGCGGCGGACCTGGACCTGACCGGCAAACGGTTCGCGGTGCTGGGTGGCGCACCCTCGGGCGCCGGACCGTCGACGGCCATGAACGCGGAACGGGGCACCCCACGGACCGACCGCGCGGACAGGGTGGCGCGCTCGGTGACGGCCGAGCTACGGCAACGCGGGGCGGACGTCGTACTGCTCGACCGGGACCACGAACTGACCGATGCCTCCGCTGGGGCGGGCGGCGACCGATCGACACCCAACCCCAACCCCAACGCCTCCAGGCCGCACGCCCCCCACCTCGACGGCGTCATCCACCTCGGTGCCCTGGCGGAGGGCGCCCCGCCCGCGCTCCCCACCGGCTTCGCCGCCTACGTCGCCGTGCTGGCCCCGCGCCCGGCCTGGCTGATCGCCGCCTGCCCCGTCACCGGTGCCGCAGGAGCCGGTCTGCCCGGTCTGTTCCGTACCGTCGCGCACGAGTACCCCGCCACCAACAGCCGGTTGGTGCGCGTGGCCGAGTCGTCCGCGTGGCCTCCGGACGAGGAACTCGCCCGCGCGCTGGTGGCCGAACTGTCCGACCCGCAGCCCGAGCCCGTCGTCGACCACACGCCCGAAGGCCGTTTCGTGCCCCGCGCGGAGGCGGCCCCTCCGGGGCCGTCCGCACACCGTGGCGCGGGCCCCGCAGGGGGCGACGGCAGCGCCGAAGTGCTGGCCTGCGGGCTGACCCGCGAGTCGGTCGTGGTCCTCGCCGGGGGAGGCCGCGGCATCACCGCCCGCTTCGCCCTCGCCCTGGCCACCGCCGCGCGCTGCCGCGTCGAACTCCTGGGCCGTACGCCACTCCCCGACACCCCCGAAGGTCCGGAAACAGCCGCCGCGCGGGACCGTGCCGAGCTGCGGGCGGCCCTCGCCGCGCAGGGCGACCGGAACCCGGCCGAGGTCGACCGGACCGCCGGGCTCATCCTCGCCCAGCGCGAAGTGGCCGCCACTCTGGCCGAGTTGGGACGACTGGGCAGCCCCGCCCGCTACCACGTCACCGATCTGCGCGACCCGGACGCCGTCGACCGCGCACTGAAGGAGGTCATGGCCGAGTACGGCCGGATCGACGGTGTCGTCGGCGGTGCGGGCGTCATCGAGGACCGGCTGATGGTCGACAAGGACGCCGCCTCCTTCGCCCGCGTGTACGGCACCAAGGTGGACGGAGCGCGCCACCTCCTCGACGCGGCCGCCGCCCTCTACGACCCACAACACCCTCTGTTCGCCGTCCTGTTCGGCAGCGTCTCCGCCGTGCTCGGCAACCGCGGCCAGTGCGACTACGCCGCCGCCAACGACGCCCTGGAAAGCCTCGGCGCGGACTGGTCCGCCCGTACGGGCAACCGCGCGCTCACCGTCCACTGGGGCCCCTGGGCGCCGACGGGCGGCCACGCCGGGATGGTCACGCCGGAGCTCGGCCGCGACTACGCACGCCGCGGCGTCCGCCTCATCGACCCCGACGAAGGCGTGCTCGCCCTGCTCCGCGAACTCGCCTGGGGCGACCCGGCCGCGACGTCCGTCGTCCTCACCGCGTCAACCCTGTGAGGCCGCGATGACGACCTGCTACGGCGTGACGGATGCGCCAGCCACCAGCTACGCAGCCATCGTCGGCATGGCCGTCCTGTTGCCCGGCGCCCCCGACCTGGACACGTACTGGCAGAACCTCGTCTCGGGCGCCGACGCCATCACCGAGGTGCCGGGGCACCGCTGGGACGCCTCCCTCTACCCCGAGCGCATCTACTGCAGACGCGGTGGCTTCGTCGACGAGTTCGCCACCGTGGACGCCGCCGGGTTCGGCGTCATGCCGGACTCCGTACCCGGCACCGAACCCGACCAGCTCATCGCCCTCCAGGTCGCCGCCCGCGCGATCGACGACGCGGGCGGCGAGGCGAGCCTCCCCGAGCGCGACCGCATCGGCGTGGTCCTCGGCCGAGGCGGCTACCTCACCCCGGCCCAGGCCCGGAACGACCAGCGCGTACGTACCGCACGCCAGCTCGTCCACACGCTCGCCGAGGTCCTCCCGGAGCTGGACGCGGCCCGGCTCGCCCGCATAGAGGACGCCTTCGCGCGGCAACTCGGCCCCGACCGCCCCGAGTCGGCCATCGGGCTCGTCCCCAACCTCGCCGCGTCGCGCATCGCCAACCGACTCGACCTGCGCGGCCCCGCGTACACGACGGACGCGGCCTGCGCCTCGTCACTCATCGCCGTCGACCAGGCGGTCGCCGAACTCAGCACGGGGCGGTGCGACGTGATGCTCGCGGGCGGCGTCCACCACTGTCACGACGTCACACTGTGGAGCGTCTTCAGCCGCCTCGGCGCGCTGTCGCCGTCCGAGCGCAGTCGCCCCTTCCACACGAAGGCCGACGGCATCCTCATCGGCGAGGGCACCGGCATCGTCGTCCTCAAGCGCCTCGCCGACGCGACACGTGACGGCGACCGCGTCTACGCGGTCATCCGGGGTACGGGCGTCGCCGCCGACGGCCGTACCGCGAGTCTGGTCAGCCCCGATCCCGGCGGCCAGACCCGCGCCGTCCGCCAGGCCTGGCAGGCGGCGGGCATCGACCCGCGCGCGCCGGGCACCGTCGGCCTCCTCGAAGCGCACGGCACCGGGACCCCGGCCGGAGACGCGGCCGAACTCGCCACGCTGGCCGAGGTGTTCGGGCCACCGCACGGCTGCCCGCCGCACGGCTGCGCGCCGGACGACCCTCGGCGAGCAGTCATCGGCTCGGTGAAGTCGATGATCGGACACACCATGCCGGCCGCCGGAGTCGCGGGCCTGGTGAAGGCGGCGCTCGCCCTGCACCACGCGACGCTGCTGCCGACCCTGCACTGCGAGGACCCGCACCCCGCCCTCGCGGGCACCCGCTTCCGGCCGCTCGGCACGGCCCAGCCGTGGGAGGCCGATGGACGTGACGTCCGCAGGGCCGCGGTGAACGCCTTCGGCTTCGGCGGCATCAACGCGCACGTCGTCCTGGAAGAGGCCCCACACTCCGCACGCGCACGGACCCGAACAGCTGTCACCACCGCTGCCGTCGTCCGGGAGCCGGAACCGGTGCTCCGCCTCACCGCCGACAGCCCGCAGCTCCTCGCCGACTGCCTGGACGCCCCCGATTCCGCGCTGCGGGCCCGCGCGGACACGGAGCCGCCCCCGGGCGGCCGGATGCGCCTCGCGATCGTGGCCCCCGACGCCAGACGCCTCGCCCTCGCCCGCCGCGCGGTGGCCAAAGGACGCGCCTGGCGCGGCAGAGGCGACGTCTGGTTCGCCCCGAATCCCCTGCTCGCACCCGGTGCGGGCGGCAAGCTCGCCTTCGTGTTCCCCGGCCTGGAGGCCGAGTTCGCCCCGCGGGTGGGGGAAGTCGCCCAGCACTTCGGGCTGCCCATGCCGATGCCGCTGCCGACGGGAGCCGACGTGGTCGTCGGTGACGTCGGCCGCCACGGTGTCGGCGTGCTCGCCGTCGGCCGCGTACTGGACGGCGCCCTGCGGGCCCTCGGCGTCGCACCCGACGCGGTGGCCGGACACAGCATCGGAGAATGGTCCGCGATGCTCGCGGGCGGCCTGTACGACACGGCCACGGCGGACGCGCTGCTCGCCGACTTCGACCCCGACTCACTCCGCGTGCCCGGTGTCGCGTTCGCCGCGGTCGGCGCGTCCGCGGAGCAGGTCCTGGAGGTGCTCGGCTCCCGTACCGACGTGGTGCTCTCCCACGACAACGCCCCGACCCAGTCGATGATCTGCGGCCCGGCAGACGCGGTCGACGCCCTCGTCCAGAACTTCCGCGAGCGGCGGACCGTCGCGCAGATCCTGCCGTTCCGCTCCGGCTTCCACACCCCGATGCTGGCCCCCTACCTGAGCCCACTGACGGCCGACGTCCACCGCGCCCCCGTCCGCGCGGCGCACGTCCCCGTCTGGTCGGGCACCACGGCCTCCCCGTTCCCCCCGGCCCCGGACGAGGTACGGAACCTCTTCGTACGCCACCTGCTCGAACCCGTCCGCTTCCGGCCGCTCATCGACGCGATGTACGCCGCCGGGTTCCGGGCCTTCGTACAGGTGGGCACCGGCCGCCTGAGCTCCCTGATCGAGGCCACCCTGGCGGGCCGCGAGGGCCTGACCGTCGCCGCGGACACGCCCCGCTGCGGCGGGCTCGCCCAACTGCGTCGCGTCGTCGCCGCGCTGTGGACGGAGGGCAGCACCCGGGCGACGTTCACCCCACTGTCCCGCCGTACCACCGCGCGCCGACCGGTCCGCCTCGACCTGGGCGCAGCATCGGTGTCGCTCCCGCCCGACGCCCGCGCGGACCTCCGCGAGGCCTTGCTGACCGCCCTGAACCACACCCCGCCCCCCGGCCCCAACCGCCTCGCCACCCTGGCCACGCTCTTCCCGGCGGCAGCGGAACTACGGTCCGCGCTCACGGAAACGGCGGACGCGGCGGTAACCCTGTTCGCCGGGTCGGTGGCGCGGCGCCGTTCCGAAGCCGACAAGCCAACCCCGCAGCCGCCACCTGCGAGACCGGTCACCGCCGCGACGTCGGAGGCGGGCGACGCGGGCCCCGGGGCCGCCCACCCCACCCCCCTGACCACCGACTCCCCCCTGACCACCGACTCCCCCCTGACCATCGACACCACCTCCATGCCCCACCTCCTCGACCACTGCTTCATCCCGCAGCGCCCCGGCTGGCCCGATCTCTCCGATCGGCACCCCGTCGTCCCCGCGACCACCGTCGTCCACCACATGACGCGGGCCGTCGAGCGGGCCCGCCCCGGGCAGCGAGTCGTCGCCGTGCACGACGTGCGGCTGGAGCAGTGGATCGTGGCCGAACCCGCCACCCAGGTCGAGGTCGTCGTGACGTCCGAGGCCGATGAGCGTCTCGTGCGCGTTGCGTTCGGGTCGTACGCGCGAGCCGTTCTCGAGGTCGCCGATGCCCACCCCGGCCGCCCGCCCGCCCGCTGGCGCCGTGACGCGGGCGAACGGCCCTGTTCCCTCACCGCCGAGGAGCTGTACCGGGACCGCTGGATGTTTCACGGGCCCGCCTACCAAGGGCTCACCGAACTCACCGCCATCGGTGACCGCCACGTCCGCGGGACCATCACCACACCCGCCGCCCCCGGCGCCCTGCTCGACAACGTCGGCCAGTTGCTCGGGCACTGGATCCTGGCCACGCACGCCGAGCGCAACGTCGTCTTCCCCGTACGCATGCACGCCTTCCGTTTCTTCGGCCCGCACCCGGCCCCCGGCACCCCCGTCGAATGCCACGCCAGAGTGGCCTCCCTGACCGGCACCGCCCTCACCGCCGACGTCCAACTGACCGTCGCAGGCACCGTCTGGGCCGAGATCACGGGATGGCAGGACCGCCGCTTCGACGTGCCGGGCGCCGACCGCCCCGGCGGCTACCCCGAGCGCCGCACCCTCTCCGAAGCGCGGCCCGGCGGCTGGACGCTGCTCACCGACGCCTGGCCCGACCTGGCGTCGCGCGACCTCGTGATGCGCACCCAACTCGGCGCCGCCGAACGGGCCGTGTACCTGACCCATCCGCCGCGTGGCCGCCGCCAGTGGCTGCTCGGCCGGATCGCCGCGAAGGACGCGGTGCGGCACTGGCTGTGGCAGCGGTCCCCGGACGCCGTGTACCCGGCCGAGATCGCCGTCCGCAACGACACCGCGGGACGCCCGTACGCCGTCGGTCTGCACGGCCGCGAGCTGCCCGCCCTCGACCTGTCGCTGGCCCACCGCGCGGAGACCGCCGTCGCCCTCGTACGACCGCACGCCGAACGGGAGCATCCCGACACCGGCGTCGGCATCGACGTCGAAGTCGTCGCCGACCGCGCCGAGGCCACCTACCGCGCCGCCCTCGACGAACGCGAACGCGCACTGCTCGCCGGGCTCAACACCGCCGGTGGTGAACGCGAAGCCGTGTGGTTCACGCGGTTCTGGGCGGCCAAGGAAGCCGCCGCCAAGGCCGAGGGGTTCGGTCTGCGCGGCCGGCCCCGGGGGTTCGCCGTCCGTGCGGTACGCCCCCACGGACTGATCGTCGAGACGGACCGTCAGCGCCACCACGTGCGCTGCGAACACCTGGCACCCGCACCCGCACCCCTACCTGAAGCACCTGACAACGTCCCCGCCGCACCGGTCAAGGACCACATCGTGGCCTGGACAGTGAAGGAGTACGACCTGTGAAGACGACCGTCGCGCCGGACGAGAGGCGGGTGCTCCGGGAGATCGCCGAGATGATCACCACCGTGCTCGGCGACTACGCCCCGGACGCCGCCGACATCGGCATGGACGCCCGCTTCGGCGACGACCTGGAGATGGAGAGCATCGACCTGGTCACCCTCGCCGGACTGCTCGCCGACTGGTACGGGCCGGACGCCAACTTCGCCGCCTACCTCGCGAGCCTGGAACTCGACGAGATCATCGCCCTGACCGTGGGCGACCTCGTCGCGTACGTGTGCCGCGCCCTGCGGCCCGGCACGGGAGGCTGACCGTGGCCAAGGTGCGGGCGAACGGCCTCCTCCACCACGTCCAGCGGCTCACGCACAGCCCGATCCCGCACACACCGGCGCCGCACGCCCGAGTTCCCCTTCCGCACCCTCCAACCATCGTCCTCCTCCACGGCGCCTTCATCGACAGCCTCGCCAGCTTCTACTTCACCCTCGGACCGCACTTCGCGGACGCCGGCTTCGACGTCCTCATGTACGACCTGCGCGGGCACGGCCGCAGCGAGCGTCCGCCCACCGGCTACACCCTGGAAGACTTCACCGACGACCTCGCCGCCCTGCTCGACGCCCTCGACATCGACGGCCCCGTACACCTGCTCGGCAACTCCTTCGGCGGCACCGTGGCCCTGGACTTCGCCGTGCACCATCCGGAACGTACGGCCTGCGTCACCGTCGTCGAGTCGGGGCCCGCGACGCGCGGCTGGGCGGCCACCATGTCCGGGGCCCTGCACCAGGCGACCGGATCGCGTACCGAGGAAGAAGCGCTCGCCTGGTTCGTCGCCGAGTACGGAGCGCTCGCCTCCACCCGGCAGGGCGACGACCTGCACGACGCCCACATCGCACGCCTCGGCCGCGCCGCCGGACGGCTGATCGCCACCACCTCCATCGCTCAGGACATCCCGGGCGGCCGCACCCTCACCGACGACCAGCTGCGCGCCCTGGACCGGCCGGTGCTCCTGATCAACGGCCAGGGCGGCCTCGTCGCCGAGGAGACCGCCCGCCTGGCGACACTGCTGCCCCATTGCGAGGTCTCCGTCGTTCCGGGACAGAAGCACTCGGTCCTCGTCGAGGACGCCGAAAGCGTCGGCGCCATCGCCCTGGACTGGGCGACGCGACGGCTGCCGTTCGCGGGAGGTGTCGTATGAGCCGCTTCCTCTTCGTCGTTCCGCCGCTCGCCGGGCACGTCAACCCGGCCGCGGCCGTCGCCGCCGAACTCGCCGCCCGCGGGCACGCCGTGGCCTGGGCCGGGCAGCCCGCCGTCCTCACGGGCCGGGTCGCCCCCGACGCACCCGTCTTCCCCTGCGCGGGCGCGCCCGCCCTCGACGACCGGCCCCGCGACCTGCGCGGCGTGGCCGCCCTGAAGTTCCTGTGGGACGACTTCTTCGCGCCGCTCGCGTACGCCATGGCGCCCGGGGTGACCACCGCCGTCATGGAGTTCGGGCCCGACCTGCTCGTCGTCGACCAGCAGACGGTCGCGGGCGCACTGGTCGCGGAGCGGCTCGGCGTCCCCTACGTCACCTCGTCGACCACCTCCGCCGAACTCTCGGGCAGCCTCATCGGCATCCCGAAGGTCGACCTGTGGCTCACCGACCTCCTGGACGGCCTGCGGCTGCGCCTCGGCGACCCATCGGCCCGCTACGATCCGCGCTTCTCGCCCCGGCTCACCCTCGTCTTCTCGACCAGTGAGCTCGCGGGTCCCGCGGCACACGGCCGCGGGCCGGTGCGCTTCGTCGGTCCCGCGCTCGGCCCGCGCGCCGATGTCACCGGCTTCCCCTGGGAGTGGGTCGACCGGGACGACGGGGGCCGGGCGCTGGTCCTCGTCTCTCTCGGGACCGCCAACACCGCCGTGGGCGCCCGTTTCCTCGCCCAGTGCGTCGACGCCGTACGCGCCCGCTCCCGCGGCATGCGCGCCGTGGTCGTCGACCCGGGCGGACTCCTCGGACCCCCGCGCGGCGACGACGACGTCCTGATACGCCCCGCCGTTCCGCAACTCGCCCTGCTCGCCCGCACCGACGCCGTCGTCTGCCACGCCGGGCACAACACCGTCACCGAGGCCCTGTGGCACGGCGTCCCCCTCGTCGTCGCCCCGATCCGCGACGACCAGCCCGTGGTCGCCGCCCAGGTCACCGACGCGGGCGCGGGCGTACGCGTGCGGTTCGGCAGGGCCGACGCCAGAGCCGTCGGATCCGCTCTGGACGACGTGCTCGGCAGACCCCGATTCGCCGCGGCCGCCCGCCGCATCGCCCACTCCTTCCGCGAAGCGGGCGGAGCGCCCGCCGCGGCCGCCCATCTCGAAGAGCTCGCCATCGAAGAGCAGGAGAACCCGTGGCACGGACTGCAGATATAGCCGAGCGCAGGCCCCACTACCGGCGGCTGCTGGCCGGGGGAGTGGACCGGTTCTTCCAGCCCCGGCGCACCACCTGCCCCTGGTGCACCTCCGAACGCCTCCGCCACCGGCTGCGCAGCCGGGACCATGTCCAGAACAAGCCCGGCACCTTCGTCCTCGACGAGTGCCGGGACTGCGGGCACATCTTCCAGAACCCGCAACTGACCGCCGAGGGCCTCGGCTTCTACTACGGGGACTTCTACGACGGCCTCGGCGAGGAGTCCACGGCCAAGATGTTCGCCGGACGCGGCAGCGCGAAGCGGTTCCGGCACAGCGCCCGCGCCCTGCGCGCCCATGCGCGGCCGCGCCGCTGGCTGGACGTCGGCACCTCGCACGGCCACTTCTGCGCCACGGCCAAGGAGGAGCTTCCGGATACCGAGTTCGACGGCCTCGACATGGGGGAGAGCGTCGAACTCGCCGTGAAGGAGGGGCGGATAGCCGCCGCCTATCGTGGACAACTGACCGGACTGGCAACGGAGTTGGCCGGGCGCTACGACACCGTCAGCATGTTCCACTACCTGGAGCACACGCTGATGCCGCGCAGCGAGCTCGCCGCCGCCCGCACCGCGCTCCGGCCCGGCGGGCACCTCCTCATCGAGGTCCCCAACCCCGAATCACCCCTCGGCAGGCTCTTCCGCGGCCGCTGGATGCCCTGGTTCCAGCCCCAGCACCTGCACTTCGTCCCGATCGGTAACCTCTGCCGTGAACTGGAACGCATCGGCTTCACCATCGTCTCCGCCCACCGCAGCGGCAACCAGCACATCCCGGTCGACCTCGCCTGCGCCACCTGGTTCTGGGCGGCCCGCGCCATGCCCAAGGAGGACGCGCCCTGGCTCGCCCGGCGTCCGGGGCGGGCCGCGGTCACCGTCCGCTGGGCCGTGGCGCTCGCCGCACTGCCGCTGGTCCTCGTCGCGTACGGCCTCGACCTGCTGCTCGCACCCGCCGTCCGGCGGACCCCGCTGAGCAACGCCTACCGGGTGATCGCCCGCCTCGGCCCGACCAACGCTTCCGACCTCCGGGGGAACTGACATGCCGGTACGCACCTCCCCACCGGCGGGGCGGCTCACCGTCGCCCTCGCCCTGACCTTCGCGGCCTGCACGCTCTCCGCGGGCCCGGCGGACAGCACCCCTCGCCCGGCCCCGGCGCACACCACCGCGGCCCTGCCGCCCGACGACTTCTACGTACCGCCCGCCACCCTTCCCGAAGGCAGGCCCGGCGACGTCATCCGCTCCCGCAAGGTCGACCCCGGCACCCCGACGCCGCGCGCCCTCGCCGATACCTGGCAGGTGATGTACCGGTCCACCGACGCCCTCGGCGGACCGCACGCCGTCACCGCCACCGTCCTGGTGCCCAAGGGCGGCAGCCCCGCGTCACGGCCGATCGTCGGCTGGGGCCCCGGCACCCAGGGCCCCGCCTTCCGCTGCACCCCCTCCCGGATGATCGCCAAGGGCGCCCTGTACGAACAGTGGGTCATCAACGCCATGCTCAAGGCGGGATACGCGGTCGCCGTCCCCGACTACGAGGGCTACCGGCCGGGACCGAAGACGACGTACATGGTCGGCAAGTCACTCGGACCCGCCCTGATCGACGCGGTCCGCGCGGCCCAGCGGCTGCCCGCCGCGGGACTCTCCGCCGACGCACCCGTCGCCTTCCGCGGCTACTCGCAGGGCGGCGGCGCCGCGCTGTGGGCGGGGGAGTCCACGGCCGACTACGCGCCCGAGCTCAACCTCAAGGGCATCGTCGCGGGCGGCGTCCCCGGCAACCTCATGGAGGTCGCCCTGCCGCTCAACGGCCGCCCCGGCTCCGGCTTCCTCTTCTACGCCCTCATCGGCCTCGACCACGCCTACCCCGAGCTCAAGTTCGGCGGCGTGCTCAACGACGCGGGACGCGCCATGGTCGCCGACCTGGAAGCGGGCGGCTGCGCCCTCGAAATGATCAACAAGTACGGCAACAAGTCGCTGTCCGCGTACGTCACCCGCAGCCCGCTCGTCGACGCACCCTGGGTCGCCCGCTACACCGAGAACACCCTCGGCGCCGCCTCGAAGATCAAGGTGCCGGTATTCCAGTACCACGCGACGCAGGACGCCCTCGTCGAACCCAACCAGGCCGACGCCCTGCACAAGGCGTACTGCGCGCAGGGCGTGCCGCTGACCTGGAAGACGTACGACACCACGGGCCGCCCGCCGATCAGCGACCACCTCTGGCCGATCCAGGCGGCGAACGCCGAGGCCATGACGTATCTCGCCGACCGTTTCGCGAACCGGCCCGCCGCCCCCGACTGCTGAGCAGCGCCGCAACCCCAAGAGGTGAGTGATGGCAACGAGCACCAGGCACCGGAACAACAGGCACCGCAAGAAGGGCGGCCTCCGTATCCGCCGCGGCATGTCGGGCACGGTCGTCGCGGCCCTCGCGATGGCCGGGCTCACCGCGTCGGCCGCGCCCGGCAGCCCCCTGGCCCCGGCCCGCCACGGCTCCGCCCCCGACAACGAACCGGAGGCCGACGGCTGGTTCCCGCCCGCCGGGCCCTCGGCCGACGTCTACCACACCGAACTCCCGCCCCTGCGCGTCCGGAACGGGGCACCCGAAGGTGGCGGCGGCAGCCGGAGCGCCGCCGTAGGGACCCAGTCCGGCATCCCGTCCACCGTCCTCACCGCCTACCGGCGCGCCGAGACCGCCCTCGCCACCACCGACCCCGGCTGCCGACTGCCCTGGCAACTCCTCGCCGCCATCGGCAAGGTGGAGTCCGGCCATGCGCGTGGCGGCCGCGTCGACGCCGACGGCACGACCCGTACGCCCATCCTCGGCCCCGTCCTCAACGGCGGCGGCTTCGCCCGGATCTCCGACACGGACGACGGGGCGTACGACGGCGACGCGACCTACGACCGGGCGGTGGGACCGATGCAGTTCATCCCCTCCACGTGGGCGAGTTGGGGCGCGGACGGCAACGACGACGGCCGCGCCGACCCGAACAACATCCACGACGCGGCACTCGCCGCGGGCCGCTACCTGTGCGCGGGCGACCGCGACCTCGCCACGCGGGCAGGCCTGGACCGGGCGGTCCTCAGCTACAACCACTCCACGGCCTACCTGCGCACGGTCCTGGCCTGGCTGGACTTCTACCGGCGCGGCGTGCACGCGGTCCCCGACGGCCGCGGCCCCCTGCCGACCAGCCCCGGGCCGGGCGGCAGGACCCCGGCGGACCGGCCGGTCGGCGGCGGCGTGGTCGTCGGCCCCCAGCCGTCGCACCCGCCCCGCCCGCGACCCGGCGACTCAGCCTCCCCACGACCGACCCATCCCGGCCCGCGCCCCTCCACCCCCGGCACGACCCCACGCCCCTCGGAGCCGGGCCCTTCCCACCCAGGCCCCTCCCACCCCGGCCCCACCCCACCCGGCTGCCCCACCCCGTCCCCCTCCGACACCCCGCCCCCGTCGAACGACCCCTCACCCTCCGACACCCTGCCCCCCTCGGAAACCCCGCTCCCCTCGCCCTCCCGGACCAGCACACCTCCGGCACCCTCCCCCTCCGGCCCCAGCCCCTCCGACGACTGCCCGGCGCGCGACGAGCAGCCCTGAGTCCGATTCCCCTCATGACCCCCTGGCCAGGCCGACGCCCGCGCGGTACACCACGAACATGACCCACGGAATGGGGCGTCTCGAAGGCAAGGTCGCCTTCGTCACCGGCGCGGCCGGCGGCCTCGGTCGCAGCTATGTCCAACGGCTGGCGGAGGAGGGCGCCGACCTGGTCATCGTGGACATCTGCCGGTCGGTCGACACCGTGCCCTACCCGCAGTCGACGCCGGAGGAGCTGTCCGAAGCGGTCGAGGAGGTGGAGGCGTCGGGGCGCCGCGTCGTCGCCAGGCAGGCCGACGTGCGCGACCGGGCCGCCCTCCAGGAGGCGTACGACGCAGGGCTCGCCGAGTTCGGGCAGATCGACGTCGTCGTCGCCAACGCCGGAATCGCGCCGCTTTTGGTGGACGACAGAGTCCAGGCGTGGCACGACGCCATCGACATCAACCTCACCGGCACCTTCCACACCATCGAGGTGGCGGTCCCTTCGATGATCGACGCCGACCAGGGCGGCTCGATCGTCATCGTCAGCTCCACCGCGGGACTCGTCGGCATCGGCGGGGCCAGCAACGGAGGCCTCGGGTACGCCGCGTCCAAGCACGGTGTGGTCGGGCTGATGCGGACGTACGCCAACAACCTCGCCCCGCACAGCATCAGGGTGAACTCCGTGCACCCCACCGGCGTGGCCACCCGCATGGTCGCCGACCCGGCCATGGTCGAGTTCGTCGCCCAGGACCCGGTCCTGTCCGGGGGATCCCCGAACGCCCTGCCGGTGGACACCATCGAGCCGGACGATGTGGCCAACGCCGTCCTGTGGCTCGCCTCGGACGAAGCCCGCTACATCACCGGCGTCACGCTGCCCGTCGACGCCGGATTCATCAACCGCCGCTGAGCCGGAAGCGGGTCGCCATGACCGAGCAGTACGCGGATCTGATCGTCGTCGGCGGGCACGTCAGGACGCCGACCGGCCGGGCCGACGGGCTCGCCGTGCGCGCCGGTGTCATCGAGACGGTCGGCACCCGCGAGGACGTGCTGCGCAGGCGCGGGCCGGACACGCGGGTGCGGGACGTGGCCGGCGGCACCGTGCTGCCCGGCCTGCACGATCTGCACGTGCACCCGATCTACGCCGGGGTCCGCGAACGCCGCTGCAAGATCCCGCAGGGCTCCGACCTCACCGCCACCCTCCGCATCGTCACCGAGCACGCCTCCCGCGCCGCGCCCGGCGCGTGGATCCTGGGCGGGCAGTGGGACGCGTACGCCCTCGGCGGCACCCCGGAACGTACGATGCTCGACGCCGTCGCCCCCGGCCACCCGGTCCTCCTGGAGGACACCAGCGGACACAGCTCGTGGGCGAACAGCGCGGCGCTCCGCATCGCCGGCATCGGCCCCGGCACGCCGGACCCGCCGGGCGGCATCTTCGAGCGGGACGCGACCGGCCGTCCGACCGGCATCCAGCGTGAGACGGCCGCCGATCTGCTCGCGGCGTCGGCTCCGAAACCGGACGACGACGAGGTGGAGGCGGCTCTGGAGTGGGCGCTCGGGGAGATGCTCTCCTACGGGATCACGTCGTTCACCGAAGCCGCGGTCGGCTTCACCGCGGGGCCGCGGGCCGAACTGCGCGCCTACACCCGGCTCGCCGCGCGGGGCGCCGTCCGTCAGCGCGTACGCCTCAGCCTCGTGTGGTCGCCGTACGCCCCGGTGTGCGAAGAGGTGATCGCGCACCGCAACCTCTACGCGAGCGCCCACATCACGCCCGACTGCGTGAAGATCTTCCTCGACGGCGTGCCGACCGACAGCCACACGGCCGCCATGCTCGAACCGTACAAGGACACCGTGGAGGGACGGGGTGACGAGGCGGGGCGGCACGGAATGCTCGTGGTCGCGCCCGCCGTCCTCGACCAGGCGGTGACCCGGTTCGACCGGATGGGCATCACGGTCAAGTTCCACGCGGCGGGCGACGCGGCGGTCAGGGCGGCGCTCGACGCCATCGAGGCCGCCCGTACGGCCAACGGCCACAGCCCGTGCATGCACAACGTGGGTCACTGCACGTTCGTGTCGAAGGCGGACATCGAGCGCGCGACGCGGATCGGCGCGACCTTCGAAGTCTCGCCCTACCTGTGGCGGCCGTCCCCGATCTGCTCCGACATCGCGGCCGCCGTCGGCCCGGAGGCGGTCGAACGCGCCTGGCCCGTCCGGGAGATGCTCGAGGCCCGCGCACTGGTCGTGGCGGGCTCGGACTGGTGCGTCGTGCCGTCGGTGAGTCCGTGGTCGGCCATGGAGACGCTGGTGACCCGGCAGGAACCGGGAGGCAGCACCGACCGCTTCGGCGCGTCCCAGGCCATCACCCTGGAGGAGGCCTTCGACCTGTTCACGGTCAACGCCGCCCGCCAGGAAGGCATGGCGCACCGCGTCGGACGCATCGAACCCGGCATGCTCGCCGACGTCGTCGTCGTCGACCGGAACCCCTTCGAGGTACCGATCACGCAGGTCCACGCCACCGAGGTCAGGATGACGTTCGTCGAAGGGGAACAGGTCGCGTAGGACTCCGTGCGGCTGGCGCAGGCGGCTACTTGCGGTCTCGGTGGAGCAGGTCGTGTGCCTGCTTGTCGAGGGCGGGGGCGACGCTGTGATTGAAGACGCGGAGCACGTCCTTCGTCACGTCGCCCACCGGCAGCGGGTTCTGCTGGTCCGGTGCCTGGGCCTGCGCCACGCCGGAGAAGGACAGAGCGGCGGCGCCGGTGAGGGCGAAAGTGGCCAGTACACGCGTCGTATTGTTCATGGTTTGCCAACGATCGCCCGGTTCGGGGGTCACGCGAGGAGGTAGGGCTCCCGCAGGTGCGCAGGGACGTCGTCCGTCGAGGTGTCCAGCGTCAGCCCGGCCCTGTGGTGGCGTTCGTACGTCGGCGGGGGCAACGCGGCGCGGGTCCGCTGTTCGCAGGTCCTGCGCCGTTCGACCATGTCGGGGGCGCCCAGCTGGGGCACGCCGACCTTCCGCCACACCTGGTCCCCGAGCCCCAGCAGCCAAGCCGCCCACTCCGCCTGCCCGTCGTCGACGGCCGCCAGTGCGAGGGTGTCGAGGGTTATGGCGATGCCGTACGCGTCGTTGAGGAGCCACTTCGCCTCCAGTGCCGTGCGCAGGGAGGGGATCGCACGGGCGGGATGTCCGCGGACCGTGTCGAGGGTGCCGATCACGTAGTGGCCGAACGATCGGACCCAGATGTCCTCCGTGGGCGCGGCGCGTGCGATGACCCGTTCGGCGAGGTCCTGGGCCCGGTCGAGTTCGCCGAGGGCCATGAGGAGGTAGCTGTGGGAGGCCGTGCAGAGCAGCCCGGCGATCTCCTCGCCCGCGGCCTCGGCGAGCGGGAGGGCGACTTCGAACCGCTCCAGGGCAGGGCCGGTGTCCCCCTGGAGGGTGAGCGCCAGGCCCTGCGCGTACGTGGCCCAGGCCCGGGCGGGTCCGTCGTCGGTTCGCGTCGCGAGCTCCAGAGCTTCGGTGGCCCGCTTCAGCGCGATGCGGTGCTCACCCTGGCAGGACGCGACGACGGCGCACACCCACAGGGCCCGGGCCCGTCCGGGCTCGTGCGGCGGGTCCGACGCGAGGGCGGCTTCGAGGAAGTGGCGGCCCTCGCGGAGGTTGCCGCACGCGAACCAGAAGTAGAAGAGGTCGGCCGCCATGTGCAGCGCGGCCGGAGGGTCGGTGCGCAGACAGTGCTGCAGGGCCGCGCGCAGATTGGCGTGCTCGGCGGCCGCCTGCCGATACACCTCGGGCTGCCGCGGCCCGAGCCAGCCTTCTGCGCCGGTCAGTGCCAGATGCCGGTAGAAGTCCCGGTGCCGCAAGCACAGTTCGTCCCGCTCACCGCAGCGTTCGAGCCACTCGGCACCGTACTCACGCACCGTGTCCAGCATCCGGTACCGCCGGGCCCCCGGCGGCCCCTCGCGCACCACGACGGACTTGCGCACCAAGGAGGCGAGAGCATCGGTCAGGTCGTACCCGAAGAGTGGCTTGATGGTGCAGACGAACTCCATCGCCGTCATCGTGAAGCTCCCCGGGAACACCGAGAGGCGGGCCCACAGCAGCCGTTCGTGAGGGGTGCACCATTCGTGGCTCCAGCCGATGCTGGTGCGCAGTCCCGCGTGCCGTGGACGTACGGCTGTCAGATCGGTGTCGGACGGCGTGTCCGGCGACAGGAGGTCCAGGCGCTCGGCGAGTTGACGGTTCAGCTGCCGCGCCGAGGCGGACCGCAGCAGCGGGGCGGCCAGCTCGATGGCGAGGGGCATGCCCTCCAGCACATCGCACAGCGACACGAGTTCGTCGGGTTCATCGTGCGCGGGCACCCGGTCGGGAGACGGCTCACCGGCTGCCTGCCCCGCCTGCTCCACACGTGCCGTCAGCAGGGCGATCGCATCACCATCGGGGCCGGTCGACATGGGCCCGACCGGCACGACGCACTCGTGGCGCACGCCCAGCGGAGCGCGGCTGGTGGCCAGGATCCGCAGCCCCGGCAGCGCGTCCAGCAACGCACCGGCCAAGGAGGCGCACTCGTCTGTCACATGCTCACACGTGTCGAGTACGAGGAGCACGTCCCGCTCCGCGAGATGCTCGGTCAGAACCTCCACCGAGGACCGCCCGGTCTGGTCCTGGAGCCCGAGCCCGGTGATGACCGCCTGCCCGACGAGCGCCCCGTCGTACACCGACGCCAGATCGACCCACCGCCTCTCGTACGCCGAACCGAACCGCGCAGCGACCCTCCACGCGATCCGCGTCTTGCCGACCCCGCCCGCCCCACACAGGGTGACCATGCGCCGAGCCGTCAACTGCCCACACACGGCCTCCACTTCAAGCACCCGGCCCACGAACCCGGACGGCTCCGCCGGCAGCGCCCCGCCCGTATCCAGCCCCTGCACATCTCGCATCGGTGGCGGAACCCTCCGGTCGTCGTCAGGGCGGCGTTGCCCGTGACGAGGATGCCGCATGACGGCGATCAAGACGCGCAAAGCGCGGGGAGACATCCGATGGTGGGAGCCGATCCGGCCAGGACGGCGGAGGTACGAGGACTCGACCGGGTCCGCGTGACCCGTCCTCAGAGGTCGAGGACGAGGCGGGGGGAGGCGGCGCGGGACACGCAGGGGAACATGCGGTTCTCGGGGGCGCCGATGTCGTCGCGGTGCTCGGGGGTGCCGTTCAGGACGGTGATCTCGCAGCTGCCGCAGACGCCTTCGCGGCAGCCTGCGGGCAGGGGGTGTCCCGCGTGGGCGAGGGCGTCGAGCAGCGATTCGTCGGCCGGTACGGCGACGGTCTCCCCGGACCGGGCGCAGACCGCCTCGAACGCCGTGTCGGGGCCGAAGGTGCGGGCCACCGGCTGGAAGCGTTCGGCGTGCAGCCGCTCCGCGGGGAACGCCGCTTCGGCCGCCGTCAGCATCGTCGCGGGCCCGCAGCAGTAGACCAGCGTGTCGGTGGGCAGCGTTGCCGCGAGGGCGTGCAGGTCCGGCCTGCCCTGTCGGCCGGTCTCCACGATGCGCACCCGGTCCTCGTAGGAGCGGAGCAGTTCGTCGGCGAACGGCATGCTGTCCAGCGCGGGACCCACGTACACCAGCGTCGCGGGAACCCCGGCGGCGACCGCCGCACGGAGCATGGGAAGCAGCGGCGTGATGCCTATGCCGCCGGCGAGGAAGAGATAGCGCGGCGCCGGGACGAGCGGGAAGTGGTTGCGGGGGAGGGACACCCCGAGGGTGCGGCCCGGGCGCAGGAAGCGGTGGACGTACTCCGAGCCCCCGCGACTGAGCGGGTCGTACCGGACGGCGACGCGGTAGGCGTCGCGCATCGCGGGGTCACCGCACAACGAGTACTGCCGGTCCAGCCAGTTGGGCAGCGACAGGTCGATGTGGGCGCCGGGGTCCCAGGGGGCGAGGTCGCCCGCGGTGGCGCGCAGGGTGAGGGTGATGACGTCTTCGGTGAGCCGGTCCATGTGCTCGACGACGGTCTGTTGCATGGGTGGTTCCTCGGTCTACGGGAGGTGGTGGGCGGCGCGGTCAGTAGAGCTTGCGGTAGGCGTCCTCCAGGGACGCCTCCAGGAGCTTCGGGTCCACGTCGAGACCGAACTGCGCGGCCGCCATCTCCCCGATCGTCGGCATGCCCTCGGCGAGCGCCTGGCTCGCCGGGTCCCACAGCCGGGAGCGCAGCAGCGCCCGCCCGCAGTGGAAGTACACCTCGGCCACCTCGACGACGATCGCCAGCTCGGGCCGCTTGGCCTCGATGCGCATCCGTGCCAGCACATCGGGTTCGTCGGTGACGTAACCGCTGCCGTTGAGGCGCAGCACCTCACGCACGCCGGGGACGAAGAAGCACAGCCCGACGCCGTCGTTCTCCGCGAGGTTGCGGAAGGAGTCGGCGATCTTGTTGCCGGGGCGGTCGGGGAGGGCGACGGTGTGCTCGTCGAGGACCTTCACGAAGCCCGGATAGTCGCCGCGCGGCGAGCAGTCCGCACGTCCGGCCGCGTCCGCCGTGGCCATGGTCAGGAACGGTGAGTGGGCTATGAAGTGACGTACATAGTCATCGATACGATCCGCCACCTTCTCCTTGATCACGGGATCGGGTTGCCCGAGGCGGGCAATGACCTCGTCCGGAGAGATCCGACGGGGGCGTGCGGGGGCATGCGTCATGGTGCCTTCCTCAGACGGACGACGGTGTGCGGCCGCAGGGGCGGCCCCCGCATCGCCGCAGCTCATGACAGTATTGTGAGCAATTACTCAGGTCCCACGCTACTCGCATTCACGGGCCCTCGCAGGAGGTGTGATGTCGTCCGACCGACGTGGACTTCAGCCACGTAAACAGCCCCGTCAGGTCCGGGCGGAGCTGACCCGGCAGCGCATACTCGACGCCGCTGCTCACGTTTTCGCCGAGTACGGGTACGCCGCGGGGACCACCAACCGCATCGCGGAGCGGGCCCGCGTCTCGATCGGATCGCTGTACCAGTACTACCCGAACAAGGACGCGATCCTGGTCGAGCTGCTGATCCGGCACCTCGACGCGGGGATGGCCGCCATCGAGGCGGCCCAGCCGGACCAGGACGCGCTGCGGACGCGGCCCGTCGAGAGCATCCTGCGCTCCTACGTCGGGAACGTGATCGACAGCCACCGCGACGACCCGCAGCTGCTCCGCGTCATGATGGAACAGGGACCGCGCGCCCCGGAGTTGCTGGAGCGCGTGGCGCAGAACGAGACGCGGAGCATCGCCTACGCCCACCGGCTGCTCCGCAACCACCCCGAGGTGCGGGTCGTGGACGTCGACGTCGCCGCCCGGCTCGTCGTCTCCACGGTGGAGATGGTGGTGCACAAGGTGATGGCGGGGCCGGGCGACGTCGACCGGGCGCGGTTCGAGGACGAGCTCGTCACGATGCTCACCCGGTACCTGACGGGCGGACCACCGGCCGCGGAGGGCCGGTAGTCGGTTCAGCGGGCCGGTAGCCGGTTCAGGGACGGGGCCGCGTGGCGGTGTCGAGGTAGAAGGCGTCGATGCTCTGCACGGCCGTCTCGAACTCTTCCAGGTTGACGGGCTTCGTCACATACGCGTTGGCGTGGCTGCTGTACGCGCCGGTCACGTCCTCCGGGGCGGTGGACGTGGTGAGGACGACCACGGGAATGGTCTGCAGGTCCTCGTCCGCCTTGAGGACCTTCAGGAGGTCCCGGCCGTTCATGCGCGGCATGTTCAGGTCGAGGACGATGAGGTCGGGCCGCGGGGTGCCCGGGGTGCGCAGGTGCTCCAGGGCGGCGACGCCGTCGGTGACCTGAACCAGGTTGCGGGCCCCGCGCTCGGAGAGTGCCTCCTCGATGAGCATCGCGTCGGCGATGTCGTCTTCGACGAGCAGGACGTCGAAGGGGCGGGCGGGGGTCGTCATCATGGAACGCTCCGTGCGTTTCTCGGGGGAGTGGTGAAAGAGCCCCGGCCAGCGACGCCGCGCGCCCTGGCGGGTCATGCCGCACGCGGCGCCGATCTGCGGATAGCCGGCGCCCGCCTCGGCCGCGGCCCCGGCGGCCTCCCGCTGGAGCCGCTCGGTCGCCTGCTGGAGCTGGTCCAGCACATGGAGCAGGAGCAGCGCCTGCGCCGGGTCGTCCGATGCCGGGTGCTCGGGTCCGTCAAGGAGTTGCCAGGCCAGGCGTTGCGCGACGGCGCCGACCGCTGTGTCGGCGATGTCGGCCGTCTCCTGCGGAGTGGCTCGCAACTCGAAGTTCATGCCTGGCATGTCAGGCACTCTAGGTCCCCACGACTGCTGGCGACAACAAGTGTTGTCAGCCTCTAGAGTATGCGGGCCGCATCCTCAACGCGGCTGTCGCAACTAGGAGTCCACAGGATGACCGGCGAAGAAGGGCGGCCGCGCGTGGGAGCGCTCTCCACGTGGACGACACGGAGATGGCTCCGTGTCGGGGTGGCCTTGTCCCTGGCGATCCTGGCGCTGCTCGGGGCCACGGGAGCGTGGGTCCTTTCGCGCACCGCCACCATCAGCAAAGACCTGGTCGATGTCCGTTCGCCCGCGCTGACCACCGCGATCCGCCTGGAAACGGCCATCCTCAACCAGGAAACCGGAATCCGAGGGTACGGGCTGACCGGTACGCCGGATTTCATCTCCCCCTACCGGCGCGGCCTCAGCGAACAGAAGGCGAACGAGGCCCGTCTCGCCGAGCTGCTGAAGGGCGATTCCGAGGGCAGGAAGGACCTGTCGGCCGTACAGGAGGCCGTGGCCCGCTGGCAGGAGAGCTTCGCCCGGCCGGTCGCCGCGGCGCCGCCCGGCACACCCTCCCCCCTGGCGGGCGAACGGGCGAGGGAAGGCAAGAAGGCCTTCGACCGGGTGCGGAACGCACTGAACGGCCAGCAGGAGCGGCTGCGTGCCGAGCGGGCCCGGGCGAGGGACGACCTGATGGCCACCACCGCCATGCGCAACTGGGTGTTCGCCTCCATCGGGGCGCTCATCGTCCTCCTCACCGCTCTCATTTTCGAAGGGTTGCGCCGCGGCATCAACCGGCCGCTGGAGCAGCTCGGCACGGAGGCCCGGACCATCGCAGGGGGCGAGTTCGACCACGACATCACCCCGACGGGCCCCGCCGACCTGCGCCGCCTCAGCGGTGAGATCGACTTCATGCGCCGACGGCTCGTACGGGAGCTCGCCTTCAGTGAGGAGGCCCGCCTGCGCCTCGACGCGCAGGCCGCGGAGCTGCAGCGCTCCAACGCCGAACTGGAGCAGTTCGCCTATGTGGCCTCCCACGACCTCCAGGAGCCGCTGCGCAAGGTCTCCAGCTTCACCCAGCTCCTCCAGCGGCGGTACGCGGGACAGCTCGACGCCAGAGCGGACCAGTACATCGACTTCGCGGTCGACGGAGCCAACCGCATGCAGGTCCTCATCAACGATCTGCTCGACTTCTCCCGGGTGGGCCGGCTGCACAACGCCCATAAGAACGTCGATCTCGACACGGTGCTGGCCCGCACCCTGTCCACGCTGAGCGTCGCCATCGAGGAGGCCGACGCCACGATCGCCCTCGATCCGCTGCCGACGCTGGTCGCCGACCCCACCCAGATGGGCATGCTCTGGCAGAACCTCCTCGGCAACGCCGTCAAGTTCCGCCGCCCGGGAACACCGCCCGAGATCCGCGTGACGGCGGAGCGGGAGGGCGAACTGTGGCGGTTCACCATCACCGACAACGGCATCGGCATCGAACCGGAGTACGCCGACAAGGTCTTCGTCATCTTCCAGCGGCTGCACACCAAGGACGCCTACAGCGGCAGTGGCATCGGCCTCGCGATGTGCAAGAAGATCGTCGAGTTCCACGGCGGCACCATCGGCGTGGACCCGGAGTACCGCGAAGGCGCCCGCATCACCTTCACCCTGGCACCCGAGCCCCCGGAAGCCATCGGCCCATCCACCCTGCCGGAAGCCACCCGCTCCGGCGCGGAGCACGCACCATGACCTCAATCGTGTCAGCCGTCCCTGACGAGCAGATGTACCGCATCCTGCTGATCGAGGACGACCAGGGCGACGCCCTGCTCGTCGAGGAGCTCCTCCACGACACGGGACTGCGGTTCGAGCTGACCATCCGTACGACACTGGCCGAAGCGCGCACCGAGCTGGCCGGCGGCCCCATCGACTGTGTCCTGCTCGACCTGCACCTGCCCGACGTCTCGGGCATCGACGCCGTCACCGCGGTCCGGCGCCTGGCACCGCACACCGCGGTGATCGTCCTGACCGGGCTCTCCGAGGCCCAGGCCGGCGCGAACGCGATGGCCGCCGGAGCCCAGGACTACCTGGTCAAGGGGAAGGTCGACGGGGACCTGCTGCACCGGACGGTGCGCTACGCGGTCTACCGCAGCAAGACCGAACGTACGAACGCCGAAGCGCAGGCCGCACGGCTGCGGGCGGAGGAGAACGCACGCCTGGAACGCGGTCTGCTGCCCCAGCCCATCCTCGACACCTCCACGGTCCGCGTCACCACGCGCTATCTGCCCGGCGCCGCGTGGGCGCTGCTCGGCGGGGACTTCCTCGACGTCGTGGAGGGAGACGACGGGCTGCTGCACGCCGTCGTGGGCGACGTCAGCGGACACGGGCCGGACGCCGCCGCGCTGGGCGTCTTCCTGCGCATCGCCTGGCGCTCCCTGGTGCTCGGCGGACACCGCGGCAACGACCTGCTGCACCTCATGGAACGCATCCTGATCGCCGAGCGCGGCAGCCAGCACCTGTTCGCCACGTGCACGCTCCTCACCCTCGACCAGAGCGCCGCCACCGCCACCCTCCACCTGGCGGGACACCACGAACCCCTGCTCACCACCGGGGCGGGAACCCAGGAACTGGCGGCCGCGCACGGCATCGCCCTCGGCGTCGTACCCGGACTGCGCAGGTGGCCCTCCACGGTCGTCCCGCTCCCGGCCTCCGGTGCCCTGACCCTCTACACGGACGGGCTCACCGAGGGACACAACGGAGCCACGGGCGAACGGCTCGGCGTCGACGGGCTGCTCACGCTCATCGGGGGCCTGCCGACGGCGGACCCGGCCGAGCACGTCGACCGCCTCATCGAGGAGACGCACGCGCTGAACGCCGGACGGCACTCCGACGACCTCGCGGTGCTGCGTCTGGACTGGGGAGAACCACGGTAGTAGCGGCCCTCAGAGCGGGGAGTTCTCCGCCAGCTCGATCACCGTGGTGATCCGCTTGCCCACCGGCTCGCGGTGCACCGCGAAGCTCCGGCAGAGGGCCATGACGATCTCCAGACCGTGCTGGCCGATGCGGCTCGGGTCCGGCGGCAGGATCGTGGGCAGGGCGGTGCTGCTGTCCCACACGCTCACTTCGACGGCGCCGGACCGCACGTCCAGGGCCAGCAGCGAAGGACCGGGCGCGTACTTGCGCGCGTTGGTGACCAGCTCGCTGACCACCAGCTGCACCGTGCCCATCGCTCCCGCCGAGACGGGCAGCCCGTGCACGGCCTGCACATCCGTCAGGAACCTGCGGGCCAGATCGCGGGCGGCACCGATCTCGGCGCTCTCCTCGAAGGCCGCGGACACCGACAGGAACTCGCCCACCGACGATCGCTGGTCGTCCATACCCGCCGTCCGGCCGCGGTCCGCCTTGCCCACCAAACACTCCTGTTTCACAACGCCCGTCTACCCAGAAAAATCCTGAGCATCAGCCTGGATGCCACCAGATTTCGGCGGGCCGGTACGCCCGAACGCCCCCCAGCACGGCCGAATGGTGGCACGGTGGGTGTTTCGCCTGTTCAGCGGGCACACGTTGGGCCATGAACGACACGCCACATTCCTCGACGGAGCCCGGCACCCCGCTCCGGCGGACGCTCACCACCACGCTCCTGTACTTCTTCATCCTCGGTGACGTCCTGGGCGCCGGGGTCTACGTGCTGGTGGGGCAGGTCGCCGCGGAGTCCGGCCCCGCGGTGTGGCTGCCGCTGGCCGTGGCCCTGGGGCTCGCCCTGTTGACCGCCGCGTCCTACGCGGAGCTGGCCACACGCTTCCCGCGGGCCGGTGGCGCCTCCCACTACGCCACCCTCGCCTACGGTCCTTTCGTCGGGTTCCTCGCCGGTTTCTGCATGCTCGCCGCCGGTGTGGTCTCGGTGGGGGCGCTGGCGCGCGGGTTCGCGGGGGACTATCTGGCCGAGTTCGTCTCCCTGCCCGTCGCCCTCGTCGCGGTCGTGTTCCTGGCCGCGCTCGCACTGCTCAACCTGCGCGGCATCAGCGAGTCCACCCGGGCCAACGCCGTCGCCACCGTCATCGAGGTCGGCGGACTCGTCCTCGTCATCGGACTCGGCGCGTGGGTCCTGCTGCGGGGCGACGGGGACGTCGGCCGTCTCGCGGACGTCGGTACGGCCGGGAGCGGCCCCACCGCCGCCGTGCTGAGCGGCGCCGTCCTCGCCTACTACTCCTTCGTCGGCTTCGAGACGTCCGTCAACGTGGCCGAGGAGACCCGTAACCCGCGCCGCGCCTACCCCCGCGCCCTGTTCGGCGCGCTGATCACCGCCGGACTGGTGTACGTCCTTGTCGGCTGCGTCGCCGCGGCGGCCGTGCCGACGCAGACCCTGGTGGACAGCAGCGGACCGCTGCTCGAAGTCGTCAAGGAGGCCGGCGGCGTACCGCCACGCGTGTTCAGCGTCGTGGCCCTGGTCGCGGTCGCCAACGGCGCGCTGCTCACCGGCATCATGACCTCCCGCCTCACCTTCGGCATGGCACGCGACGGTCTGCTGCCCCGCGCCCTGACCCGCGTACTGCCGGGCCGCCGCACCCCGTGGGCCGCGATCGCCGCCACGACGGTGCTCTCCCTGCTCCTCGCCCTGACCGGCAGCGTCGCCACGCTCGCCTCCACGCTGGTGCTCCTGCTCCTGGTCGTCTTCTTCATCGTGAACACGGCCGCACTGGTCCTGCGGCGCAAGCACCCCGCCGGTGAGCACAGCGACCACGAGCGTTCCGACCGCGATCACTTCCGGGCCCCCGCGGTCGTGCCCGCGCTCGGTGCCGCGTCCTGCGTGGTCCTCGCGACCCAGGTCGAGGGGGAGGTGTGGCTGCGCGGACTGATCGTGCTCGCCGCCGGCTGCGTCCTCGCCACCTGCGTGACCCTGCGCCGCCGGGCACGGCAGCAGGCGTAGCGCGGGAGCAGGCGTAACGCGTGTCCTCAGCCGTGCATGCGGGCGCCCTTCAGCACCTTGTCGACCGCGTTGCGGGGGCCGTACACGGCCAGGCCCACCAGGTCCAGCTGGTCCGCCGGCACGGCCCGCACCGCCGCCCGGTTGTCCCGGTCGTTGCCGGTGGCGAAGAGGTCGGAGGTGAAGACCGACCGGGGCAGCTCACGGCTCAGGGCGCGGCGGTGGGCCGCCGTCACCACTTCCTTCGTCCCTTCGAAGACCATGACCGGCTGGCGGAACATCGGGAGGTACGGGGTGTCGTCGGCGTCCGCGTACGGCTCGCCGACGACCTCAGGGTTCCGCGTGCCGAGGCCGCTGACCAGGAACGCGGTGACGTTCAGCCGCTGCCAGGTCTCCAGGTCCTCGCGCAGGATCACGGCGATCTTGGTGTCGAAACGGACGGGTGCGTTCTGGTTCTGCGTGGTATCGGTCGTCATGCGTCCCAGGCTGCCGACAGCACCGCGTGCACGTCTTGTACGTTCTTAGCGTGCCGTCGTCGCAGCAGGTCTCCGCGTGGCGCCCGCAGGTCCCGGGCGTCGTGGAGGTCTTCCACGCCCACTTCACCGAGCACGCCTACCCGATGCACGTCCACGACGTATGGACGCTGCTGATCGTCGACGACGGCGCGGTCCGCTACGACCTGGACCGTCGCGAACGCGGCACCCCGGGGGACACCGTGTCCCTGCTGCCGCCGCAGGTGCCGCACAACGGTTCCCCCGCCACGGCGCACGGCTTCCGCAAGCGCGTGGTGTACCTGGACGCGCCCCTGCTCGACGAGAGCCTCATCGGCCCCGCGGTGGACGACCCCGACATCACCGACCCGCTGCTGCGCCGACGCATCGGCCAGCTGCACGGGGCTCTGGGGCGGCGCGGCGACGAGCTGGAGGCCGAGAGCCGCCTCGCCCTGGTCGGCGAACGGCTCCGCGGACATCTGCGGCCCCGCGCCCGAGCGTCGGGACCGGAGCCGGGGCGCGGGGTGGCGCACAGCCTGCGGGAGCTCCTCGACGCGCGCGTGCTGGACGGCGTGACGCTGGGGGAGGCCGCGCGGGAAGTGCAGGCGCACCCCACCCACCTGGTGCGCGCGTTCAGCGCGGCGTTCGGCATCGCCCCGCATCAGTACCTGATGGCGCGCAAGGTCGAGCGTGCCCGGCGGCTCCTCCTCGACGGCAGACCGCCCGCGGCGGTGGCGACGGAGGTGGGCTTCTACGACCAGGCCCACCTGAACCGGCACTTCAAACGGATCGTGGGCATTCCGCCCGGCCGCTACGCAGGAAAGGGCGAACTCGTCACTGCCCCGGCCGCGCGGCCTCGGCGACGACGAAGCGCGCCCCGGCAGGATCACTGAGGATGGCCTCCGCCGACCCCGCTCCGCCCTGAAGGACCGTCCCGCCGTGCGCCAGCGCCGCCTCGGCGCAGGCCCCCACGTCGGCGACCGTGAAGTGGACCTGCCAGTGCGGCCGGATCCCGGGATCGGGTGCGGACTCGACGGCGCCCGAGTGGATGCGGGCCACCACGTCGCCCTGGTTGCGCAGTACGACCTTCTCGTCCTCGTAATGGACCTCGCAGCAACCCGTGTCCGACGCCCAGTCGAGGACTTCCGCGTAGAAGATGGCCGCGTCGAAGGCGTTGCGGGTGTAGAGCTCCACGAAGACCGGGGCCGCCCGGCGCCACTGCTCCCAGTTGTTCACGAGCTGGCCCTCCCAGACGCCGAAGGCCGCGCCGTCCCGGTCGGCCAGGAGCGCCGCCCGTCCCGGCGGGAACGAGATGGGCCCCACGGCGGTCGTCCCGCCCCGCTCCTGGCTGCGGGCGACGGTCTCGTTGGCGTCGGCCGCGGCGAAGAACGGCGTCCATGCCACCGCCGCCTGCCCCATGGCCTCCACGACGGAGACGCCCGCCACCGGAAGGCCGTCCACGCTCGCGAACCTGTACTGATCGCCCAGCTTGCCGACGCGCCAGTCCCACCCCAGCACGGCGTGGTAGAACTCCTGCGCGCCGAGCAGATCGCGTGTGGTCAGGCTGACCCAGCAGGGCGCACCGGCCACCGAGCCGCTCGCTACATGCTCGCCGACAGGTGTCTCATAGCTGTTCATCTTTGTACCGTTCTGATGTCGACCGGGCTGGTATATCCCTTCGGCTTCATCATCCCCACCGTCGGGCCCCGCGTCGCGCTGTGCCGGGTGTGTGGCGCGGAGAGGCTCGGGGTACCCGGAGGTACCACCGCCCCCGAGGCGGTCCCGTGGCGGTACGCACGACAGTGTGCGCAGCCTGGGAGAGAACACGCGCTCGATGTCCACCACCGCAATGTCCACCACCCCGTGGTCCACCACCTCGTAGAAAGAACCGTGATGCGCGCCCTGTCATTGGTCTGCACTCTCAACTCGTCCCCCACGCCCTCCAGCAGCCAGTTGCTCTCGGACCAGGTGCTGCGCGAGCTCGAAAAGCTCGACGTCACGACCGAGACGGTCCGCGTGACCGACCACAACGTGCTCCCCGGTGTGGGCATCGACCTGGGGGACGGCGACGACTGGCCGAGCCTGCGCGAGAAGGTCCTCCAGGCCGACATCCTTCTGATCGCCACGCCCATCTGGCTGGGGCACCCCTCCAGCGTCTGCCAGCTCGTCCTCGAACGGCTCAACGCCGAGTCGTCGGAAACCGACGACCAGGGCCGGCCGCTCGTCTTCGGCAAGGTCGCCGCGGTGGCCGTCGTCGGCAACGAGGACGGAGCCCACAAGGTCAGCGCCGACGTGTTCCAGGGGCTGAACGACATCGGCTTCTCCCTGGCCCCCAACGCCGTCACCTACTGGGTCGGGGAAGCGCAGCACGGCACCGACTACAAGGACCTGGACGAGACCCCCGAAGAGGTGGCCGACACCACGCACACCCTCGCCGTCAACGCGGTGCACCTCGCCAAGCTGCTCAACGACAGCCCCTACCCGGCCGGCTGACGGCATGCCCACCCTCCGCTCCGAGAAGGAGCCGACCGGGCTCTCGGCGTGCGTCACGGGCGGCTCGCGCGGCCTCGGCCTGCTGATCGCCGACCAGCTCGCCGCACGCGGCTGTGCCGTCACCCTCGCGGCCCGGGACCGCGAGGAACTGGAGCAGGCCCGGAGCAGACTGCTGGGGCGGCATCCGGGGGCCGTAGTCGACATCGTGGTCTGCGACGTCAGGGACCAGGACGAGGTGCGGTCCCTGATGCGCGGCACGTACGAGCGGCGCGGCGGACTCGACGTCGTCATCGCCAACGCGGGCATCATCCAGGTCGCCCCGGTGGAGTCGATCGGCGCCGAGGAGTTCCAGGGCGCCATGGACACGATGTTCAAGGGAACCCTGCACGCGGCCCTGGAAGCCCTTCCGTACCTGCGGAAAAGCCCCCACGGCGGGCGGCTCGGCATCATCTCGTCCGTGGGCGGGCTACTGGGAGTGCCGCACCTGCTGCCGTACGCCTGCGCCAAGGCGGCGGCGGGCGTGCTCGCCGAGGGGCTGCATGCCGAGGCGGCGGCGGACGGCGTGAGCGTGACAGCCGTCTACCCCGGCCTCATGCGGACGGGTTCCCACCTGCACGCGCGGTTCGGCGGCGACCGCACCGCCGAGTACGCCTGGTTCTCCGCGCTCGCCGGGACGCCGCTCGTCTCCATGAACGCCCAGCGCGCGGCCGCCCGGATCACCCGTGCCGTGCTGCGGCGACGGGTCAGGCTCGTGCTGACACCCATGGCGCGGGCCGCGGACCTCGTCCACGGCGTGGCTCCCGGTCTGACCACGCGCGTCAGCTCGCTGGCGGCCAGGGCGCTGCCCAGCGGCACCGGCAGGCGTGAACCGCTGGCGGAGGGCAAGGACACCGCGCCCCCGGCCCACCCCGTCGCGGCCCGGGTGCGGGCCTGGGGCAGCGCTCTGAACGACAAGGTCACGCACCCCTACAACCAGCATCACGGCTGAGCCGCGCGGGTCCCTGTGCCCGTGACCGCGCCAACTCTCCCACCAGCGCAAATGTTTCGCAGGTGACGGTGTGGGCAGGCGCGGCAATTGAGGCCGGACACGGATGCACGTGTCCGGCACGCTCTTACCCGCGGCGCCGTCACCTTCCTGTGCCGCGCCCGGACGGAGCGCGGCACAGGAACGGACGGAGAAACAACCGTGATACGTGGAGCCCGTACCCGCTCGACCGCCCGGGCGGCGACGCTCGCCGCCGCGAGCGGCGCCTTGGCGATGGGCCTGGCCGCCCCGCAGGCAAGCGCCGCGGCCGACGACGCGCCGCAGGCCGAGTCGCAAGCCAAGTCTCAAGCCGAGTCGCAGGACAAACGGCCGGTCTGGGCGATCGCGCACCGGGTGCTGACCGCCGACGGCGTCGACAAGGCACTCGACCACGGGGCCAACGCGATGGAGATCGACGCCACCGCGTGGAAGAAGGGCTGGTGGGCCGATCACGACGGGCTCCCCACGAGCTCCGGCGACACCATGTCGGACATGTTCGACCGGATCGCGCAGCAGCGCCGCGCGGGCAAGAACATCGGGTTCGTCTGGCTGGACCTGAAGAACCCCGACTACTGCGACAGCGGCGACACGAAGTGGCGGCACTGCTCGGTCGCCGCCCTGCGCGACCTGGCCCGCACCAAGCTGGAGAGCGCCGGGGTGCGGGTCCTGTACGGCTTCTACGGCACCGCGGGCGGCACCGGCTGGAAGGACGTCAGCCGCGACCTCACCGACCTCGAAGGCGTGGACATCAGCGGCGACGCCGAGGAAGTCCGGTCGCAGTACGGCGAGTTCGGCGGAGCCATCGCGAACAACCAACGGGTCATGGACAAGGGCCTGTTCAACCTCAACCTGCCGACCGTCCTCGGGAACGTGGCCAAGCAGGTCCGCCTCGGCTCGGAGGCGCGGGACCGGGGTGAACTGGCGCGTGTCTTCGGCTGGACGACGGCGGCCGGCGACGGCGAGGCCACCAACCGCCTCCTGGACGCGTCCGGCGGCAACGCCGACGGCCTGATCTACGGCCACCGGGCCTCCTGCTACCCCGACGGCGCCTCCGGCACCGGTGGCTGCGGCAAGGACGAGTCGGACGCGAAGCAGGCCATCGCCCACATCCACGAGTTCGTCCGGTCCCACGCCGAGTCCCGCCGCATGGCCACTACGGACGACGTCCCCTTCGGCAACTCCGGCAACTGAGAACGACTCCCCTCATCAGGCGTTCTGCGGGTAATAGCGCAGCTCCACCGTGTTGCCGTCGGGGTCCTTGACGTAGAGGGAGAGGGCCGTGCCCCGGGCGCCGAAGCGCTCGCCGGGTCCGTCCACCACCGTGAACTCCCCGGAGTCGATGACCTCTTGCCAGTCGAGGGGCTCGACGACCAGGCAGATGTGGTCGACGTTGGAGCCCGCCGGTTCGCCGTCGGGCCCCTCGATGAGGTCGATGATCGTGGAGGGGCTCACCCGCACGGAGGGGAAGGGGGCCTGGCCGGCCCGCCACTCGTCGACCCGCACCGGGTCGAGCCCCAGCGGGCCGGTGTAGAAGGCGAGGGAGCGCTCGATGTCGGCGACGTTCAGGACGAGGTGGTCGAAGGCGATGACGCGCATGGCTGTCTCCGTGGGTTGGAGTGGAGGAGAGGCTGGTTGAGGCTGGTTCACAGGGAGGGGAGAAGGGGCTCTCCGGGCTGACTCCAGGATCTCCGACCACCGATCCATCGGTCCAACGCATGTTTGTCATCCGATCCATCGTGTTTCACGATGGATCGATGGACCTTCAGCAGATGCGGTACGTCCTCGCGGTGGCGGAGACCGCGAGCTTCACGCGTGCGGCGGAGAAATGCCACGTCGTGCAGTCCGCGCTCAGCCACCAGGTGGCGCGGCTCGAGAAGGAGCTGGGTGCCCGGCTGTTCGAGCGGACCAGTCGCAAGGTGTGGCTGACCAGCGCGGGGGAGGCGTTCCTGCCCGCCGCACGCCAGGCCCTCGAAGCGGCCGAACGGGCCCGTGCCGAGGTGGCCGCGGCGGTCGGCGAGGTGCGGGGCAAGCTGACCGTGGGGTCGATCCCCACCGTGGCGGCCGTCGACCTTCCCGCGGTGCTGCGGGACTACCGGCTGCGCTACCCGCAGGTACGGATCACGCTGCGGGCCGGTTCCAGTGAGCGGTTGGTGGAGCAGGTGCGCGAGGGCGTCGTCGACGCGGCGTTCCTCGGCGTGCAGCCCGGTTTCCGGCCCCAGGGCGTCCGGGACCGCGAACTCGCCCACGGGCAGCACGTCGCCGTGGTCGCGCCGGACCATCCGCTGGCCGCCGAGGAGGAGGTCGACCTCCGCCGTCTCGCCGACGAGACGTTCGTGGACTTCGCCGAGGGCAGCGCCGCACGGTCCCAGTCGGACGAGGCGTTCGCGGCCGCCGGGGTGTCGCGCGAGGTCGCCTTCGAGGTGTCCGGCGTCGAGCTCATGTCCCGGATGGTCCGCCACGGCCTGGGCGTCGCCCTGCTGCCCGCGCCGTTCGCGGCGGAACTGCACGGTGTGCGGTGCGTACCGATCACTGATGGGCCGGTACGGGTGGAGCGCCTCGTCTGGAGCCGTCTCGCACCGTCACCTCCGGCCGCCGGTTTCCTGGCTCTATTGGATGAACTGCCGTAAGGGTAGGGCGAGTTGACCTCCTGGGTGGGCATCGAGATTCGCAAAACAGACATATGGGGCTAATGGCCTTAGACTAGTCCGAGGGTGGGCGTCACTGAACTCGGTGACGACGTATCTATGAGGAGGCACTGATGCTTGCTCAGCACACACCGCTTCTTTTCACTCCGACGGACACCGAGGCGCTCAGTACCGCCATGGTGGAGCCAGAGGCGATTCTGAGCGACGCACCGATCTACTCGCCGCGAGCGGAAGGCGCCCTCCTCGCGCTGATCCTTCTCTCGCCGAAGCAGCCGAAGGAGCCGAAAGGCAAGTGAGCCCCGAGCAGTCGCAGACCGCGTACGCCGCGTCAGCGGCTGACCTGGCTCTCCGTGCCCTCGACGCCCTGCGCGGCGTCGGGGGCACCGCCATGCTCGCGGAACACGTCGAACGCGCGGAGGACCCCAAGGCGGCGCTGGCCGCTCTCCGCGTAGTCGGAGCCGACGGCTTCGCCCCCTACCTGCTGTGCGACGCGGTCTTCCACCCCCAGGACGCCGCCGCCGTCACGCAGTCCTTCGCGGTGTTCCCGCCCGCGGTGGGCACTCCCGCACCACCGCCCGAAGGCGCCGCCGAACCGTGGCTCGTCGCCTGGCGCGACTGGGCCACGTCGGCCCTGCTCGCCCGGTTCACCGAGGGGGCCGAGGGGCAGCCCGACGGGCGGCCTCTCGCGCCGCAGCCCGCGGGCGCCCCGGTCCTCACGGATCCGCCGCACCCGTCCGACGGCTCCGCCGACACCGAGTGGCAGCGCTGGTCCGTCCGCATGGGCCAGCTCTCACCGCTCGCCCTGCCCGGCCTCGAAGGACCCGTCCACTCCGCGGCCCGCACCGGCGCCGCGCCGCTGGCCCTCGCCCGCGGCGCCACCCGCGCCATGCTCCGCCACGACTTCCCGACCGGCGCCCGCATCGCGCGCTGGCTCGTCCTGCTGCACACCGAAGGCGTGCCCCTGCCCCTCGACCCGGTACCTCTCGTCGAACACCTCGGCCTGTACGGCGCCGGACCGCGGCTCGCCCTCGACGTCGCGATCGCCCGGCGGCTGCTCGGACTGGAGGACGTATGACCGCGCCCGTGACGCGCACCGCCCACCAGGTGGGCTCGCAGGCCCTCGCCTGGCTCCACGCACACCGCGAGCGCGGCGCGCTGCCGCCCGACACCACCGCCGACCTCGGCGACCCCAACAGCGTCTACAAACCCCTCGGGGAGAGCGCCACCGCCGCCTCCCTCGTGCTGCGCGAGTCGGTCGCGGGCAGCGCCGAGCTGCGCATGGCGGGCGAACTCCTCGGATTCTGCTGGGAGCAGTTCGGCAAGGGCGACATGCTGTACGAACGGCTGCTGCGCTATCCGATGATGACCGACCCCCTGGAGACGTACGCACCGTTCGTGCGCGGCGGCCTGCGCCATGAACCTCTGGAACGGCTGATCGCCCACACCAGTGCGCTGCGCTCCGTCCGCAGCTCCGAGTACCTTCCCAACCGGCGGCTCGCGGTGGCCAACGCGGCCCGCATCGTCGGCTTGGGCGGCGGGGAACGCGCGTACGACTGGGGCACGTTGACCCGCGCCACCTGGCTGGGTGCGACACCGGAGCCCTGGCTCATCGACTGGATGACCGGCTACTGCCTCACCCACACGGTCTACCACCTCACCGACTGGGGCGGCACGCCCTCCGGTCTGCCCGCCGGTCTCGCCGCGTACGTGACCACCTGGCTGCCGGTCTGGATCGACATTTGGACCGAGGTCGAGCAGTGGGATCTGGTGGGCGAGCTGCTGATCGTGGGCTGCTGTCTGGAGGAGCCGTACTGCGAGCCCGCCGACTGGGAGCGGTTCGCCGCGGTCCAGCACCCGGACGGGCTGATGCCGCGCGACGGGGACCCGGTCGACGACGACCCCGAGCAACGGTTCACCGACCACCAGCACACCGCCGTGGTAGCCGCAGTCGCGGGGACACTCGCGGTGTCGCGGACGCTGGGCGGGGCGACGGGGTGAGGAGTCCGGGCGGCGATGAAGCGGGGATCGCGGGCCGGAGCACGACAGGGGGAGGGCCCGCATGGGCGGCACGCATGCTCGACGCCCTGCGCGCCACCGCTCCCGGCGCGAGCACGGTGGCCCTCGCCGTACGGCGCGGCCCCGACCACGCCCTGCCGGTCACCGGTACCACCACCTGCGACGGCGGAGCGCCCGCCGACCCCGACACCCGGTTCGAGATCGGCTCCCTGACCAAGACGTTCACCGCGCTCCTCCTGGCCGAGATGGTGGCGCGCGGCGAGGTCGCGTACGACGACCCGATCACCCGCTTCCTGCCCCGCGCCGCCGCCCCCCGCCCGCGGAACGAGCCCATCACCCTCCTGCACCTGGCCACGCACACCTCCGGCCTGCCCCGACTGCCATCCGGCTTCCTGCGCACGGCCGCGCCGACCTGGTTCAGCAACCCGTACGCGCGCTACTCCGCCACGTCCTTGCACCGCGCCCTGTCCCGTACCCGGCCCCGGGCCGCCCCCGGCACCCGCGTGCGCTACTCCAACTTCGGCGTCGGCCTCCTCGGCGAACTGCTCGCCCGCGCCGCCGGTGAGCGAGACTTCGCCCCGCTGCTCGCCGACCGCGTCCTGCGACCGCTCGGTCTCACGCGCACCAGCTGCACCACCGACCAGCCACAGGCCACCGGCTACTGGCACGGCCGGGCCCGCCCCGCCTGGCAGATGTCCACCCTGCCCGCGGCGGGAATGGTCCGGTCGACCGCACGCGACCTCCTGACCACGCTCGACGCCCTCCGCGATCCGTCCACGGCGCCCACCACCGTCCCCCGCACACTGCGCGACGCCCTCGCCGACGTCACCCGTCCCCGCATCGCGCTGCCCCGCACGGACAGACGTATCGCCCTCGTCTGGAACATCCGATCCCGCCCCGACCGCGACCTCTACCACCACTCCGGGGGCACCCGCGGCTTCACCGCCTTCGCGGGCTTCAGCCCACAGACGGACGTCGCCCTGGTGGCCCTGGCCAACACCAGCCCCACCCTGACCGGTGCGTTCACCCAGCGCGCCTACCTCGAACTGTGGGCCCTCGCCCAGCCGTCCGCGCAGGGCGAAGCGGGCGAGAGCCGACCCGCATGACGGCCCTGCCGCGCATCGCCCCCATGCTCGCCACCCCGGGGGCGCTGCCGCCCCCGGCCAACGAGCACCTGTGGAGCACGGAGACGAAGCACGACGGACAGCGGGCGTTGGTGTACCTGCCCGGCGACGGCACCCTGGTCATCCGCTCCCGCTCGGGCGCGGACATCACCGCCGCGTACCCCGAACTACGGCGACTGGCAACGGTGTTGAGCGACGCACCGGCCGTACTGGACGGCGAGATCGTCGTACTCGACGAGGCGGGCCGTTCGAGCTTCGAACGCCTCCAGCCCCGGATGGGCCTCTCCGGCTCCCCGGCGAAGGCGGCCCGTCTCGCCGCCCGGGCCCCCGCGCACCTGATCCTCTTCGACGTCCTCCACCTGAACGGCCGACTCCTGACCCAACTGCCGTACACCCGGCGCCGCGACACCCTGAAGGAGCTCGTCCAGGCGGGCCCGGACTGGTCGGTACCGACAGCGGTGACGGGGCACTGCCACCAGGCGCTGGAACTCGCCCGATCGCAGGGCCTGGAGGGGCTCGTACTCAAACGGCTGGACTCCGTGTACGAGCCGGGCAGGCGCTCCCCGGTCTGGATCAAGGTCAGGAACGTGCACACCGTGGATGTGGTCGTCGGTGGCTGGATGCCCGGGCAGGGGCGTCTCGGCGGACTGCCGGGCGCGGTCCTCGTGGGGGAGTACGTGGACGGGGCACTGGTCTACCGGGGGAGCGTGGGCACGGGATGGAACGAACGCGAACGAGCCGACCTCGCCCGCCTCTTGCACATCGCCGCCGTCGACGACTGCCCCTTCGCCCCCGCGCCCGCGGCGCCCGGCGCCAGGTGGGTACTGCCGCGCCTGGTCGCCGAGGTCCGCTACACCACCCGCACGCGGGCCGGTCTCCTGCGTCACCCGGTGTGGCACCGGCTGCGCCCGGACCTGGCGCCCGAGGTGTGACGCGCCGGACGCCGGAGAGCGCCGCGCCCTGTCCCTCAGGCTTCGTCGTCTCCGTCGTCGTACTCGTCGAACGCGGCGTTCACACCGGCCGCCTCGTCCGCGCCGGCCAGGGTCTCGGAGACCATGCGGGTGGCGAAATCGGGATCGTCGGTGATGCGGTTGATGTGCTCCGCGAGCAGGAAGGCCGTGGCTTCCAGGGGGTTCATCTCGGCCTCGGTCCAGTCCCCGTACTGCTGGCGCCAGAGGTTGGGGCTCAGGCCGGTGCCCGCGGCGATGACCAGACCGGCCATGGTGGGGATCGCCTCGGACGGGATGCTCTTGGGCATCATGCGCATCGTCGCCACGAGCGTGGGCACCACGTACTCGATGACGTCCTTGCCGTGGTCCTCATGCGCCTTCCGCAGCCACGACATGAACATATAGATGAGCGTGCACGCACCGTTCAGCAGGTCGTCGGCCCCTCTCGGCCCCAGCGACGCCGCGAACTGCCGGACCATCTCCTGCTGTTCGGGGTCGACCTCGGTCTTGCCGGCGTGGATGGTCTTGAGCCGTGAGTCGATCATCATGAGCGCCGTGCCCACATCGCCGACGGGAGCGTGCTCGGGGTCGCAGGGCGATGACACAGGATTCCTCCTCGAGTCGCCACGGAGGGCAACAGGCCGTGTCCGTACAGTAGTCGGCCCGTGGGGTGAAGGTCTGCCACATGGTCACTCCGGCTCCGGAGGGAGTCGTCACGCACGCCCGACGTGCGTGGTGGCCGTGTCCGGGGGACTCTGTAGCTGATGCGGAGCAAAGGTGGTCGGGACAGTGGCGAGGAACGTGACGTAGAGAGTCTTCTGGACGAGCTCTACGCCACGGCGCCGCCCCGGTTCGTCTCCCGCCGCGAGGAGCTGGCCGCGCGGGCCAGGACGGACGGGCGCGCGGAGGACGCCCGGCGGATCCGTGCCGCCCGCCGCCCCACTCTCGCGGCCTGGGCGGCGAACCTGCTGCTGCACTCGCAGCCCGCGGAGAGCCGCCGCTTCCTGGAGCTCGGGCGGGAACTGCGCGAGGCGTACCGGAGCCTGGA
The DNA here is from genome assembly GCF_026810505.1 of Streptomyces sp. Je 1-369. NCBI lineage: Bacteria > Bacillati > Actinomycetota > Actinomycetes > Kitasatosporales > Streptomycetaceae > Streptomyces > Streptomyces sp. Je 1-369. The sequence continues at coordinate 8,509,370 of NZ_CP101750.1, forward strand.
CGCCGCAGAGATCAAGGAACTGTCCAAGCAGCGCACCAGCGTCGTCTCCGCCCTCTCCCGGCAGGCCGCCACGCTCGCCCGTGACGCCGGCCACCGCCTTTCGGACGCGGCACAGCAGGACGTCGCGTCCACCCTGCGCGCGGTACTCGCGGACGAGGACGCGGCGGACCAGTGGTCGACCGGCCGCCTGGAGAGCACGCTCACCCCGCCCGCGGACTTCCCGTCCGCGTCCGGTCGGCACTCGGCGCCCACGGCGCGCACGGCGGCCCCCGCGGCGAAACGAGCGCCTCGGGAGCGCCCGGCGCCCCAGAAGGAACGCAAGGACGAACTCGCCGAGCGCCGCCGCCAGAAGCAGGAGAAGCAGGCCCGAGAGGGCCGCGAGGCGGCCGAAGCGGCGGACCAACGGCTCGGAGAGCGACGCCGGGAACAAGAGGCAGCCGACGCCGCGCTCCAACAGGCCCGCGACCGGCACGACCAGGCCCGTCAGCAGGTGTCCGACGCGGAGGACGAGCTGCGGAGGGCTCGCGAGCGGCTTCAGCGGATCCAGGGGGAGGAGAAGGACGCCGAGCGGGAGCGGAAGGAGGCCGAGGAGCGGCGCCGGACGGCGGCGGACGCGACGGTGGAGGCCGAACAAGCGGCGCAAGAGGCCGCGGAGGAGTCGGAGCGTCTCCGCGAAGAACTCGATTAGCGCCGTCCGTCCCTGTTCCAGTGGTTCCCGGCCGTCCCCGTGAGGTCTCCGCCGCTCGGCCGCTCCCAGCGGGCGCCGTGCGGCCCGCGATGCCAGCGTGGTCAGCAGGGATCAGTAGAAACCAGCAGGAACCAGTAGGAACCACTAGGGCATGGCGACGGGAGTGGGCGTACATGGCACGTGCGATCTGGACCGGCGTGATCACCTTCGGGCTGGTCAGCGTGCCGGTGGGCCTGTACACCGCCGTCGAGAACCACACCGTCCACTTCCACCAGCTTCAGCGCGGCACGTCCGACCGGATCCGCAACCGGCGCGTCAACGAACGCACCGGCAAGGAAGTGCGGACCGAGGACATCGTCAAGGGGTACGAGGCGACCGAGGGCGAGTACGTCGTCATCGAGCCCGATGAGCTGGACGAGGTCGCCCCCGGGCGTTCCCGGACCATCGACATCAGCGACTTCGTCGACCTGGACGCGATCGATCCGGTCTACTTCGACCGCACGTATTACATCGCCCCCCGCGGTAAGGACCACACCAAGGTGTACGGGCTGCTCAGAGAGGCGCTCGCGGAGGTCGGCAAGGCGGGCATCGCTACGTTCGTGATGCGCGGCAAGCAGTATCTGACCGCGCTGCGGGCCGACGAGAAGGTGCTCGTGCTCCAGACCCTGCACTGGGCGGACGAGGTCCGCGACCCGGGCCAGGAACTCCCCGAGATTCCCTCGGCCCGTGCCGCCAAGGGCAAGGAGCGGGACATGGCGATCCAGCTGATCGACGCCCTGGACGCGCCGTGGGAGCCGACCAAGTACCACGACACCTATCAGGAGAAGGTGCGGGAGCTGGTGCGTGCGAAGGCGGAGGGACAGGAGATCACGGCCGCCGACGAGGCACCCGAGGCCACCAAGGTCGTCGACCTGATGGAAGTACTCCAGGGCAGCCTCGACCGTGCCCGGGGCGGCAAGAGCGGGCTGAAGGAGCCGAGCAGGACCGAGCTGAAGGAGTTGAGCAAGGCCGAGCTCTACCAGCGCGCCACGGACCAGAACATCGAGGGCCGCTCCAAGATGAGCAGGGACGACCTCATCGACGCGCTGACCCGCGCGGGACGCCGCGGCGGCAAGAAGAGCGCGGCCTGACCACGAGGTGACCGGGTGTCGGCACCGGCCGCGTTCACCTGTGTGCGGCCAGCACCGCCACCAGGCCCTCTCGCAGGTCCTCGGTACCCCAGGGGCGCGGCGACTTCTCGATGTCGTGGGGATACATGGTGATGGCTGACGGGACGTCTCGGCGAACTTGTCGAGGATCCAGGCGAGAAGCCCGACCGGTGAGTCGACGAGCGCGTAGCCGATGGTCTGCGGCCGGGTGGCCTGCTGCTTCGCGTACGCCGCGCGGTGGTGCCAGAAGCGAGAACGTGCGCCGGGAACCTGCCGCCCAGGGCTCCCGGAGGCCGAGACGGTCCATGGCGCCGCGCCCGGTCCGCGCCGGTGGGATCAGGGTGTGCCGCTCGCCGACCTCGTCGACGTGTGATCAACGCCGATGCGATCAGCATCGTCGCGGGCGAACGGGACGGAAAGCTGGCCTTGTGCGCGTCACCGACCTGCCGGGTCCGGCGGCGCCAACGTCAGCCCCAAGTGATCGTCACCTCGGCGTACCCCCTGTGACCGGGTGGACGTTGTACCCTGCGGCGCTCCGCAGTACTCGCGCTGATCGCCGCGATGGGCGTCACCGTCCCGGCCGCCTGCGGCGGCGGCACGTCACCCGACGCCGCGGACCGGGCGGCGGCGGCCCCGCCGTTCAGTGGGCGATGCCGTCGATCAGCTCGCGCGCTCCCTGCCGGAGCAGTGCCACGGCGACGGACGTGCCGAGCGTCGCGGGGTCGAGGGGGCCCGCCCACTCGTGGGCGTTGAGCACCGTCTTGCCGTCGGGCGTGAACACGCAGGCGCGCAGCGACAGGTCGCCGCCACGCTCCGAACGGGCGTACCCGGCGATCGGCGAATTGCAGTGCCCCTGAAGGACGTGCAGGAACATGCGCTCCGCGGTCGCCTCGCGCCAGGCCTCCTTGTCGCCCAGGTCCGACACGGCGTCGATGGTCGCGGTGTCGTCCTCGCGGCACTGCAGGGCGAGGATGCCCGCACCGATCGGCGGGCACATCGTCTCCACCGACAGGATCTCGCTCGCGAGGTCGGGGCGGCCGATGCGGTCCAGGCCCGACTGGGCGAGCAGCAGCGCGTCGGCGTCACCTGCCGCGAGCTTCGCCAGTCGCCGGCCGGCGTTCCCACGCATCGGAACGCACTCCAACTCCGGGTGCGAGGCGGCGAGTTGTGCCACGCGGCGCACCGACGACGTGCCGATGCGGGTCCCTGCGGGCAGCTCGTCGAGCGTGAGCCCGTCCGGGTGGATGAGGGCGTCCCTGATGTCGTCCCGCTTGAGGAAGGCGGCGAACGTGGTGCCCGCGGGGAGCGGCCGGTCCGCGGGTACGTCCTTGACGCAGTGCACCGCGAGATCCGCCTCACCGGCGAGCAGCGCCGCGTCGACCTCCTTGGTGAACGCTCCCTTGCCGCCGAGCGCCGCGAGATCGCCCATCCAGCGGTCCCCCGAGGTGGTGACCGGCACGACCTCGGTACGGATGCCGGGGTGCAGTGCGGCGAGTTCGGTGCGGACACGCTCCACCTGGGCGAGGGCCATGGGGGAGGAGCGGGAGACGATGCGGATGAGCTCAGGAACGGACATGTCGTCCACGATAAGGGCTCCGGAGGGGTGCCTCGGACACACGTCCAACTGATCAAAGGCTCGTAGACCTGGGCGAGTTGGCCCGGCAGGCACGGGGTGAGCGGCTGCCCGGCGCGTCGAGGTCGGCGTTTCGTTCGTGGCCCGCGGGCGGGCCCCGCGGCGGCTCGGGGCGGTCTCCCGGCGTGCGCGAGCCCGGGCCGCCTCATAGCGTGAGGTGCACGCAGCCGCGGCCCCGGCGCCGCATCCGCCCCCTGGGAGGCCTCATGACCAGCCCCGCCGCGCCGGAGCGCGAGACGGAGATCGTCCTCGAACCGATGCGGGCCACCCATCTGGCCGACGTACTCGCGCTGGGCCGCCGCGTCTACGACACGTCGGTGAAGCCGTACACCTCCTGGTCCCTCTCCGCCATCGCCCGGCACGCGGACGGTGAGGCGTCCGCCTGCTGGGTCGCGCTCGCCGGGGACCACCTCGCCGGATACGTGCTCGGCTCGATGGGCTTCGACCAGCGCACCGACTGGGGCAACCTGGAGTGGATCGCGAGCGCCCCCGAGTACCAGGGGCAGGGCATCGCGAGCCGTCTCGTGAAGGCCTGCTGCACGACGCTCACGGAGGCGGGCGCGAGCGCCGTCGTCACCGACGTCGAGTCCCGCAACACGGCGTCGGCGGCGCTGATGCGCAGCAACGGCTTCGAGGCGAGCGTGTCGGTGACGTTGTTCGTACGGGAGACATCGCGGTAACCGCCACCATCCCCCGTCTTCTCCCCGCCAGCCCGAGTGCGGCGGCGTATCGCCCAGGACACCCCGCCGCACCCTCAAGTCCCGGTCAGCAGTTCGCGTTGAACTGCCAGAACGCGGCCCTGGTCTTCGTGCCGGCGTCCCCGTCGACGACGAGGCCGTAGCCGAAGCCGTTCAGGTACTTCTGCAGACCCCGGATCGTGTCGGGCCCGACGATCCCGTCGGCGCTGACGCGGAACATGCGCTGCGCCGCCTTCCAGCTGTCGGAGCCCAGCTTCCCGTCGATCGTGCCGGGGTTGAACCCCTTCTTCTTCAGCCAGCACTGCCAGTTCTTCGCCCGCGCCGTGTTCAGACCGAGGTTGTTGACCGCCTGCGGCGTGACGGCCTTGGTGCTCACCGCCGGCTTCGCGTCGGACGCGGGTGCGGCGAAGCTCGCGCTCGCCCCCGCAAGGCTGCCGGCGGCTATCGCGGCGACGGCACTGACGCTCACGAGCGTCCTCGCCATGATGCTGTTACGCATGTGTTCCCCCTTCGGATGACACTCTGTTGATGTGCTGTGCGTGGAAGCGGGCTCTGAGGGTCCTGGTCGACCCGCCCGCCTCAGTGCACGTCAGAAGCTACGGGGCGGCGCAACGGCTTTCGTCAACCCGTGAGTTGATGTCGCTCAACCTGGAGTTGATGTCGGTCTCCATCAGCCGCGGTAGCGGAAAAGGGATGTACAACTTGCGCGGTATCCAGGATGCCTCCGGCGTCACTCGCCGTTACGTCCTCCGGGCTCCAGCGGCGGCGCCTGCACCCCGCAGCACGTCCTGCACTGCGGCTCGCCGCCGTGTTCGCCGCCTTCGCCGTCCCAGGCCGCCGTCCGGCCCGGCCGGACGAACACCGCGGCCGCGGCCGCCGCGAGGACGAACAGCGCGGCGCACCCCACCGCCGCTTTGCCGAAGGACGCGTTCAGCACGTCCGGATCCGCGTACGCCGTGCCCGACAGGCCGACCGCGAGCGGCAGACCCGCGACGACGAGCAGCTGTGCGATGCGCGCCGCCGTGTTGTTGACGCCGCTGGCGAGCCCCGCGCGGCTCGCGTCGACGGAGGCCAGCACGGTCGCCGTGAGCGGGGCCACGAAGAGACTCATGCCGAGACCGAGGACGACCACCGCGGGCAGTACTCCGGTGACGTACTCCGCGCCGGGCCGTACCCGCAGCATCAGCAGCACCCCCGCGGCCGCCACCAGCGGCCCCGCGACGAGCGGCAGCCGCGGGCCGAGGCGCCGTGCGAGGTCGCCCGCGGACGCGGACAGGAGCAGCATCAGGACAGTGATCGGCAGCGTCGCCGTGCCCGCCCGCAGCGCGTCGTAGCCGAGCGTCGTCTGCAACTGGACCGGCAGCATGAACAGGATGCCGCCGATGGCCGCGTACAGGCAGAGCGTCATCACGTTGGCCGCGGTGAACAGGCGCGAGCGGAACAGTTCGAGGGGCAGCATCGGGTTCCGCCTGCGGTGTTCGACCAGCACGAAGCCCGCACCGGCCGCGAGGCCAAGCACTCCCGGCAGGATCACCCCGGCCGCCGACGTGTCCCCGGACGCGCCGATCAGCGCGAAGCTGACGCCCGCGAGGAACAGCGCGGCGAGGCACGCGCCGGGCACGTCGAACGGCTGCCGCGCCGCCGTCTCGTCGCGGCTCTCCGGCACGTGCCGCACCGCGAACAGGACCAGCGCGGCCAGCGGCACGTTGATCAGGAAGATCCACCGCCAGCCGGGCCCGTCGATGAGCCAGCCCCCCAGGAACGGCCCGACCGCCCCGGCCACCCCGCCGAGCCCCGACCACGCCCCGACCGCGCGGGCCTGGTCGTCCGGGCGGTACGAAGCGCGGACCAGCGCCAGCGAACCGGGCGTCAGCAACGCCCCGCCGACGCCCTGGAGAGCGCGGGCCGCGATGAGCGTCCCGGCGTCCTGCGCGAGCCCGCACAGCGCGGACGCCGCCGCGAACCACACCACGCCGATGACGAGCGTGCGCCGCCGCCCGATGCGGTCGCCGAGCGCCCCGCCGAGGAGCAGCAGCGCGGAGAGCGTGAGCATGTAGGCGTTGACGACCCACTGCAGGGCCGAGAGGGACGCGTCGAGGTCCTTGCCGAGCGTCGGCAGGGCGACGTTGACGACCGTGCCGTCGAGCAGCGCCATGCCCGACGCGAGCACCGCGCACAGCAGCACCCAGCGGCCGCGGGCCGAGGCGAGGGCGACCCCGCCCTCGGCCTGCTCCGTGCCAGGGCCAGAACCCATCGCGTCGGCCACCGCCCTACAAGTGGACCGCGCCGCTGTCCGTATCCGTCGGCCTCGGCGCGCCTCTGCGGTACAGGATCACCGTAACGACCAGGCCGATCGCGAAGAAGAGGGCCGACCACCAGTACGCGGTCGAGTACGACTGCATCGCCGCCTGCGCCTGTACCTCCGGGCTCGGCTTCCTGCCCACCAGGTAGTTGGAGGCGGCGGTGGTCGCGAGCGTGTTGAGCAGGGCCGTGCCGATCGAACCGCCCACCTGTTGGCTCGTGTTGACCATCGCCGAGGCCACGCCCGCGTCGTGGGCCGCGACACCGGCCGTCGCCATGCTCATCGCCGGCGCGAAGATCAGACCGAGACCGAGCCCGGCGACCAGCAGCGGCGGCAGGACGTGCGCGGCGTAACCGCTGTTCACGTCGAGAGCGGTGAGCCAGGCCATACCGGCCGCGGAGAGTCCCATGCCCAGCGGCACGATCGGCTTCGCGCCCACCCGCGGCAACAGGTTGTTGGTGGTCACCACGGAGGCCACCACCATCACCGCGACCATGGGCAGGAACGCGAGGCCGGTCTTGACGGGCGTGTACTGCAGGATCTGCTGCAAGTAGTAGGTGAGGAACAGGAAGACGCCGAACATGCCGGCGCCCGAGATGAACATCGCGAGGAACGACGCCCCGCGGTCCCGGTCGAGGACGACCCGCAGCGGCAGCAGCGGATGCGCGGCCCGTGTCTGCCACCACGCGAACAGCACCAGGAGCACCGCGCCGACGACCAGGAACCCCCAGGTCAGCACATCACTCCAGGCGTGCGTCTCGGCGTTGGAGAAGCCGTACACGATGCAGAAGAGCCCCGCCGACACCAGCAGCGTGCCGGGCACGTCGAGCTTGGGCCGGTCCGGGGGAGCGCCCGCGTGCAGCAGCCGCGCGCCGCCGACCATCGCGATCAGGGCGAACGCGAGGTTCACGTACAGGCACCAGCGCCAGTTCAGATACTCCGTGAGTACCCCACCGAGCAGCAGCCCCACCGCGCCGCCCGCGCCGGCGATCGCGCCGTAGATGCCGAACGCCTTGGCGCGCTCCCGCGGATCCGTGAACGTCGTGGTGAGCAGCGACAGGGCCGCGGGGGCGAGCAGCGCGCCGAACACGCCTTGCAGGGCACGGGCGGCCACCAGCATCGAGAAGCTCGTCGCCGCGCCGCCGATCGCGGAGGCCACCGCGAACCCGGCGAGACCGGCGAGGAAGACGATCTTGCGGCCCACCAGGTCGGCGATGCGTCCGCCGAACAGCAGCAGCGAGCCGAAGGCGAGCGCGTACGCGGTGACGATCCACTGGCGGTTGCCGTCGGAGAAGCCCAGATCCTTCTGGGCCGACGGCAGCGCGATGTTCACGATCGTCGCGTCGAGCACCACCATGAGCTGGGCGATACCGACCACCGCGAGGATCAGCCAGCGGTGTTCGTGCCGCCCGCCTCCCGTGTACGGCACGGACGCGCCGGTCTCACGCGTGGCATCGGACGCCGGAGCGGGTTCCGGCGCGGGCATGGCTTCACGGTCCATGGCGACGACCTCCAGACACCCCCGCAGGCACTCCCGCACCACGCTAAACGCCCTGCTCGGGGGCCGCGACCGGGCGCGGCCGGGGCCCGGCGACAGGACCCCGGCCGCGGTACGGGCGGCTACGCGGCGTGGTCCGCCGCGAGCAGCAGCTCGCTCACCCGTTCCCTGGCCCGCGCCACGCGCGAACGCACCGTGCCGATGGGGCAGCCGACGGCGTCCGCCGCGTCCGCGTACGGGAGCCCGGCGAGCTGGGTCAGGACGAACGCCTCGCGGCGCGGCGCGTCGAGCGTCTCCAGGAGGTCGAGCAGGGCCACGCCCTCGTCGAAGCCCGGCAGGCCGTGCGGCTGGGCCCGCTCCGCGGCGGCCTGCCAGTCGCCGGTGTCGGCGATACGGGGGCGGGCCGCCGCCGAGCGGAAGCGGTCGGCGACCACGCGGCGCGCGATGGCGAGCAGCCAGGTGCGGGCGCTCGACCGCGCGGCGAAGCCGGGCAGTGCGGTCAGGGCACGGAGGTACGTCTCCTGGGTCAGGTCGTCGGCGCCGTGCAGGTCACCGCTGAGGTGGGCGACGAAGCGCCAGACGTCGCGGCGGGTGGCCCGCACGAACTGCTCGAACGCCTGGGCGTCGCCGTCGCGGGCCGCGAGCGCCCACTGCGTGGTCAGCTCGTCGCGGGTGGGGTCGATGCCGGGCCGGGACCGCGAAAGGGCGGGTGCGGGGGCAGGTGTCATCGCAAGAGGTCCTTCGGTGAAGGGAGTTCGGAGAGCGGCGCCCTGTGGCCTGTTCGCCGTGTCGGGGAACGGGCGGACGCCGAAGATCCGCCCGGCACCTGGGGGTGCGGGCGGTTTCAGGAACTGACCGGAAGGACCGGTGGACCTCTGCGTGAGACGACGTGCTGGAGCAGGACCCCGCGCAGGCGCGGCACCGGCACGCGCGTGGCGATGTGGGGCGGCGTCGGCGGAAGGGCCGCGACGACGACCGCGAGAACGAACCGCAGCGGCACGAACACGGCCGCGGCGAGCGCACGTCCCGTACGGAAGACGGCGGCCTCGCCGCGCCACAGCCACAGCGCGCAGATCAGCGCGGCGGCGACGTGGGCGAGGAACATGCCGAAGCCGCTGTGGCCGAAGACGGACATGACCCAGTGGGACAGGCCGTCGTCGGGCATGGCGGCGGAGTGCGTCGAAGCGGAAGCGGACGAGTCGGCTCCGACCGGACCGCCACCGGACGACGGCGCGTTCATCGGCATCGGATGGTTCATGTGGTTCATGCCGTCGTCCGGGTAGGCCCGCGTGACGGCCGACGCACCGCCCGGCGGCCCCGCCATCCGCTGTGCCAGGCCGAACAGTTCGTGCAGACACAGCTGCGCGGCGACCGTCGCGCCGATGACGGCGGCGGCCCCGCGCTCGCGCTCCGTCAGCCACCACGCGGCGGCGAGCGTGGCGGCGAACGCGTACCCCACGGCCCACCAGGGCAGCGTGGCACCGGACATGACCGCGTGACCGAGGGCGGTGGCCACCACGCAGACGGCCGCGAACATCGCGGCTCGTGCGAGGCGGAACACCGGCCCAGTGGTCATGGAGAGCATCGTGCCAGGCCGGGGGGTGCTAGCGGGAGGCGACTCCGTGAACTGCCCGAACTGCCCGTATGCCGCCCGGTGATCGGAAGGTTTCGTTCCGCGCACGAAGAATACGTACCGGTCGGTAACCCCCTTGACGCGGCGTGTCCGCATCGAAAATGATCTCGTTCAACGGTCGGCATTGCCGAACGCTGTTCGTCGCCTGCTCTCTCTCCCCTTCCACGTTGGGAATGCCGATGCACCTGCACCCGCGTCTCGCCCTACGGTCCCTGCTGACCGCCGCGGCCGCCCTCGCCCTCGGATGCGTGGGCCTGGCCGCCCCGGCCCACGCGTCCTCCGCCCCCGCCGCCGCGCCTGCCTCGGTCCTGGACATCCCGCCCCGCGGCGCCAACGACTGGTCCTGCAAGCCGGACGCGGCGCACCCGCAGCCCGTCGTCCTGGTCAACGGCACGTTCAAACTGATGGCGGAGAACTGGGCCACGCTCTCGCCGAAGCTGAAGCGGGCGGGCTACTGCGTCTTCGCGTTCAACTACGGCAAGATGGCGACCGCTTCGGTCCCGCACTCGGCCGCGGAGCTCCAGGACTTCGTCCAGGCCGTCCGCGCCGCCACGGGGGCGGCGAAGGTCGACCTCGTCGGGCACAGCCAGGGCGGCATGATGCCCCGCTACTACGTGAAGTTCCTCGGCGGAGCGGACAAGGTCGACGACCTGATCGGCATCGTGCCGTCCAACCACGGCACGTCCAACCCCCTGGCCAAGCCGCTCGGCGACATCGCCTGCCCGGCCTGCCTCGACCAGGTGACAGGATCCGAGCTCCTGACGAAGCTCAACGAGGGGACCGAGACCCCGGCCGGGCCCGACTACACGGTCATCACCACGCGCTACGACGAGGTGGTCATCCCGTACACCAGCGCCTTGTTGAGCGGTCCCAAGGAGTACGTCACGAATGTGGTCCTCCAGGACCACTGTCCCCTGGACCCGTTCCTGCACGACCAGGCGACGAAGGATCCGGTCGTGGCCCGGTGGGTGCTGAACGCGCTGGACCGCGAGGGCCCGGCCGACGCGGCCTTCCGGCCCAGATGCATCGGCCTGTAGTCGGTTGCACCGGCCTGTAGCCGGTCGGTGGGCGCTGCGGGCGGCACGGGGGAGTACTGCTTACCTCCCGCGTGCCGCCACCACGGCAACAGGGGCCATGCGTCGGTCCTAGGACCGGTCCGCCGGGTCCTTCCCCGGCCCGTCCAGGGCCTCGACGGTGTCCCGGGGAGCGGGGGCCCGCACGGCCTCGGCGGCGGCCGGTGCCCGACGCCGCGCCAGCACGCCGCTCACATGACCCGCGATGGGCTGCGTGTACCGCGCGGTCAGCGGCCCCACGATCACGAGGATCAGGACGTACGCCGTGGCCAGCGGCCCGAGTGAAGGCTCGATGCCCGCGGCGACCGCGAGACCCGCGATGACGATGGAGAACTCGCCGCGCGCCACCAGCGCGCCGCCCGCCCGCCAGCGGCCCTTGACCGAGACGCCCGCGCGGCGGGCCGCCCAGTAGCCGGTCGCGATCTTCGTCAGGGCGGTGACGACGGCGAGCGCGAGCGCGGGCAGCAGCACCGGCGGAATGCTCGCCGGATCGGTGTGCAGCCCGAAGAAGACGAAGAAGACGGCCGCGAACAGGTCACGCAGCGGCGCGAGCAGCGAGTGTGCGCCCTCGGCGACCTCACCGGAGAGCGCGATGCCGACCAGGAACGCGCCGACGGCCGCGGACACCTGGAGCTGCTGAGCGATCCCCGCGACGAGGATGGTCAGACCAAGCACCACCAGGAGCAGCTTCTCCGGGTCGTCGCTGGAGACGAACCGCGAGATGAGCCGCCCGTAGCGCACCGCGATGAAGAGGACGAGCCCGGCGGCGCCCAGCGCGATGGCGAGCGTGAGACTGCCTGCCGCGAGGCCGACGCCCGCCAACAGGGCGGTGATGATGGGCAGATAGACGGCCATCGCCAGGTCTTCGAGGACCAGGACGCTCAGGATGACCGGCGTCTCGCGGTTGCCGAGCCGGCCGAGGTCGCCGAGGACCTTGGCGATGACACCGGACGACGAGATCCACGTGACACCGGCGAGCACCACGGCGGCGACCGGACCCCAGCCCATGAGCAGCGCGGCGATGGCGCCGGGCAGCGCGTTCAGGGTGCAGTCGACCAGGCCGGCCGGGTACTGCGTCTTGAGATTGCTGACGAGGTCGTTGGCCGTGTACTCGAGGCCGAGCATCAACAGCAGCAGGATGACGCCGATCTCGGCACCGATGGCGACGAACTCCTCGCTGGCACCCAGCGGCAGCAGCCCGCCCTCGCCGAACGCGAGTCCGGCGAGCAGGTACAGCGGGATCGGCGAGAACTGGAAGCGACCCGCGAACCGGCCGAGCAGGCCGAGCGCGAGGATGATCGCACCGAATTCGATCAGAAAGACAGCGGAATGCATACGGTCACTCCCGCCCGAGTATCGTCGCGGCGGTCTCGACGCCTTCGCGCGTTCCGATGACGATCAGGGTGTCCCCGCCCGCGAGGCGGAAGTCGGGGGTGGGCGACGGAATGGCGTCGGCCCTGCGCAGCACGGCCACGATCGACACACCGGTCTCGGTCCGCATCCGGGTCTCGCCGAGGAGCCGGCCGTTCCAGTACGAGGTCGCCGAGAGCAGGACGCGCTCGGCGACCAGGCCCAGGTCCGTGGTGTGCAGCAGGGTCGGGCTGTGGTGCGAGGGCATGAGGGCGTCGATGAGGGCGTCGGCCTCGCCGGAACTCAGTCGCGTCGACAGGGCGCACTCGTCCGGGTCGTCGGACCGGTAGGCGCTCAGCGTCCGTGCTCCGTCCCGGTGCGCGATCACCGAGAGGCGCTGCTGTTCTCGGGTCGTGAGGTCGTACCGGATGCCGATGCCAGGAAGCGGCGTACGGCTGAGTCGTGAGGCGGGCACAGCTTCTCCCCTTGCGTGATGGATGGATCTCCCCCGGTCTGTCACCCTATCGGGGCCAAGGATTGGCAAAATCCACCCAGCGGGGTCGTCAGGCTCCGCCCGGACCGCTCCGCAGTACCGTCTCCACGGTGTCCGCCTCCTCCGGAGACTTGTCCTCGCGGTACCGCAGGACTCTCGCGAACCGGAGCGTGACGCCCGCCGGGTAGCGCGTGGACTTCTGGAGTCCGTCGTAGGCGATCTCCACGACGAGTTCGGGGCGCACCTTCACCACGTAGCCGCTCTCTTCGACCGCCAGGCTCCGCAGGTGCTCCGTCTGCCAGGCGAGCATGGCGTCCGTCATGCCCTTGAAGGTCTTGCCCAGCATGGCGAACGTGCCGTCGGGGCGCCGCGCGCCCAGGTGCAGGTTGGACAACTTGCCGGTGCGGCGGCCGTGTCCCCACTCGGCGGCCAGCACCACCAGGTCCAGGGTGTGCACGGGCTTGAGCTTCAGCCAGGACGCGCCCCGGCGCCCGGCGCTGTAGGGGGCGTCGAGCCCCTTCAGCACGACTCCCTCGTGGCCGCGCCCCAGCGTCGCCTCGAAGAACTCCTGCGCCTCGCCGCGCTGCCGCTCGTCGTCCGGCTCGGTCACGAGCGTGCGCCGTACCCGCATGGGCTCGGGCACCAGCGCCGCCAGTTCCGCGTGGCGCTCGGTGAACGGCAGGTCGAGAAGGTCCCGCCCCGCCACGGACAGGACGTCGAAGAAGACGGGGGAGAGCGGCAGCCCCGCCGCCGCTGCCGACACGTCGACGCGGGACCCGACGCGCCCCGCGATCTCCTGGAAAGGCCGGGGCCGCCCGGCCGCGTCCAGCGCGATGACCTCGCCGTCCAGGATGAAGTGCGAGCCGTCCAGACCGAGCGCGGCGGCGGTCAGCTCGGGCAGGCGATCGGTGATGTCGTCCAGGGTGCGGGTGTAGACCCGTACGTCGTCCCCGTCCCGGTGCACCTGCACTCGGATGCCGTCCAGCTTCTCCTCGACCGCGCACGCCCCCAGCTTCTCGATGCCCTCCGCGACGGAACCGGCGCTGTGGGCGAGCATCGGCAGGATCGGCCGGCCCACGGTCAGCCGGAACTCGTCCAGCGCCGCCGCGCCGTCCGCGAGCAGTGCCTGGGCGACGGGGCTCACGGACCCGGCGAGCATCACCGCACGCCGCACCGCGTCCGCCGGAATCTCCGTGGCCACGGCGAGCCCCTCGACCGCCACCGCGTCCAGAGCGCCCTGCCGGACCTCACCGGTCAGCAGCCCGATCAGAAACCGCTGTTCGTCCTCGGTGGCCGCCCCCATCAACTCGCCGACCAGCCGCTTGCGCTCCCCCTGCGACCCGGCACCGGCCACCGCTCCGATCGCGGAGAGCGCCTCGTTCACACCGCGCACCGTGAGCGTCGGCTCGTCGGCGGGCGGCACCGCGTGCTTGAGCGTGCTCCACCCGATCCCGAGCCGTCCCTGGGGCAGCCGCCCCGACAGATACGGGATGGCGATCGGCACGTCGTCCGGCTCCGCGGCCCGGAACAGTTCGGCGAGCAGCGCGATCTTCCGGGACCGCGCCGAGGTGGCGGCCACTTCCTTGGACACATGAGCGAGCCGGGCGAGCAGCATGAGGTCATCCTGCATCGGGGGCGGGCGGGACGCATGGGGGCGGGGCGCATCAAGGAGGGCGTAGAGGCCGTGAGGCGCGTCAACCGATCGTTTCGAGGCTGCCCCCGCGCGGCTGATGTTTCTCGGAGGTACGCGTGTATTCGCCTGTGGTGGGCACCCGGGCGGGCGTGACGGGGTTCGTAACTCCAGGTAAGCAGTGTCCGGATAAGGGAAGGCGAGTGGCGCAGGTCACATGGATATCTCGACAGGTTGGCGTAATAACACCCCTTCGTAAGGGGTCATAAGGGCACAGGAGTCCTCGCAACCGCATACCGAGCGCAGAAACACCAGAAGTGGAGCCCCGCTCATGGCCGTCACCCTCGAACAGCCCGCACGTGCCCGTCTCATCACCCCCGAGGGTCGCGAACGCGCTCTGTCCGTCGTCCTGCGCTACTCGGCGGAGGACCCCCTGGCCATTCAGATGGTCTTCCCCTCGCAGGCGTCGCTCGACGGCGCGGAGGTCACATGGATCTTCGCCCGGCAGCTCCTCGAGGAGGGTATGGCGGCGCCGGCGGGCAGCGGTGACGTGCACATCTGGCCGTGCGGGCGGGCCCGGACGGTCCTCGAATTCCACTCGCACCAAGGACTGGCCCTCGTGCAGTTCGACAAGCTCGTGCTGCGCCGGTTCCTGGTCCGGTCGTACGCCGTCGTGCCCGCGGGCGGCGAGGAGGAGGTCCTCGACCTCGACCGGGGACTCTCGCGCCTGCTCGACGGCGTCTGAGGAAGCACGGATATACGGATACAAGGAGGAGCGTTGACCACTCAGCCGTACAGCGCGGGCCGCTCGGCCATCTCCACGCCCGTACGCGCACCGGTCCCCAGCGCGGCCACCCCCGCCTCCGCGACGGCCGCCGCCGCGTACCCGTCCCACGCGCTCGGCCCCGTGACCCCGCCCTCCCCGGCGGCGGCCACCCACGCCCGCACCTCCCGGTCGTACGCGTCGGCGAACCGCACCAGATAGTCCTGCGCCACGTCCTCGTACGCCCGGCCCGGCGTCCTGACGACCATCGTGTGCGCGTCCCCGATCTGGGCGCTGCCCCGCTCGCACACCGCCTCGCACCGCACTTCGTAGCCGAATCCGCTGTTGACGAAGATCTCCACGTCGACGACCGCGCCCCCCGACGTCTCGAAGAGCACCAGCTGCGGGTCGAGCAGTCCCTGCGGGGCGCCCGCCGACGGCGTCGGCCGCACCACCGTCACCGCGGTGATCTCCTGCCCGAGCAGCCAACGCGTCGCGTCGATCTCGTGCGAGACGGAGCTGCTGATCAGCATCGACGACGTGAAGTGCGGTGGAGAGGACACGTTCCGGTGGCGGCAGTGCAGCAGCAGGGGGCGGCCCAGGTCCCCGGAGTCGAGGAGCGCTTTCAGCGCCGCGTACTCGGCGTCGTACCGGCGCATGAACCCCACCTGGATCAGCCTGCGCCCGAGGCGCGCCTCCGCCTCCACGACCCGGAGGGCCGACGCCGAGTCGGGGGTCAGCGGCTTCTCGCAGAGCACCGGAAGGCCGCGCGCGAGGGCCGCGAACAGGGCCTCCTCGTGCGCCGCCTCCGGTGAGGCCACCAGGACCGCCTCCACCCCGGGCGCACGCAACGCGTCCTGCGCCTCCCGGTGAACGGACACCCCGGCGCGCCCCGCCACCGTCGCCCCGGCCCGTGCCGTGTCGGGATCGGCGACCGCCACCACGCGGGCCCCGCCCACCGTCCCGCCGATCCGCCGCACGTGGTCGGCGCCCATGTGGCCCGCCCCGAGCACGGCCACCCCCAGCAGATCACTCACCGCACGACCTCCCCGAACGCCTCACTCGATGAACGCCTCACTCGATGACGCGTCGCGCGTCCTTGCGTCGGGCCACCGTAGCCCTCCGCCGCCGGACGGCCATGGCGCAGCCCGCGAGGAGGACGACCGAGCCCGCGGCGACCAGCAGCAGCGCGGGCCATTCGGAGTCGCCGGGCCGCACGGCCTGAGGGGCCTGCTCGCCCGCGTGCGCGGGACTGGGAGCCGGACGGCTCTCCTCCAGCGGCACCAGGGAGCCCACCGGCTGTACCTTCCCGGCCGCCGCGAACCCCCAGTCGAGCAGCGACCTCGCCTCCTCGTACACGGCACGCCCGCCGCCCGCCTGCGGGTTCATCACCGTCACGACGAGCGTGCGCCCGTCGCGCTGCGCCGCGCTGATGAGGGTGGAGCCCGCATGGCTCGTGTAGCCGTTCTTGACGCCGAGCAGCCCCGGGTAGGCCGCCACGCCGTCGGCGCCGGTCAGCAGCCGATTGGTGTTCTGGATGGGGTACGACCAGCCGCCCGCAGGGAACTGGGCGACGCGGGTCGAGCAGTACCGGGAGAAGTCCGGATCGGCGAGCCCGGCCCTGCCGAAGACCGCCAAATCGTACGCCGACGAGACCTGCCCCGCCGCGTCGTAGCCGTCGGGCGACACGACGTGGGTGTCGCGCGCACCCAGTTCGCGGGCCTTGTCGCGCATCTCCTGCACGGTCTTCTGGAGCCCTCCGTTGAGCCCCGCGAGGACGTGCACGGCGTCGTTCCCCGAGCTGAGGAACACGCCCCGCCACAGGTCGGCGACCCGGTAGGCGCGCCCCTCCGCGACGCCCACCATGCTGCTGCCCTCGCCGACCCCGTCGAGCTCGTGCTGCGCGACCACGTGCCGTTCGGTGGCGTCGAGCCGCGGGAGCGTCGCCAGGGCGAAGAGCGACTTGAGCGTCGAGGCGGGCGGCAGCTTGCGGTGCGCGTTCCGAGCGCCGAGCACCTCGCCCGTTCGGGCGTCGGCCACCACCCACGCGAGCGCGGACACGTTGCCGGGGACGGCCGGGGCGCCGGGGCCCGGCCGGACCTGGGTGCCCGCCCGGTCGAGGAGGGCCGAGGAGTACGCGGGGACGGGCCGCGGGGGCGCGGGTTCGGCCGGGGCCTCGGTGGCGGCGGCCGGTGAGGACAGGAGGACCAGAGCACCGAGGGCGAGGGCCGCGGTGCGGACGGAGGAGGAGCGCGAAAGGTACCTGATGACCATTCAGTCACCGTATGAGCGCTGCCCGGAGTCCGCAGATCGGCTTGGCCCGGTAGGAGGTAGCCGGGTCTCGTCAGGCCGGCAGGTGCTTCTCGACGGCGGCGACGAGCTCGGGGGAGTCGGGTTCGGTCTGCGGCGAGAAGCGGGCCACGACGTTGCCGGACGGGTCGACGAGGAACTTTTCGAAGTTCCAGCGGATGTCGCCCGTGTGACCCTCCGCGTCCGCCGTGTCGACGAGCCGCGCGTACAGCGGATGCCGGTTCTCGCCGTTGACGTCGACCTTCTCGGTCATCGGGAAGGTCACGCCGTACGTCGCCGAGCAGAACTCGGCGATCTCCTGCGACGTGCCGGGCTCCTGGCCCATGAACTGGTTGCAGGGCACGCCGAGCACGCTGAGCCCGCGCGCCGCGTACTGCTCGTGGAGGCGCTCCAGACCCGCGTACTGCGGAGTGAGACCGCACTTGGAGGCGACGTTGACGACCAGGACGGCCTTGCCCTCGTACTGGCGCAGGTCGGCGGGGCCGCCCTGGAGGTTCTCGATTTCCACCGCTTCGTAGACAGACATGATCCGGAGCATACGCTCCGGCATGCGCCCAATCCTCGGGCCCCGTGGCTCCGAATCCACACGCGAGTACGTATACGGGTACCGCAACCAGGGGGAGACGTGGCGACCGTCGCAGAACTGGACCTGACGAAGGAAGAACGGGAACGGCGCATCCGGGACGGTGAGGCGGCCGAGATGCGGCATCTGCTGCTCGACGCCGACACGGACAGCGTGGTCCCGGCGTTCGTGTGCCTGCGGAAGGGCTCGCGGAAGGGCCTGCGGAAGGGGCGGCGCACATGACCCGCCGAACCGTCAGGCTCCGCAAGAAAACGACCGTGCGGCGCCGCGCTGAGCCCGGCGGGGATTCCGGGGACGCCGCCGACGACAGGGCCCGCGCCGCGGACGCGTCGCGCAGAGCGGGGCGTGTCACCGCGACGGCGGCGAGGTTCCTCGCGAGGGAGCAGAAGGAGCGGAAGGAGTAGGGGGAGCAGGGGGAGTAGAGGGGCCGGAGGGCGTAGGGGCGGTTCGGTGCAGGCGGCCGTGGGCGACCAGTTCCACCGTCAGCGCCACGGCGATCGCCTGGACCGCCATCAGGGCGATGAGCACGAAGAGCTGCACCGCTCCGGCCATCGCCGGTGACGCCCCGCCCAGGAGCATGCCGACGAACGCGCCGGGCAGGGTGACCAGGCCCACCGTGCGGGTCTGGTCGAGGCCGGGCAGCAGCGCGTCCGACGCGGCGGGCCGGATCACCTCGATGCGTGCGTCGTGGTCGGGCAGGCCGAGGGCGATGCCCGCCTCGAACTCGCCGTACCGGGTGTGGAGTTCGTCGAGGGCGCGGCGGCCCGCGAGGACCGTCGCGGTGAGCGCGCCGCCGATGAGGATGCCGGTCACCGGGATCATGGCGACGCCCCGCACCGGGAGCAGGCCCGCGAGGGTCAGTCCGGCGACGACCGGGACGACGGGGCCCGCGACGGGCAGCGCCGCCCACCACCAGGTGGAGTTCGGTGTGACGCGCCGTCCCGCCGTGCGGGTGGCCACGGCGAACATGAGGAGGAGGAAGGCGTAGAGGGCGGCCGTGTGGTGCACGACCCAGGCGATGACGAGGGACGCGGCCGCCAGCTGCGCGGTGGCGCGCACACCCGCGACGGCGATCTCCCGCGCCCGGTCGCGCGAGCCGTCGGGGGCGAGCCGGAAGACGGCCGCCGCCGTCGCGGCGGCCAGGAGCAGCACGAGCAGGGCGACGGCGAGCGCCGTATTGACCGGCAGCAGGGTCTGGGCGGCGAGGGTGCGCACGGGCACACCCTAGATCGCGGGGCCCTCCGTCTCCGACAGAAGCGAAGGGAAGGAGTGCGGGAAGGAGTGCGGGAAGGGGCGGAGGGAGTGCTGTGCCGACGCGCTCGACCTGTAACGATGTGGGAGGTAAGACGTGCAGACAGAGAAGGGCTGAAGTCATGGCGCAGCAGGTGCAGGGCGTGATCGCACGCGCGAAGGGCGAGCCGGTACGGATCGAGACGATCACCGTCCCGGATCCGGGGCCGGGAGAGGCCGTCGTGAAGATCCAGGCGTGCGGGGTCTGCCACACCGACCTGCACTATCGCGAGGGCGGCATCAACGACGACTTCCCGTTCCTGCTCGGACACGAGGCGGCGGGCGTCGTCGAGTCGGTCGGCGAGGGCGTCACCGAGGTCGCGGTCGGCGACTTCGTGATCCTCAACTGGCGCGCGGTGTGCGGGCAGTGCCGTGCGTGTCGGCGCGGCCGCCCCCAGTACTGCTTCGACACGCACAACGCGAAGCAGAAGATGACCCTGGCCGACGGCACCGAGCTGTCGCCCGCGCTCGGCATCGGGGCCTTCGCCGAGAAGACGCTCGTCGCCGCCGGGCAGTGCACCAAGGTCGACCCGGAGGCCTCGCCCGCCGCGGCCGGACTCCTCGGCTGCGGCGTGATGGCGGGCATCGGCGCCGCCATCAACACCGGCAACGTGGGCCGCGGCGACTCGGTCGCGGTCATCGGTTGCGGCGGCGTCGGCAACGCCGCGGTCGTGGGCGCCCGCCTCGCGGGAGCCGCGAAGATCATCGCTGTGGACATCGACGACCAGAAGCTGGAGACGGCGAAGGGCCTCGGCGCCACGCACACCGTCAACTCCCGCTCCGCCGACCCCGTCGAGGCGATCCGCGAGCTGACCGACGGCAACGGAGCCGACGTCGTCATCGAGGCGGTCGGCCGCCCGGAGACGTACGAGCAGGCCTTCTACGCCCGCGACCTGGCCGGCACGGTTGTCCTGGTCGGCGTCCCGACCCCGGACATGAAGATCGAGCTTCCGCTCCTCGACGTGTTCGGGCGCGGCGGCGCACTCAAGTCGAGCTGGTACGGCGACTGCCTGCCGTCCCGCGACTTCCCGATGCTCATCGACCTGTACCGGCAGGGGCGTCTGGACCTGGACGCGTTCGTCACGGAGACCATCGCCTTGGAAGACGTCGAGAAGGCCTTCGAGCGCATGCACCACGGCGACGTCCTCCGTTCGGTGGTGATGTTCTGATGGCGGCCGAAGCCACGAACGACGCCTCCGGCGTGCGCATCGACCACCTCGTCACGTCGGGGACGTTCTCCCTGGACGGCGGCACCTGGGACGTCGACAACAACGTGTGGATCGTGGGCGACGACAACGAGTGCGTCGTCATCGACGCCGCGCACGACGCGGACGCCATCGCGGCCGCGGTGGGGGAGCGGCGCCTCGTCGCGATCGTCTGCACGCACGCCCACGACGACCACATCGACGCGGCCCCGGCGCTCGCGGCCCGCACGGGCGCGCCGATCCTGCTGCACCCGGCGGACGCGGAGCTGTGGAAGCAGACCCATCCCGACCGTGCCCCGGACGGCGAGCTCTCCGACGGACAGGAACTGGCCGTCGCGGGCGCGGTCCTGAAGGTGCTGCACACGCCGGGCCACTGCCACGGCGCGGTCAGCCTGCACGCGCCCGGCCTCGGTACGGTCTTCACCGGAGACACGCTGTTCGCCGGCGGACCCGGCGCCACGGGCCGTTCGTTCAGTGACTTCCCGACGATCGTGGAGTCCATCAAGGAGCGGATCCTGACGCTGCCGCCCGCGACGGTGGTGCGCACCGGGCACGGCGACAGCACCACGGTCGGTGCCGAAGCGCCCCATCTGGAGGAGTGGATCGCCCGGGGCCACTGACACCCGGTTCCGCACCTGTACGTACGACTCTTGGCCCCGCGTGGTTCGCCGCGCGGGGCCAAGACGCGTACTGGCCCTGTCGGGCAATCTTCGATAAGTTAGGCAAGGCTTACCTAATGGAGGTTGAGGATGGGTGTCCGTCACAGCAGCACGACCGTGCCCTCAGCGGCGGCACGCGCTCGTTCAGTGCTCGCCACCGCGTGGTCCTGCGCGGTGACCACGGAGATCGGCAGGGACGAACTCGTGGGCGCGCACACCGTGACCGAGGACGGCAGGATCCTGCTGTCACCGCCCGAGGACAGCGCGCTCGCCGCCGCCGTCATCTGCGCGCCACGCGGCGAACCGTCCACCCTGGTCGAGTTCGCCGACGTCTCACCGGTGCCGCTGAGGGACCGGATCCGCGCGCGGCTCTGGCTCTCCGGGGCGTTGGGGTACGACGGCGAGCACCTGGTCTTCGAGCCGACGTGCGCCGTACTGCACGACTCCACCGGGGAGCGTCAGGGCGTGGAACTCGACGAGTTCGCCCTGACCGTGCCCGATCCGCTCGCCGAGGCCGAGTCTCGCCTGCTCACCCATCTCGCCGACGCCCACCCGGACGCCGTCGAGCAGCTCACCCGCCTCATCAGCCCGGACAGCCTGCAAGGCGTGGTGCGGGTCCGCCCGCTCGCCCTCGACCGGCACGGGATCTCCCTGCGTCTCGAACGCGCCCGCGGCCAGGCCGACGTACGCCTCCCGTTCCACCAGCTCGTCGAGGACGTCACGCAGGTGACGGAGTGCATGCACGCCCTCCTCATGAAGGCGCGCCTCTCAGCCACGCGGCGCGGTCGGCCCGTCGGAGGCTGACCGCAACGACCGCAGCGCGAGGAGCAGCACCCCGATGTCGTCGAGGTAGACGGGGTCGGGCACCAGGTCGGTCGGCAGTACGAGGTAGGCGACGGCGCCCCAGAACACCCACTGCCGCTCGACGGGCAGGCCGGCTCTGCGCAGCGCGCGGCGGGTCCGGACGAGACGTATGAGAAGGGCGACCGCGACGGCGAGGGTCGCGGCGACCAGAACGGCGGCGACGACCAGGAGGACGGTCAGGTCCGTGCTCATACCCCCGTACGTTAATCAAGTTGAGGTCTCACGTCTCGTAGGGATGATGGCGGGGTGACGAACCAGCCGATGCCCACGCACCCCGCCCCGCCCCTGACCCCCACTGACGACGTCGCGCCCGTCCAGGCAGTGATCGTCGTCGACATGCAGACCGCGTTCGTCACCGGCGACGGCGCCGTGCCCGACGCGGACCGCCTCCTGGACCGCGTACGGGACCTGTTGGCCAGGGCGCGCGAGAGCGGCGCGGTCGTCGTCCAGCTGCAGAACGACGGGGAGCCCGGCACCTCCGACGAGACGGGCACGCCCGGCTGGGAGATCCACCTCCCCGCCGACACGGACCGGGGCGAGGTCGTCCTGCGCAAGACCGTCGACGACGGCTTCGAGGAGACCCCGCTCGCATCGCTGCTGCGGGACGCCGGCGTGCGGGAACTCGCCGTGTGCGGCGTGATGTCGGAGATGTGCGTCAGGGCGACGGCGAGCACCGCGCTGGAACTCGGCTTCCGCGTGGTCCTGCCGCACGACGCCCACGCGACCTACGACATCCCGGCCGCCGAGGGCATCAGCGACGTGGTGCCCGCGGCGATGGTCTCGCGTGTCGCGGAGTGGACCCTCGGCGACGAGGTCGAGGTGGTGCCGCGGGCGGCCGACGTGGTCTTCGTCAAGCCCTAATGGCCGTTGCGGAAGGCCGCGTCCTCCGCGTCCTTCCTGCGCCACCGCCAGTGCGGGAGTTCACCGGGCCGGTGGTCGTGCTCGAACCCCGGGCCGAGTGGGCCGACGCGCGCGTACGCCTCCTCGGTGCGCGGATCGTCGCGGCGGGCCAGACCCCACGCGGCCTCCAGACGGACGAGCTGGTCGTCCGCGTCCAGCATCGCCATCAGAGCGTCCGACACGGCGGGTGTGCGGTCCGGGGAAGTGGCCAGGGTCTCGGTCGCCCGGCGGTGCACGGCGGGGTCCGGGTCCTCGATCATGCGGAGCAGCGCCCTGGTGATCTCCGGTCGGAGGTCCTCGTCGCTCGCGCCCACCGAGCAGGCCCTGAGCCGCACTTCCGTGTCCGGGTCGCGGACGAGGGCGCGCAGCGCCTCCCGGCCTGCCGGGGAAAGCGGACCGCCGTCCGTCAGGAACGCGTACGGCACCTCGCGTCGCACGCGCGGATCCTGATGATCTACGTGACGGAGGCCTGCCGCCTCAAGGCCGGGGTGCTCGTACTCCGTGAACGCGCCCAACACCTTGGCGAGGACGGCGCTGTCCGTCTCCTCGGCGGACCAGGCCGCCAGGGCCGCGGTCTCGTTCTTCCCGTACCGGGGATGCTCGACGTCACAGAATGAGCGCGTCCGCAGATAGTCGGCGACGAAGCGGCGGTGCACCGGATCCGGGTGGTGGCGCTGGGCGACCACGGCCGGGAAGGACTCGTCGTCGCGGCGCCGGACGAGGACCCAGCAGGCCGCCGCCCAGTCGACGTGCTCCTCGTCCGGCTGCCGGACGGCACGGGCGATCAGTTCGTCGACGGGGGTCTGGACGCGGCAGGCCGCTTCGAGTGTGCTCAGGATCGCGCCGTGTCCGGCCCGTACGACGAGCCCGCCGAGCGAGACCTCGTCCACCCAGTCGTACAGGTCGTCCTCGACGCGGGCGGTGGTGACGGGCCCCGCCGCGCCGGTCCTGCGCCGCAACACCTCGGTCACCCCCGTCCCGTACCACTCCGAGGCCAGAGCGATGAGCTCCGCGCCACGGGATTCCGGCAGCCGCATCCGGGTCTCCCGGCCGAGCACGGCCTCGAAGACGGCATGTGAGCCGCCGTCAATCGCACGCCACAGAGGCGTCGTCCCGTCGGGCAGCACACGCTCGACAGCGGCGCCGCCCTCCACGAGCGCCTGGGCGACCGGCGCGTCGTACGCCGCGACCGCGACACAGAGCGCGGGCAGCCCGTTCTCGTCCACCGTGTCCGGATCCGCGCCTTCGTCCAGCAGATCCTGCACCCTCTCGGCGTCCCCGGCCCGAACCGCCGAAAGAAGCCGCACACCGAGTCCGCCGTCTGCCATGAACCAGTACTCCGAATCACCCGTCGCGATGCCCGGCCGAGAGGGTGTCACGGCCGGGCACCTGTGCGCAGGGGGTTTTCGTGTGGCTCGTGTGGCTAGGGCGCGTCCACGACCATGTGGCCGGCGGCCGGGACGCGTGCTGCGGCGCCGTTGGCGTAGAAGCCCTCGACGCGGGCCTGCTCGGCCGCGTTGGGCACCGCGTTCTTGCAGCCGACGCCACCGGTGGAGCCCGACATCAACTGGGAGCACGGGCCCGGCTTGGTGTCGGGCAGGCCAAGGTTGTGGCCGATCTCATGGGCGGCGATGCGGGTCTTGTCGTACCCCTGGCCGACCGCTTGGCTGCCCAGTTCGACGCGGCCGCGACCACCAGGCCGGACCGGACCGATCGTCGCCTGCGGCCAGCCGCTGGTGGCCACGATCTGGATCTCGGCCCGGGTGCCGGGCTGGGCCTTGGCCAGCTTGACGTTGTCCACGTTCGTGTTCCACGAGGCGACTCCGGCGTCGATCGCCGTCTCCCAGCCCCTGGCCTGGCTGGCGTCGTACCGGAGTGTCACCACGGCGGATGCGCTCTTGGCCGCGACCGTGTCCGGCGTGGACACGGCGTTCGCCGCTGGTGCCGTGGTCAGGGCGGCCGCTGTGGCCGCGAGGGCTATGACCAGCCGTCTGAAGTGCAGCATCGTTGTCCCTTCGGGGGTGGGGAGTCTCGATCTTGGGTGTGGGGAGTCTGGATCTCGCTCAGTGCCACCAACGCTCGCTCGTGACAGTACATCGTCAAGTACGGGCGGTGTTGGCTCTGGCCATGGGTCTGCGGTAGGTCCGTACGGTATTCAGCCACGCCGTGAGGGTGCGTCAGGGGCGCCCTTGACCCGGCCGTCACTGTGGGGCATCTCATGATCGTTGAGGGGTGTGGTCCGGTCCCGTACGGGTTTTACTCACGGCATGACCGACACGAATGGAATGCTGGCCGGCAAGGCCGTCATGATCACGGGGGCTTCGAGCGGGATCGGCGAGGCCGCCGCACGGCTCTTCGCCGCCGAAGGGGCGGCGGTTCTGCTGATGGCCCGCCGCGAGGACACACTCAGGCAACTCGCCCAGGAGATCAACGACTCGGGCGGACGGGCGGCCGTCAGCGCCGGTGACGTCGCGAGCGCCGAGGACGTCCAGCGCGCCGTCGACGCGACGCGCGAACACTTCGGCGCCCTGGACGCGGCGTTCAACAACGCGGGCTACGCGGGTTCGCAGATGCTGCCGCTGCACGAGCTCGACCAGGACGTCTTCGAGCGGACGATGGACGTCAACGTACGCGGCACCTGGAACTGCCTGCGCTCGCAGATCCCGGTCATGCTCGAGGCGGGCAAGGGCGCGATCGTCAACACGGCCAGCACGGCGGCCATGGTGGCCACCGGAGCACCCGTGCCCTACGTCGCCGCGAAGCACGCGGTGCTCGGCATGACCAGGGCGGCCGCGGCCGAGTACGCAGCGCACGACATCCGCATCAACACACTCGTCGTCGGCACCACGCGCACGGAGATGATCAGCCACGCCGTCGAGGCCCACCCGGAGCTGGAGCAGGCGTTCGTCGCCCGCCAGATGCAGAAGCGCATGGCGGAGCCGGTCGAGATCGCCCAGGCGGCGCTGTGGCTGTGCAGCGACCGCGCGTCGTTCTCCACGGGAACCGCCCTGGCCGTGGACGGCGGGCTGACGTCCAACTGAGCCGCCGGTGACACAGGCCCTAGAGAGGCAGCGCGCACACCGCGATCGGTGACGCGAACGGCTTGCCCGTGAGGCGGAGCGCGCCGCTGTCCCCGTCGACCTGGAAGACGCTCACCGAGCTCGACTTCTGGTTCGCGGCGAACAGCAGCCGCTGGGACGGGGAGAAGGCGAGCTGACGCGGGAAGTCCCCGCCGACGGGCACCGTGCCGAGGAGCCGCAGCCGGGCGCCTTCGCCTTCGATCGCGTACCGCGTGATGCTGTTGTGCCCGCGATTGGCGAGAAAGGCGAAGCGGCCCTCGCGCGTCACGACGATCTGGGCCGGATAACTGGTGCCCTCACCCGTGCCGGTCGACTGCGGCTCGCCAGGTGTGAGGCGGCCGGTCGCGGGGTCGTACGCGCAGACGACGACTGTGTTGTCCAGCTCGTCGGCGACATACGCGAAGCGGCCCGACGGATGGAAGGTGAGATGGCGCGGGCCCGCTCCCGGGCGCAGGCTCGCGTACGACGCTCGGCTGAGCGTGCCGGCCTTGTCGTCGAGGCGGTACGTGTAGACCGTGTCGTTGCCGAGGTCGACGGCCAGGACGTGGCGGCCGTCCGGGGCCGTGATGATCTGGTGCGCGTGCGGCCCCTGCCGGCCGGGGCCCGGCGGCGGCGAGGAGTGCGTGACGAGGTCCGTCCGCTCGCCGAGTGCCCCCGACGCCTGGATGGGGTGCACGGCCACGCTGCCGGAGCCGTAGTTCGCGCTGAGCAGCCAGCGGCCGCTCGGGTGCACGGAGAGGTGACAGGGGCCGTTGCCGCCGGTTTCCCTAGTGCCGAGGACGTCGTGCTCGCCGCCGGGGGAGAGCGCGACGGCGGTCACGCCGCCCTTCGCCCGCTCGTTGACGGCGTAGAGCGTGCGACCCGACGGATGCAGCGCCAGGTAGGAGGGGTCGGGGACGCCGTCGAGCGTGCCGGTGCCGGTGATGCGGCCCGTCGCGTCGTCGTACGTCGCCAGGCCGATGCCGTTGCCGCCGCCTTCCTGCGAGGTGTACGTCCCCAGGAACAACCGTCCCTCGCGGCGCGGATGGTGCGCGGCCGAGGAGGCGGTGCTGCGGCGGGTGAGGTCGGAGCGCTCGCGGCTCGCCGGGCCGGGCGACCCACAGGCAGAGGTGGACGCGAGCGCCCCGGCGGTCGCCGCCCCCACCAGCGCACCGATGAAACTCCGCCGCCCGGGGCCGCTCCGCGAATCCCTGCCCGGCTCTGCTCCGCTGTTCATACCTGCACCTCGTGCGTCGGTAGTGACGGATGTGGCAGACACACAGTGCCGCGTGGAGGAGGGAGCGGACAAGAGCCGCACGCACCGGCGCGGCGACCGGCAGGGAGGAGGGCGGCGCAAGTGGCCGAATTCGGCCAACGGGGGCGGACATCACGGCGAGTTGACCATGGCGCGCAACGGAGAGCCATGGCTCCGATACGTTGTGCGAGCAATAGCTGTCGACTGCACACAGATGCCCTAGGAGCTGTCGAGTGGACCACAGTCGTGTGATCCGGATCCGTACCGTCCTGGCCGCGCTCGGCGTCGCCGGCGCCATGGCGGCCGCCCCCGCCGCGAGCGTCACGGCCTCCGCCGCCCCCGCGCCCCCGGCGGCCGCCGGCGCGGCGCACGAGCCGTGCACCGGGAAGTTCAACGGGGACGCCCGCCTCGGCCCGGCCTGGCTCCCCAAGAAGGGGCAGCGCCCTGTCGGCCCGCTCCTGAAGAACTGGAAGCGGACCGGCAAGCTGACGCCGAAGGCCTTCCTGAAGAAGTACTGGGAGGGCCCGGCGAGCACCGGCAGCTGGAAATACCCGCCCAATGACGGCTTCGCCACCGTCAACGGCCAGGTCGACAAGCACCGCGAGCTCCTCAAGAAGGGCGAGGAGCTGGACCGCTTCGGCTCGGAGTTCGGCGGGTACCTCGCGCCCGCGGGCGACCCGTACGCGAAGCGCGCCCTGCCCCCGCAGAACCTCAACACCCGCGAGGCGGCCTTCGCCTGCGACTACCGGGTCTACGAGGTGAACAAGCCGTTCCACGTCTGGCAGGGCAGCATCGCCCCCTGGTTCGAGCAGCCCGGCCGCGGCCAGCAGATCAAGCTGGACCCGGCTTTCCTGGACCCGGGTCAGGGCCAGCGGCTCAACGTGAGGTGGCTGCTGGACCACGGGTACCTCGAGCCCGCCAACGGCTAGCGGAGAGGACGCGGATCGTGGACGCCCGTGAGGCCGCGGCGGCTGTGCGCGCCGCAGGGGTCGCCGACGGCTACTACTGGATCGACGGCGTCCACGAGCCGGCTCCCACGCCCCCCGACTTCGTCTACCTGCGCAGGGTCGAGGGCGGGGAGTGGGAGGTCGGTACGTACGAGAGGGGCACGCACCAGCCGCTCGCCCGGTACGGGGACGAGGATGCGGCCTGCGCGCATCTGCTGCGGCAGCTGACCTGACCCCGGGGTGAGGGGGCGCGCCGTCAGCTCTCCGGGCGCACCAGGCCGCGTTCGTACGCCTTGACCAGGCGCTGCGGCACCATGTGCGACACGCCGTCGACGGTCACGGGCACGAGCTGCGCGGTGACGGCCTTCCACTGGGCACGGCGGTGCCGGGTGTTGCTGCGGGACATCTTCCTTTTGGGTACGGCCATGGGGTCCTCCGGGGCGGGGGTGGGCAGGGGTTTCGTGCGGACGTCCGCACGCTATATGAAAATGGATCCCATTAGCAATTGAAGGGGCTGGGCGTCGAGGCAGGCACCCGGGTTGACCCTCACGTCGCGTCAGGCTTCAAGCTGGGCGCCGACGAAAGGCGAGGTCCATGAGTTACACCGTCGGTCAGGTCGCGGGCTTTGCCGGCGTCACCGTCCGCACCCTGCATCACTACGACCGCGCGGGGCTGCTCACGCCCGGCGAGCGCAGCAACGGTGGCTATCGCCTCTACGGCGAGGCCGACCTGGCCCGGTTGCAGCAGATCCTCTTCTACCGCGAGCTCGGCTTCGCCCTCGACGAGATCGTCGAGATCCTGACCGACCCGCAGGCCGACGCCCTCGCCCGGCTGCGCGCGAGGCGCCAGGCGCTGCGTGAACAGATCGACAGGCTGGAGCGGCTGGTGGAGGTCGCCGAGCGGGCGATGGAGGTGCAGCAGACCGGGGTGCCTCTCGATCCCCGGGAACGTTTCGAGGTGTTCGGCGAGATCACGTTCGACCTCAGCTACGCCACCGACGCCGAGCTGAAGTGGCAGGGCAGCGACGGGCATCGAGCGGCCATGAAAAGCGCCGCCGAGCACACCAAGGAGGACTGGGCGGACCTCATGGGCGAGGCCACGCGGTGGAGGGAGGACCTGCTCGCCGCCTTCGACGCCGGGGAGCCCGCTGCGGGCGAACGGGCCCTGGAACTCGCCGAGGCGCACCGGCAGCACATCGCCCGCTGGTTCACGCCGTGCCCGCCCGACATGCATCGGCGCATCGCTGACGACTTCGTCGACGACGCCCGCGCTTTCGCGCTCGTCGTGCCGCCGTCGCAGCAGCGGCCGGGGCTCGCCACGTATCTGCGTACGGCGGTACGGGCCAACGCCGAGAGCCGCACGGGACCTCAGGCTCGACCTGAGGAAGACGCCAACCCTCACGCTGTACCTGAGGTCGAGAGTCGCGCGGTCGGCGCCGCCGCCGAGTCCTCCCGCTCCTCCCTCCCCGAAGGTGTTCGATGACACGCGTACTGATCACCGCAGCCGGTTCCTACGGCGATGTCGCCCCTTACACCGGCCTCGGCGCCCGGCTCCGCGCCGCCGGGTACGAGGTCGCACTCGCCACGCACCGCTCGTTCGCGCCGCTCGTCGAGGCCGCCGGCCTGCGCTTCCGTGAGCTGCAGGCCTCTCCGGAGGACGGTCAGCGCGCCGGCGGCCGCACGGAACTCATGCGCTCGGCCTCGGCTTTCGTGCACGGGCTCGGGGGCGGACTCGCCGATGCCGCCGTGCGCGGCGCGGACCTCCTCGTACTCTCCACGACCACCGCGCCGCTCGGCTGGCAGCTGGCCGAGGCCATGGACATACCGGCCGTGGGGGCGTACCTGCAACCCACCCATCCCACTCGGGCGTTCCCGCCGGTCGTCGGTGGCACGCGGTCGCTCGGCCGGTTCGGGAACCGCGCGCTCGGCGCCTTCTCCCTGCGCATGGTGGACCGTGTCTACGCCGACGCGGTCCGTGACCTGCGCGCCCGCCTCTCGCTGCCCGCGGCCGCGCCGGGCAGTGTCCGCGCCCGGCAGGAGCGGGCGCGGTGGCCGGTGCTGCACGGCTTCAGCCCGGCCGTCGTGCCGCGGCCCGCGGACTGGCGCCCCGGACTCGACGTCGTCGGCAACTGGTGGCCGTACCAGGATCCGGCGGACCGGCTGCCTCCGGAACTCGACGACTTCCTGCGAGCGGGGCCGCCGCCGGTGTTCATCGGGTTCGGCAGCATGGCGGGCGGTGACGGCGACCGGCTGAGCGAGATCGCTGTGACGGCGTTGCGGACGGCGGGGCTGCGCGGTGTGCTGCAGGCGGGCCGGGCCGGCCTCGCGGCGTCCGGCGACGACGTCCTGACGATCGGTGAGGTGCCGCACGCCCTGCTGTTTCCCAAGGTGGCGGCCGTGGTGCACCACGCGGGGGCGGGCACGTCGGCGGTGGCACTCCGTGCGGGCGTCCCCGCCGTCCCCGTGCCGGTCACGGCCGACCAACCCTTCTGGGCCGCCCGGCTGGCGTCCTTGGGCGCGGCCACCGTCCCGGTTCCGTTCAAGGACCTCACCGCGCCCCGCCTGGCCGACGCGCTCGGCCGCGCCGTCCGTGAGGACACGCATGCCCGCGCCGCCGAACGCCTCGCCGGGACGCTGGCGGCGGAGGACGGCGCGGGGCGCGTGGTGGCCGCGGTCGAGCGGGCTCTTCAGCCCCGTGTCCGCACCCTCTAGCCCGAGCGGCCGACTGGCGAGGCGGCCCTGGGGCGCGTCATGGAAGAGTTCCGGACATGACCGAAAGCTATCTGTACATGGCGCATCCCCGGATCACGGTGCTCGGGGTCCAGCCCGGCCACCCCCCGTTCCGGATCGTGGAGATCGACGGTGAGGTGGTGGGCAAGGCGAAGACCGTCACGGACGTCCTCGACGCGGCCGCCATGGCAGGCATCACCGTGCACGACCTCGACGACCCGGACGCCGTGCGCTGGGTGGGCGGCGACAAGTTCACGTGGAAGCCCGACAAGGAGCCGACCTGGCCGTGACGGGCACCTCCTCCCCGGAGGGCACGGGCCCCGGAGGCGTGCCGTCACCGAAGGGGCGGCCGCCCAGCTCCTCCCGGTGATGCGGCGTCAGCCACCCCGAGAGGTCCGGGCCGAGCGGCACGATGCCGGTCGGGTTGATGCCGGTGTGCACTTGGTAGTAGTGCCGCTTGATGTGGTCGAAGTCGATGGTGTCGCCGAAACCGGGCGTCTGGAAGAGATCCCTCGCGTACGCCCAGAGGACCCGGTCCTCGGACAGTTTCCGTACGTTGCACTTGAAGTGGCCGTGGTAGACGGCGTCGAACCGCACCAGCGTGCAGAAGAAGCGGATGTCGGCCTCGGTGATCGTGTCCCCGGCGAGATAGCGGCGGCTCGACAGACGCTCGGAGGCCAGGTCGAGACGGTGGAAGACGTCGCGGCACGCGGACTCGTAGGTCTCCTGGTCCGGGGCGAAACCGGACCGGTACACACCGTTGTTGACGTCGCGGTAGATGCCGTCCATCACGGCGTCGATCTCGTCGCGCAGCGGCTCGGGATACAGGTCAGGCGCCCCCTCGCGGTGCAGTGCCGTCCACTCCGTGGCGAAGTCCAGCGTGATCTGCTGGTAGTCGTTCGTGACCAGCTTGCCGCTCTCCACGTCGACCAGCGCGGGAACGCTTACGCCTCCCGGATAGCCGCTCTCCCGCGCCTCGTACGCCTCGCTCAGATAGCGGATGCCGAGCACCGGGTCGCGGCCGTCGGGGTCCAGCGTGAACCGCCAGCTCCGGTCGTCCTGGATCGGGTCCGTGACGGCCAGCGAGACGGCGCCCTCCAGGCCGAGAAGTCGCCGCGCGATGAGCGAACGGCCCGCCCAGGGGCAGGCGCGGCTCACCACAAGCCGGTACCGCCCCGCCTCCACCGGCCAGCCGTCCCTGCCGTCCGCCGTGACGCGGTCCGAGAAGTGGCTCTTGGAGCGCTTGAACTCCTTGTGCCCGTACGAGGCGTTGCCCTGGTCCGCGCTCATGACTGGCTGCCCTCGCGTGCGCAGGAGTGGGACATCCGCGCCCGCTCCTCGGACGGCGGACCCGGGTCCGCGGAGCGCGGGAGAGGCGGCGCGAGATCGTAGATCCGGTCGATGAGCGCTGCTTCGTTGCCCGCGAGACCCGCCCGGCGCAGCGCCTCGTCGGCCTCCGCGATGGGCCCCGCGAGCAGCGTCGCCGCGGCCACGGGGGAGACCGACGCGGAGTCGGAGAGTGTGGCGCGCGCCGTGTGCAGCAGGCGCAAGCAGGCCTGGGCGGCGAGCAGTTCCTCGGACGTCGTGCCGGTCATGTCGAGCGACTCCTCTGCGCTGGATGGCATGGCGGCATCTCGGGATGCCACCTCCACTCTTGCGCACGGGTCTGACAATCGCGCTCTACGCGGCCCGGGCGCGGCGCGAGAGACGCAGCGTCAGGCCGTCCGGCATCAGGGTGAGACGCTCCGCGACGCGCAGCCGGTAGCCCGGATCGGCGTGCAGGTCGTAGCGGCGGAGGAGCAGTCCGAGCACCAAGGTCGCCTCGTGCAGCGCGAACTGACGTCCGATGCAGGCGCGTGCGCCAGTACCGAACGGCTTGAAGACGTGGGCGGGGCGCGCGCGTACGGCCGAAGGGGCGAACCGGTCGGGGTCGAACTCCTCGGGGTGCTCGCCCCATGCGGCCGGGTCGCGGTGCAGCATCGTCGCGAGAACCAGCGCCCACGCGCCGCGCCGCATCGGATGCTCACCCCCGAGGACGGTGTCCGTGCGGGCCTCGCGGGCGAATCCCGGAGCGGTCGGCCAGAGCCGCAGCGACTCGTCGAGCACCCGGCGCAGATATCGCAACTTGGCCACCTGCTCGTACGCGGGCTCGCCCTCGGTGCCCCAGACCTCGTCGACCTCGGCCCGCGCGCGGGCGAGCACTTTCGGGGAGCGCGACAAGTAATGCAGCGCGAACGACAGCGCGCCGGACGTCGTCTCGTGCCCGGCGACCAGGAAAGTAATGACCTGGCGGCGGATGTTCTCCGGAGTGAGCCGCTCCCCGGTCTCGGGGTGGGCCACTTGCAGCATGCGGTCCAGCAGGTCTCCGCTGTCGCCCGACCCCGGAGCGCCCTCCGCGCGGCGGGCCGCGATCACCGCGTCGACCGTGCGGTTGAGGTACGCCATGTCCGCGTCGTTGCGCCGGTCGGCGCCGCGCAGCACGAGCGGGGTCAGCAGCGGCGGCACGACGTTGCGCCGCTGGGCGAAGGAGAGCGTGCCGACCATCGCCGACACGAACGGGTGCGGAGCGGACCGTTCGAAAGAGCCGAAGTCGTGCCCGAAACCGGTACGGGCGATCGTCTCCAGCGTCAGCTTCGTCATGTCGCCCGGCACGTCCACCGCCCGGCCCGCCGCCTCCCGCTCGTCCCAGCGGGCCGTCAGCTGCCGTGCGACGTCCAGCATCAACGGGTGGTAGCCCGCCATCGCGTCGCGGCTGAACCCGGGGGCGAGGATGTCGTGAGCCAGCTGCCAGTTGGGCTCGTGGTTGTACGCCGTGAAGAGACCGTCGCCCGCGACCGGCCGCAGATTGGCCACGCCGAGCCCCACGTGCTTCGCGAACCGCGACTCGTCGGCCATGTCCGCGGCGAGGTCGGCGCCCCACACGAAGACGAACTCCTTGCCGAACGCCTTGCGCCGGAAGATCGGACCGAGCTGCTCCGCCAGCTTCATCGAGTCCTGCAGCGGCGTGCGGACGTTGGCGCCCAGGATGTCGCCGACCACCGGGAGCCGACGCGGCGGATGCGGTATCCGGTGCAGCTCGGGCCAGCCGAGCTCGGCGCTGCGAAAACCCTTTGGGGGAGGGGCCGGGGCACGCTGCCCGTCCGGTCCGTTCGCCGCCGCGGACCGCGTCGTCTGCGCCATGTGCCCATCTCCCTTGTCCGACGGGCCCGTTGGGCCTGTTGTACGTGGATTCAATAGGAGATCCCAGTCTGGTGCCCCTATTGAATTGGCGTCAAGTAAGGTGCCTGCATGGCCGCGAATCCCCAGGAGCGCACGCGCCGCAGACTGAGTACCGAGGAGCGGCGTGAGCAGCTGCTTTCGGTCGGGGCGCGGCTCTTCGCGCAGAAGCCCTACGACGACGTGTGGATCGAGCGCGTCGCGGAGATCGCCGGCGTCTCGCGGGGGCTCCTCTACCACTACTTCCCGACCAAGCGGGACTTCTTCGCCGCCGTGGTGCACCGGGAGAGCGAGCGCATGCTGCGCCTGACGGCGGCGGTCCCCGGGCTGCCGGTGCGCGAGCAGATCAGTACGGGCCTCGACGCGTTCCTCGGCTACGTGGAGAGCCACGCACAGGGTTTCCGCGCCTTCCACCGGGCCGAGGCGGCGGGCGACCCGCTGGTCCGCGAGGTCTACCGCAACGGTCTCGCCGCGCAGGAGCGGCAGATCCTCGCCGCCCTCGCCGCGGACCCGGCCGCGTCGCACGGCACGCAGGACCTGCCCGCGCTGCGCCTCGCGGTGCGCGGGTGGCTGGCGTTCATGGTGGCGGTCTGTCTGGAGTGGCTGGAGGAGCCCGACCTGACGCGGGAGCAGGTCAGGGACCTGTGTGCCAAGGCGTTGCTGGGCGCGATCACGCGCTGAGGCGGAGCACCTCGCGCAGCCGGGCGGGGGTCGTGAGGCACCAGTGGTAGGCGCCGGGTTCGGGCTTGGCGTGGCCTGTGCGGCAGGAGAAGGCGCACACCTGGAAGTGCTTGAGCCAGGAATGCCGCTCTTCGTAGTGGGCGGCCAGTTCCTCGGGGATGTTGGAGAGCAGCGCGACGGGCTGTCCCGCGGCCGCCAGCTCCTCGACGAGGACGACCCTCGTGTCGTCGACGGCGCTCCAACTGGCGAGATCACATGTCGAAGAGCACGACGTCGTGAGTGCGGTGGTGGTCGTTCATGGGGGTCATACCTTTCGTACGGCCACGCCCGCCGCGGCGATCATGTCGGTCTCCGTGTCCGGTGCCGCGTCGTCCGTGACGACGGCGTGCAGCGCGTCGGCGGCGGCGACGAACGCCAGGGCGGTACGGGAGAGCTTCGCGGCGTCCGCGACGGCGATGACGCGGCGGGCCGAGCCGATCGCGGCTCGTTTCACGGCGGCATCGTCCAGGTCGTAGGCGGTGAGGCCGTCCGCCGCGGTCAGTCCGCAGCAGCCGATCACGGCGGTGTCGAAGCGCAGTGCGGCCAGGGACGCGGTGGTCAGCGGGCCGGTGAGGGCCAGCTCGCCGGGGCGCGGCCGCCCGCCCGGCACCAGGAGCGTCACCTGCGGGGCGGCCGACAGGGCGTTCACCGCGTGCAGGGACAGCGGCATCACGGTCAGGCGCCGGTGCTCCAGGGCGCGGGCGACCTCGAGGCAGGTCGTGCCGCTGTCGACGACGACGGACTCCCCGTCCGCGATCAGCCCGGCCGCCGCGGCGGCGATGCGCCGCTTGGCCGCGAGGCCCTCCTGCTCCCGCAGCGCGAACGGCGGTTCCTCGCCGCGCAGCAGCAGGCTCCGTGCGCCACCTCGATAGCGCTCAAGGACACCTTGCTCCGCGAGAACCTCCAGGTCGCGGCGGACGGTCATCTCGGATGCGCCGGTGAGCCCGGCGAGCTCCGCGACACCGAGCCGCCCCGCGTCGCGTACGGCTTCGGTGATCTGCCTCAGTCGATCTGTACTGGCCACGCACACAGCAAACAACAATTCTGTTCGCAGATCAATCTTCCGAACATCGAAACTGTTCGTTATGTTCGAAAGCATGGAAAGAACACTGCGAGTCGGCCGACTGGCCACCTTCGCCTACTTCGCGCTGAACGGCTTCCTCATGGGCATGTGGATCGTCCACATCCCCGCCGTCGAGGACCGTGCCGGGATCAGTCACGCCGTGCTCGGCTGGCTCCTGCTGCTGCTCGGCGCCGGCGCATTCGTGGGCATGCAGATCGTCGGGCCGCTCACCGACCGGCTCGGCGCCCGCATCGTCGTGCCCGTCAGCGCCGCGCTGTGCGCCGCGGCCGTGGTGCTGCCGGGGCTCGCCACGAACGTGTGGACGCTGGGGGCCGCGCTGCTCGCCTTCGGGCTCGGCAACGGCTGCCTCGACGTCAGCATGAACGCCCACGCCGTGCAGGTCGAGCGCGGCTACCGACGCCCCGTCATGTCTGCCTTCCACGCCACGTTCTCCATCGGCGGCGTCCTCGCCGCGCTGGTCGGCGCCCGCACGCTCAGCTGGGGCTGGAGCCCGGCCGCGACGCTCGGCGCGGTGGCCGCGCTCGGGGTCGTGGCGGCGGCGGTGTCCGCTCCCGCGCTGCTGCGCCCCGAACCCGGATCCGTACCGTTGCCCGAGTCCCCGACGCCATCGCGGCGCGGAACCCCGCGCCGGATCTGGGTCCTCGCCGCCCTCGCCCTGATGCTCATGCTCTGCGAGGGCGTGGCCAACGACTGGAGCGTCCTGCACCTGCGCGACGTGCTCGACGCGCCCGCCGCGACCGCGGCCCTCGCCTACGGCGCCTTCGCCACGGCCATGACCATCGGCCGCCTCCTCGCCGACCGGGTGGCCGCGCGGTACGGGCCGGTGGCCATCCTCCGGTACGGCGCCGCCGTCGCCGCGGTGGGCCTGACGGTGGCGGCGTTGTCACCCTGGATCCCGCTCGCCCTGACTGGCTGGACCGTGTTCGGCGCGGGCCTCTCGGGCTGCATCCCCCAGCTCTTCAGCGCCGCGGGCCACGCGGACCCCGAAACCGCGGGCGTCAATGTCTCCCGCGTCGCGGGGCTCGGCTATCTCGGCATGCTCGCGGGCCCCGCCGTGATCGGCCCGCTCACCCACTTCGTGCCGCTCAACCTGACGTTCTTCCTGCCCGTGGCGTTCTGCGCCGTCGCGGCCTGCGCGGCGGGCATCCTGCGGGAGACCGCTCAGGGGGCGGGGAACCCCGCCCGGAAGTGCTCCAGCAGCGTCTGACGCGATGCGGCGGTGGCGAGCCGGTCCGCCACCCAGAGGTAGAAATCGTCGGCGAGCTCGTCCAGCCAGTCGTACGCCGGGTCGAAGGGGTGGGAATCCGGCGCCGCGTACGGGAGTTCGAACTCCGGGTCGCCGCCGGAACCGGCGACGGCGAAGTGCCGCGTGCCGTCCGGCAGCGAAGCCTGCCGGACCGAGGCCGACGCGCAGTCCCAGCGCCGCGCCCCGAACTGCAGCCACAGCGTCCCGGAGTCCTCCCCGGCGCCGTACAGCGCGCCCGCCGCCTGCTCGCCGTCTCCAGGAAGGTGCACGAAACCGTGGCAGCTGCCGCCGGGTGCGGGGGAGAGGAGCCCCGAAGCGGGATCCAGGTCCCACACCCGGCCGTGCCGGTCGTAGTCCGACAGACGCGTCATCAGCCGCGCGGCTCCAGGCCGAGCTCCCGGTCCACGGCGGCGCTGCTCCGCGTGGCGGCCGCGATGACCGCCTTCCAGCTGCCGTACTTGGCGTACTGCTGGTCCGCCGTCGGGCCAAGCGGGTTGCCGTACTTCTTCATGTTGCGTGCCTCCAGGGCCTGCACGGCTTCGGGCGACATGCCCGCGCGCGTGATGTCCTTGGCTTCGTTGCGCATGTCCACCAGCGTGCGGGCGATCTCCTCGTCCGAGCGGCCCGCGTCGTGCATCTCGTCGGCCGTGCGCTCCATGGCGTCGAGCAGCTGGTGATAGCGGATCCGGGTCTCGCGCGCCTGCGCGCGCTGCTCCGGAGTCATCTCCCGGATCATGCAGACGGCGGGGTCGCTGCTGGTGCACGACTCGTCGACGACGGCGGGCGCGGTGGCGGCCAAGGCGGATGCCTGGGCCGCGTGAGCCTGCCCCGGGGCGACGAGGAAGCCGTTCGCCGCGGTGAGCAGGGCGAGCAGGAAGAGGACGACGAAGCGGGCCGGTGCCGGGAGGGCTGGCGCGGATCTCGACATGGGGGGTGGGGTCTCGCTTTCTTGCCGGGTAACGCACGATCGGGGACGAATCGGACGTTACGGCGGGAGGGCGAGGCCACGCGCGCGTGGCGGTGACGCGTTCGGGTGACCGTGAGGTGTCACAGGCCCGTGCGAAGATCAAGTGCATGGATTTCGAAGTCATATGCGCCGAGCCGTACATACGCCGGGCCGAGCCGTACGTACGCGCCGAGCCGCACACGAGGTGCTGCTGACGTGGCGACCCTCGCGCGCTCCTCGCTCCTCATGGCCTTCGGGACCGTGGTCTCCCGCGCCACCGGCCTGATCCGGCAGGTCCTCCAGGGCGCTGCCCTCGGCACCGGCCTCCTCGCCGGTACGTACAACACGGCCAACACCGTCCCCACCAGCCTCTACACCCTGCTCATCGGCGGCGCCCTGAACGCCGTCCTGGTGCCCCAGCTGGTGCGCGCCCGTGCGAACGACCCCGACGGCGGCACGGCGTTCGAGCAGCGCCTGATCACCCTCGTCGTCTGCGTCCTCGGCGTCGGCACGGCCCTCGCGGTATGGGCGGCCCCGCAGATCGTCGCGCTCTACATGAGGGACACCGCCGAGAACCACGAGGCGTTCGAGCTCACCGTCGTCTTCGCCCGGTTCCTGCTGCCGCAGATCTTCTTCTACGGGCTCTTCGCGATCCTCGGACAGGTCCTGAACGCCCGCGAGAAGTTCGGCGCGATGATGTGGACCCCGGTCCTCAACAACGTCGTGCTCGTCACCATGTTCGGCGCATACCTGGGTCTGATGACCGTGCCCGACGACGTCCGGGACATCACCGCCGAGCAGGTCGGACTCCTCGGTATCGGCACCACCCTCGGCATAGCCGTGCAGGCCCTCGCGCTCGTGCCGTACGTGCGCGCCGCGGGCCTGCGCTTCAGGCCGCGCTTCGACTGGCGCGGCACCGGCCTCGGCAGGAGCGCCCGCGCCGCCCGCTGGACGCTGCTGCTCGTCCTCGCCAACCAGGTCGCGCTGACCGTCGTCACGAACTACGCCAACGCCGCCGACCGGACCCTGCCGAAGGACGGCGTCGGCTACACCGCCTACTCGTACGCGCAGACCATCTGGCTCCTGCCGCAGTCCATCGTCACCGTCTCCCTGGTGACCGCGCTGCTGCCCCGGATGAGCAAGGCCGCCGCCGAGGGCAGGACCGCCGACCTGCGCGGCGAACTGTCCCGCGCGCTGCGCGTCACCGGCACGGTGATCGTGCCCGCCGGGTTCTTCTTCCTCGCCTTCGGCCCGCAGACCGCGGAACTGCTCTTCGCCCACGGCGCGTCCGACGCCGCGGCCACCGAACCCCTCGGCCACATGCTCCAGGCGTTCGGCCTCGGCCTCATCCCGTTCTCCGCGCAGTACCTCCTGCTCCGCGGCTTCTACGCCTGCGAGGACACCCGCACCCCCTTCTGGATGGCGGCCTGGGTGGCGGGCGTGAACATCGGCCTCGCCACCGTCTGCCATCTGCTGCTGCCCGCGCGCTGGGCGGTCACCGGGATGGCCGCCGCGTACACGCTGTCGTACGCCGTGGGCCTGCTGCTCACCGCGCGGCTGCTGCGCCGCCGCCTCGGCGGCTACCTGGACGGCCGTCGGCTGACGCGTACGTACGGCAAGTTGATCCTCGCGTCCGCCCTGGCCGGTGCCCTCGGCTGGGCCGCCGCCCGCGCCGGATCCGAGGTGACCTCGGCCGGTACGGCCGCGACGGCCCTGGCGCTGACCGCCGGCGCGCTGACGATGGCCGTCGGCTATCTCGTCCTCGCGCGCCTGCTGCGGATAGGGGAGATGCGGATGCTGCCCGGCCTGCGCCGCTGAGACAGGCTCCGAGCTCAGGCGGCCCGCGCGGTGCGGTGGCGGTGGGTCCGGACGAGGTCCGCGTAGTGGCGGCCGCTGCCCTTGACCGTGCGGCGCTGCGTCGCGTAGTCGACGTGGACCAGACCGAAACGCTTGTCGTAGCCGTACGCCCACTCGAAGTTGTCCAGGAGCGACCACGCGTAGTACCCGGCCAGCGGGGCGCCCCGACGGGCCGCACGGGCGCACGCCGCCAGGTGCTCGCGCAGATAACGGGTGCGCTCCACGTCGTCGATCGTGCCGTCCGCGCGGACGAGGTCGGGGAACGCCGAGCCGTTCTCGGTCACGTACAGCCGCCGCGCCCCGTACTCCTCTGTCAGCCGCATCAGCAGGCTCTCGATACCGTCCGCGTCGATCTCCCAGTCCATGCCGGTGTGCGGCACCTCGGGCCGGTACACCTGCCGGGCGAACGGCGCGGGGCCCTCGGGGTCGTCGGCGACGACGGCGGGGAAGTAGTAGTTGAGGCCCAGCCAGTCCAGCGGCTGCGCGATCGTCGCGAGGTCACCCGCACGCTCCGGCAGGTCGACGCCGTACACCTCCCGCATGTCGGCGGGGAAGCCGAGCCCGTGCAGCGGGTCGAGCCACCAGCGGTTGGTGTGCCCGTCGACCCGCCGGGCGGCGGCGACGTCCTCCGGCCGGTCGGACGCGGCCACCACCGGCGACAGGTTGTTGACGATGCCGACCTGCGCGCGGGGCGCCGCAGCACGGATCGCCTGCGCGGCCAGACCGTGCCCCAGCAGCAGGTGGTACGAGGCGCGCACGGCCGCCGTCAGATCGGTGAGACCCGGCGCCATGCGGCCTTCCAGGTGACCGATCCAGGCGGAGCACAGCGGCTCGTTGAGCGTCGCCCAGAGCGGCACCCGGTCGCCCAGGCGTTCGGCAACCACCGAGGCGTACGCGGCGAAATGCTCGGCGGTCGCACGCTCGGGCCAGCCACCGCGGTCCTGCAGCACCTGCGGCAGGTCCCAGTGGTAGAGGGTCGCGTTGGGGGTGATGCCCGCTTCCAGGAGTGCGTCGACGAGCCGGTCGTAGAAGTCGAGGCCCGCCGCGTTGACCGGCCCGTCGCCACCGGGCACGATCCGCGGCCAGGCGAGCGAGAAACGGTAGGAGTCGACGCCGAGCTCCCGCATCAGCGCGATGTCCTCGGGCCAGCGGTGGTAGTGGTCGCAGGCCACGTCGCCCGTGTCACCGCCGTCGACCGCGCCCGGGGTGCGCGCGAACGTGTCCCAGATCGAGGGCGACCGGCCGTCCTCGTCGACGGCCCCCTCGATCTGGTACGCCGATGTGGCCACGCCCCACGCGAAGTCCCGGGGGAGCGCGGAGAGGTCGGGGGAGGAGGTGGCCGGGGAGGAGGGGTCGGTCACGGGGTTCCTTTCGGGAAGGGGCGGGTCCGGGAGGGGCGGGAGCGTCACTTGACGGCTCCGGCGGTCAGTCCGGCGACGAGATAGCGCTGCAGGAGCAGGAAGCCGGCGACGACGGGGATGCTCACGACGAGCGAGGCGGCCATGACCTGGTTCCAGTACACGTCGTTCTGGGTGGCGTAGCCCTGGAGGCCCACGGCGAGGGTGCGCGTGGTCTCGTTCGTCATGACGGAGGCGAAGAGCACTTCTCCCCACGCGGTCATGAAGGCATAGACGGCGACGGCGACGATGCCGGGGATCGCGGCGGGCACCACGACCCGGAACAGCGCCCGCAGCGGCCCGCAGCCGTCGACCAGCGCCGCCTCGTCCAGCTCGCGCGGCACCGAGTCGAAGTATCCGATCAGCATCCAGATGGAGAACGGCAGCGAGAACGTGAGGTAGGTGAGGATGAGCCCGGCGCGCGAGCCGAACAGCGCGATGCCGGTGGCGTTGCCGACATTGACGTAGATGAGGAAGAGCGGCAGCAGGAAGAGGATGCCCGGGAACATCTGCGTCGACAGGACGGTCACGGTGAACACCCGCTTGCCGCGGAAGCGGTAACGGCTGACCGCGTAGGCGGCGAACACCGCGATGACCACCGAGCACACCGTCGCCGCGCCCGCCACGATCAGCGAGTTCATGAAGTAGTCGGCCAGCGGCACCGTCTTCCAGATGTCGAAGTACGGCCGCACGGTGAACCCGCTGGGCATCCAGCGGAACGAGCCGGACACGTCCTGCAGCGGCTTGAGGGAGCTGCTCACCATCACGTACACGGGAAGCAGCACGAAGCCGGCGAGGAGCGTCAGGAAGATCCGCCGCGACCACAGGAACGAACGCGGCGCGGCCATGGGTGAGCGGCCGGACCTCGGTGAGCGGCTAGACATCGGCGGTCTTCCTTCCCCGCGAGGTCACCAGGAGATATACGGCCGTCACCAGAAGCAGGAAGAGCAGCAGCAGGACCGACATGGCGGAGCCGGTGCCGAAGTTCCAGGTGACGAACGACGACTGGTAGATGTGGATGGAGATGAGGTCGGCGGCCTCGGGCGCCGACTTGCCGAACAGCACGTACGGCGTGTTGAAGTCGTTGAACGTCCACAGGAACAGCACCAGGACGAGGACCTGGTTGACGGGCCGCAGCGACGGCAGCGTGATGCGCCGCACCTGCTGCCACATCCCGGCCCCGTCGATCGCCGCCGCCTCGTACTGCTCCTTGGGAATGTTCTGCAGCCCCGCCATGACGATCAGGAAGGCGAACGGCCAGCCCTTCCACACCGACACGGTGAGCAGCGCGACGAAACTGTTGTCGCCGATGAGCCAGAACGGACGGCTGTCGGTGAGTCCGAGCTGGTCGTGAACCACGTGGTTGATCAGACCGGTGTCGCGCTGGAACATGAACGACCAGGTGATGACCGCCGCGTACACCGGCAGCGCGTACGGGATGAGGAAGACGGCCCGCAGCAGACCGCGGCCGCGGAAGTGCTCCTGCATGAAGACCGCGGCGGCCGTGCCGATGAGCCAGCACAGGCCCACGGACAGCACCGTGAACGCGACGGTCACGAAGAACGAGTGCAGCAGCGCCTCGCCGACCGGGGCGTCGAAGTCCACCGACAGCTTGTAGTTGTCCAGGCCCGTCCAGGGGGCGGCGCCCCAGTCGCGGATGAAGAACTGCGTGAGCTCCTTGAAGCTCATCACGATGCCGACGCCCATCGGTATGAGGTGGACGACGAGTTCGAGGAGCAGGGCGGGGAGCAGCAGGAGGTAGGGGAGCGAGACGCGGCGCAGGCGGGCGGGCAGGCGCAGCCGTGAGGGGCGCTTGCCGCCGGGCGGCGCGGCCCGCTCCTTGGAGGGGGGTGGTGTGGTGAGGGTGGTCACGGGTCGGCTCTCAGCTCTCGACTCTCGGTTCTCGGCTCTCAGCTCTTCGGCATCTGCTGCTGCGCCTTGGACAGCTCGGACCTCACGGATTCCGCGGTGACCGGCCTGCCCGCGGCCGCGTCGGCGAACAGCTTCTTGATGGCCGTGCCCACCGACGTCTCGAACTGCGACTCGTTGGGCACCTGCGGCAGCGGCGCGGCGCTCTTGCGGAGCGTGTCGCGCAGCACGGCCGTGTCGGCCCGGTCGAAGGCCGCGTCCTTCTGCGCGGCGGTGACCGGCGGGATCGACCCGTACGCCTTGTTGAGGCGGGCCTGTTCGGCGTCGCTCGTCATGAACTTGACGAACTTGCGGGCGCCGTCGAGGTTGTCGGTGTTCTTGAAGACGGCGAGGTTGATGCCCGCGACCATCGAGTTGACCTGCCGCTCCGCGCCGGGCTTCCCGGACGCCACGGGGACGGGGGCCACGCCCCACTCGTCCGGCTTCATGCCCTGCGCCTCGAACGTGGTCGCCGCGGCCTGCCACAGCACCATCGCCGTCTTGCCCTGCGCGAAGTCCCGCAGCGACTGGTTCTGCGCGTACTCGGCGTTGCCCGGCGCGATGATCTTGTCCTTGGCCATGAAGTCGACGTACTGCTTCACGGCGGACACCGCACCGTCCGAGGTGAAGGTCGGCTTGCCCTGCGCGTCGAAGAAGTCCGCGCCGTGCTGCTTGCCGAGGGCGAAGGCCTGGTGGATGTTGTTCACCAGGTTCGAACCCTCGGCGCCCAGCGCCCACTTGCCACCCTTGGAGAGCTTCTTGCCCGCGGTCACGAGCTCGTCCCAGGTGGCCGGCGGCTTGCTGATGCCCGCCTCCTTGAACATGGCCTTGTTGTAGTAGAGGGCGTACGACAGTGAGTACAGCGGCACCGCCGCCGGGTCCTTGCCCTCGGTGCCCGTCGAGCCGAGCGCCGCGTCGACGAAGCGGTCCTTGCCGCCGATCGCCTTGAAGTTCTTCGCGTCCCAGGGCAGCAGGGCGCCCGTGGCCTGGAGCGAGGACGACCAGGTGTTGCCGATGTTGAGGACGTCGGGGCCCTGTCCCGACGTGGTCGCCGCGAGGATCCGGTTGAGCAGGTCGGACCAGGGGACGACCTCCAGCTCGACCTTGATCCCCGTCTGCTCCTCGAACTTCTTCAGCTCGGGCGCGAGGATCTTCTTGTCCGCCGCGATGTTCGGCCCCTGGTTGGAGGCCCAGTAAGTGAGCGTCTTGGGCGAGGCGTTGCTGCCCTCGCCGCCGGTGTTCGTGCCGCCGCCGCAGGCCGTGAGGGTGGCACCGGAGAGAGCGGTCACGGTGGCGAGAGCTGCCAAGGCTCGGAGTCTGCGCATGACGGATCCGTCCCTTTCGTGGTGGATGAACGGGAATGAGAACGAAGGAGCACAGGCGTGAGGAGGCGCCGAGTTCGACGTCTGAACAGATTCACGACTTAATTTAGGACGTGAGTTAAAACCTGAGAGAAAGTCGCGTCAAGGGGTCGCGCACGGGTATGTTGCCGATCGGAGAGGAGCCACATGGCCGAGCGGAGCAGTCGAACGGTGCGCGACCTGCGCGTGGGCAACCGCGCCTCGGTGTTGCAACGGTTGTATTTCGGCGGGCCGATGAGCCGCCAGGCACT
Source organism: Streptomyces sp. Je 1-369 (assembly GCF_026810505.1). Lineage (NCBI taxonomy): Bacteria > Bacillati > Actinomycetota > Actinomycetes > Kitasatosporales > Streptomycetaceae > Streptomyces > Streptomyces sp. Je 1-369. The sequence continues at coordinate 8,554,066 of NZ_CP101750.1, forward strand.
CGGCCCCGCGACCGGACTCAGCTCGGGTTCCGTGAGCAACGTCGTCGCCGAACTCACCGCGGACGGCCTCCTGGAGGAGGCGGGCAGCGTCGAGTCCGACGGCGGCCGCCCGCGCACGCTGCTGCGCGTCGCACCGTCGAGCGGCCGCCTCATCGGCGTCGACGTGGGGGAGACGCGGGTCCGCGTGGAGGCGTTCGACCTGGCACTCACGGAACTGGCCCGCACGGAACGCCCGTTGACGGACTCGGGACACGATGTGGAGACGGTCGTCCGCCATATCGCGGAGGGTGTGGCGGAGGTGGTGGCGGAGGCGGGGATCGAAACGGGGACGGGTGCAGGGCCGGGGGTCGGGGGCGCCGCCGACGTGCCGTACGGGGGTCTGATCGGCGTGGGGGTCGGTGTGCCGGGCATCGTCGACGGCGGGGGTGGCGGGGGCGGTATGGGTGGCGCTGGGGGTATGGGCGGCGCGGGTGGCACGGTGGTGCACGGTCAGACCATCGGGTGGGACGCGGTCCCGTTGGAACGCATGCTGCGCGACGCGATCCAACTCCCCCCGGACACGGCTTACTTCGTGGACAACGGAGCCCGCGCTCTCGGCCAGGCCGAGATGTGGTTCGGCGGCGGACGGGGCGCGAACGATGCGGCGATCGTGCTGATCGGCTCCGGAGTGGGCGCGTGCGTCGTCACCGGTGGCGTCATCCACGGCGGCGCGCGCGGCGGGCCCGCCGAGTGGGGCCACCTGACGGTGAACGTCCGAGGCCGCCGCTGCCGGTGCGGGGCGCGAGGCTGCCTCGAGGCGTACGCGGGCGCCGAGGCGCTGCTCGCGCGCTGGCAGGAGGCGGGGGGTGTGCTGCCCGCCGGCGCCGACGAGGAGACCGGGGTGAGCGCGCTGCTGGCGGCCGCGCATCCGCGGGACGGCGGCGCGCCCGACCCCG